>CAYWXW010000228.1:0-3119 GCA_964462265.1 uncultured Porticoccaceae bacterium | reverse complement strand
GTTTTTTCATAGGCTGCTGGCGGGAAAACACCTCAAGGAAGAGTTCTTCATCAAGCTGTTTAAGCTCTTTTTGCGCTCCGCTGATCAAGAGTTCCGCCGCCATATTATTGAGAACCCGGAGGTTTCCCGCCGCGTGATCGACGAGGGTTTCCATAAGAGCCGGGGTCATGAGATGGAGAGCCCCGGCCTGCGTCAGGCCATGCTCCAGATATTCGAGAAGGATCGTTCTGTCGTATGCTTCAAGAGTCAGGCGAAGCTTGATCCGGCTGCCCAAGGAAACAAGTGATTCAGAACGAAAACGTTCGGGCAGGCGGGTATCGCCGCAGAGGACGGTAGTCAGTAGACATTGGGAATCGAAGTTGGCACTGCCGAGTAAACGCAGCTCATTAAGGGAACCGGTCAACATTTCCTGAGCTTCGTCGATGAGCAGTACCGGTTTGAAGAGGGTGTTTTGGGTGTGGGTCAGCCACCGTTCCCGGAGGGATTTGAAGCCACCGTAGCGATTGGCGGGTGAGAGGTTAACGCCGAATATATCGCCCATTTCGCGATAAAAATCGCTCAGGCTGCTCTGCGGCCGGCCCATCACCCCGACGACCACATTGTCGAGCCGGCGGAGGCGATGGGTAATGAGTTGCAGGCATTTCGATTTGCCGAGTCCGGGCTCGCCGGAAATAAGGGCAAAGCCACCATCCATGACCAGATTTTCAAGTCGAAAGAAGAAGGAATCCATTACAGCCGGTAACCACAGCGAGTCAACCGGCAAATCCGCCTGGAAGGGGTTCCATTTCAGGCCGAACAGGGCTAAAAGTTGTTTGTCATCCATCTTTGACCTCATTTGTCTTCATCTTTGGGGATATAAGCGGCGGGCAGACCGGTTGCCGCATATTCGTTGAGCAATTTGTTTAACAAGGGAGCCGAATCACCAGCGGCTGACGCGGGGGAAGGATCTGAGACAGTCGAGACAAGACGTCGTTTTCCTTGATTGTTTTTGGCCTTATCTAAGGGGCGGATGGTGGCCAGCAGGAGGCCGGTGCGCTCATCAACCAGATAGGCCTGGCTCAGATCCCAGCCCGGAAAACGGACATGTAAACGATCAAGGTGACGAAATCTGGCAGGGACCTCGAACCGGACGCCGTTTATCTGCAGGGTTCCATCGCTTTTCCTTTGTACTCGGGTCTCCCGGACGGTAAAGGCCAACTGCAGGATGTCACTGGCGGGACTGGGCCGGGAGACATCCGATCCTTGTAGCAGCCGATCGAGGGGAGAAGTGGCAATTTCTGAGTGGTGCGAACGATTATACTCCATCTCTACCCAGGCCTGGGTGGCCTTGTTGAGGAACGCAAGGGTCAAAGAAGTACTACCGGAAAGCATGGCGATCAACCGCCCTTCGAGCTGGCCCCAGAAGCTCTCTTGTTTGCCATTTTGGTATGGACTGTAAGGTAAGGTGGTTTCGTGTTCGATACCCAATTGCAGAAGGCCGTTTTTCGTCTCGCCGGCAATCATGGCGGAGCCGTTGTCGGTCATCAGACTACGCGGCAGGCCCCGCTTGTGAAAGGCTTGTGTCAGGCCGTGGATAAGTGATTCGGCGGTTTCATCAAGGTACCATTGGATATGGCAGCAGAGCCGGGAACAGTCGTCAATGACGCAGAGAGCCTTCGGAGTATGCCAAACGCCCTGACTATCGACAATTCTTCGGCTCCCGGAATGAAAATCCAGGTGCCACAGGGCATGGACATGGGTGGCTTCGTAGCTGCGAACTTCGCGTTGTTCGAGACGCTCAGCCGCCAGACGTTGGCCCGGCGTTTTCGGTCGCCGCTTTTTCGTCCAACCCCGGGCCTTCATCCGCCTACGCACAGTGGAATACGACGGCGCCTCGCCAAGTTCAGGTTTCTCGCTGGCCAACGCCATCAGGTTGTCGGCGTGCAACTGGTAGCTCCAATGCGGAAAGTTTCGATATTGCTCGCTAAGCGCTGCAAGTAGCCCATCACTCATCGCCTGGGCCTTGCCTGCATCTGCGCGAACCTTACGCTCAAGCGCTCCCACCGGATCGGCGGATCTCAAGGCCCGGTAATACCAACGCTCGATGGTCGAGGCGCCGAAGCTTACCCATTCATTTTTCTGGGGGTGACGGTAGCAGCGGCCGGCGAGAAGTTTAATCTCCTCGCCCAATTTCCCCGGTTCCGGCGGTCTGGCCAGTAACCCGCCGATAACGGAGAATCGTAATTGACTCCAATTAGTGATCTTGTTGTTCATGACACGGCTCCTTGGTAAAAAAAATTAGGTGTTTTCCCTGGAACCGATTTATACTCAAAGCCTCATTTTCTCGCGATTCCCCATCTTTTGCGTGCCGCAAACACACCCTCATGATACTTGCCCCGTAGCCAAAAACCGCAGGCAGGCCACCAAACCGCCGGCGGCTAAACCGCAATAAGCAAGAAAATGTTCAACCAGACTACCGGGCAAGTCTTCATTGCCGACCTTGGTATCCACCCGGCCGCGTAACCGCAGCCACTCTCTGCTTACCGGAAACTCACTGCGAAAATAGCTGATCCAGCGGACAATGGTTTTACGGGGAATGGAGAACATCCGCATCAACTGATTAACCCCCATTCCGGTTGCCCTCGACTGCCGAAGGCTCATGACAACCAGGATCACCGCCTGCCAGTACACCCGGCGGCCCATAAACAGACAAGAAGGAGGTAATACTCGGCGCCGGCAGCCTTCCCTGCCACAACACAGGCTAAATCGGAACAGATATTCTTCAGGGATTTTCTTCGGACCGCCGCGTGGTTTACGAAGATAGGAGGCGTAATGAAGGGGACCTTGGCAAAAAGGACATCGAGCCTGCCGGCATGACTCGGCAAGATCCCGGTCCATTTGATGAAGAATACGAAAAAGACGGACGTCTTGAAGAAGATCTGATAACATTACTCCTGCCTGTGTTTAGGTTAAGGCAGGAGCCCCCGAACATGAATCCGCCAAGATACTTGAGGGGGCTCCTTTGCCCTCCCTCACATATCTTGCACATTTTTCCGGGTTTATCCATCAGTTATCTTGATCAGTCACACTGACCCAAAAAATTGATGCTCTGGTTGAAATTCAGCTTGTTGTCGCAGAAC
>CAYWXW010000227.1:0-3123 GCA_964462265.1 uncultured Porticoccaceae bacterium | reverse complement strand
ACCCGACTACCGACATCCATAGTGGCACCAAGCCCGACACTGGTAAGAAAATCATCATTGTTCTCGCCTTCACCAGGCCGGTAGGGTAAGGCTGCACCATGGTCAAGAAAAACCAGTGATTGAAACAAGGGATAAGAATTACTGACTGCACCCAGAGGAAGGCTATTGAGCGCAGTACGCAATTCGACACTGCCAAAATAGCCGTTTCTACCCGATAACAAACCTTCAGAATACCCTCGTACGCTGTACAGGCCACCTACTTGAAACTGCTCCCCGGACGGCAATAACTCGCTCGGTGAGTATTGCAAACCCCCGCGGGTAATTAACTGCCAACCTTCAGATAAGCTATCAATCCGAGTTGCATTAGCACGATAATAAGTGAATGTCTCCTCGCCCCCCAAGAGTCTTGTACCAATATTTATGCTGTTGTCTATCGACCAGGCGTAATCTCCGTAGTGCGCCTCACCGCTCACACCCATTGAAACCACCATCAAATCCTGATCTTGCTGAGTAAAGCCACTAAACTCACTGACAGAATTACGCGCTGCCAAACGGCTGTAGGCTGCCCATTGACGATTAAGACCGACTGCAAAAGGCTGGGTTAAGCCCACAGCTAACTCTCTAGAGCTACCGGTGATATCTAATACTTCGAAGGGGCCGTCAACCAACTTCATATCACCGTAGTTAAATGAAATATCGAAGCGAAGGTCATTGTCAGAGACAGGCGCGGAATAGCTTATAGCATAATTATTCGAGCCTTCTGTATCTGTAGCGTAAGCTTGGAAGCTGTCATTTACCCCCAGCAAATTATTCGCGCGAAAAACAGCGCCGACGCGACCCTCACCTATCGTTTCACGGCTCGCATTATCAACAAATGTTGTAAAGCTATAGCGCTGCGCCTCTTGTACATCAATAGTAATATCGGTTTTACCAACTTCGGCCCCCGCTCTAACATCTGCACGTAATTTAGATTCATACAGGCTATTAAAACGAATTAAATCTTGTTCAAGTTGTTCCACCGAGACCAGGTCACCCGACTTAAGATGAATACGTCCATCAACAAATTCTTGCTGAAGATACTGTAAACCCGATACTTTAATAGTGCCCACTTTTGCTTCAATTAAGCGAATCTTTACGACTCCGTCCTTAATTTCCTGTGGCGGCAGAATAGCTACTGCGGTCCTAATCCCCTTACTTTTATAGAGTTCGTTCAACAAATCCACCGCCTCAAACAGCTCCTTGAGGCTGACATCCCTGCCCTGGTATGGCGCCAGAACCCGATTAATATTTTCAGCAAGTAAAAGTTCAGATCTATCAACATCGAATTGACGCAGGGGGATATTTTTAACATCAGAGGCAGCGGTTTCAGGTGCTTCTTGACTGGGTAAGGTAATTTCAGGAGAGACAGGCGTCTCCTTCTGTAAACGTTGTTCTTGCTTATACCGCTCCAGCTGTTGCTTATCGAGCTGCTGTATTGCACCAGGGGTCGTCAAGGTGGCAGCATGAACATAAGTACCAGCCACCATAAAAAGGCTATAAAACAGGGTGCTTTTCAATTTTTTTAAATGATAACGGCTCTGCGCTTTCATCACCCGGCTTATCATTTTATTGTGCATAGCTACCCAACCAGTCAGTACTAACATCCACCAAGCCACTCTCTCCATTATTCCTAAACAAATCAAAACCAGGGTTACCGCTCAACATTTCGAGTAGGCCTCGCGCGTTACGGCCTGCCGCTGCTGTCTGAGTTTGCAAAATATTATCGACTCTATCGACAAGCACTCCTCGAGGATTCCCCGCCACCTGCAGACGAGGATTTCTATCGAGAATAAAAGCATCAAAGACTACAGATTCCGGCAATGCATTGAGGCTGAAATCGCCATCCAGGGTAAATGCATTAACATCGTAGCCCTCATGGGCGGCGCGACTCGCGGTATCAACCCGGGCCGAATAGGCTGGCAGCTTAAAGCTCGCATAGTTGGTAATCTTACCCTCGGGCACGGTCAGTAACGGCGTATTGGCCTCGATCTCGGCAATACCCACATTAAAGGTTTCGAAATTAACGCTGCTCTCAGAGTGAAGTTTCATTTTCACATTAGCTGCAAGGCCTCCATCAATACCCGACGCCGCCAACACTAGAGGGTTAAACGTTGGGATTGTAGACACTTCAACATCAAGGCTTGTACTTAGGAACCTGGCTATACCCGCTACCTGTAGTTCTAATGGAAAACCGACACCGATAGCATCTGCGGCCTTAAGTGTTAGCACCCCATAGGTTTTAATATCCGTGCCATCCGTCGCGCTGCCAAATATGCTGCCTGTGCCATCGCCCCCTGCAACAAGCATCACATCGCTATCGCTTTCTATCGAGCCACCAGCAAAGACGACATCATTGAGCGAGCTCAGTCGAACGCCTGTGCCACCAAAAAGCTCACCATCGACAGTCAAGGTGTCGCCCGAAGCAATATCGAGTAAACCATCGGTATAAATGGTGCCACCATTCATGCCCACACCTTTACCCGATGTTAACTTCACGCTACTACCACCGCGTATATTGCCACCGACATTGATAAAATCAGCGGCGGTAATTTCAAGGGCAGAGGGTGTGTCAACCGTGTAAACACCCGAGGCAACCGGGCCAATATTGACGGAACCAGAACCATCGTTACCGCCAAGCAGGGTTATCGCTTGAGCGGCAATAGCACTACCACCGATAAAGTTTAAGTCATTCGCGGCGGTAAGATTAATCTCGCCATCGCTAGTTATCGCACCTGCAATATTCAGGCTGCCTGCTGTCGACTCAGCGCCAACGTCACCCGGGGCCGACAACTGAGCTAATAACATATCATTCACTGTCAGCAGTCTAATATCGCCCAACAAAGCATTAATAAAAGATGTTTCCGCCATCTTTAAACCATATTGAGTGCTGTCAACTTGCACCAGTGGGTCGTTAGATGTTTCGACACGATAACCCGACGACGTCAGTTCAATATCGCCTTCAGCGCTAATCAAAGCACCATTACCGTCGAGAACGATTGCTTCGCCCGCAGCCAATGCGATGCCATTTTTAGCATTCACATCGCCAATAATGTCGAAGCTATTGCTGAAAGAAGTGCCGCGTAT
>CAYWXW010000226.1:0-3135 GCA_964462265.1 uncultured Porticoccaceae bacterium | reverse complement strand
ATGGTGGCCTTTTGCAGGGTGGTTTGTGTATCTATGCGGGCCAGGCTGGCCTGAGCTTCGAGGACTTCGGCCTCTGCACGGGCCACTTTGGCATCAAAAGTGTGCTTGTACATAGAGATAAGAATATCGCCCGCTTTAACTTTCTCATTGGCACTGACGTTGACCTCTTCGACAATACCGGCGACCTTGGCGCTGATAACGGTGATGTCACTGCGGGTGTAGGCATTGTCGGTCGACTCCCAATAGCGCCCTTCAAACCACCACTCTTTGGCCCAAAGGCCTCCAAAAATGATGCCGACTGCAAGAATCCCGAGAAGTATAATTTTACGCATTGTGTTTACCGTCTGATCAATTTGGGCTAGTGCCGTTCTGCCTGCGTCTACTTGCTAATACGCTTTATTGGGTCGGAGTGCTAAGAGGCTGTAGCTGCGGCATGTTGTTTTGTTATTCAGAGCACATTCCATTTTGCTGTGGAAATAACACTTGATTTAAAGTGGTACTGAGTCGTACCCTAGCACTGGCGTTGTTTTGATGCAAGCTGTTGACTCAAATTTAAGGGCCTGGAATGAATGCCTTAGATTGTGTTGCAGAGCATTTTCTACAGCCGTCTTGCTATAAAATGCTGGCTTTAAATCCGCGACCAGCCGTCTCAGCATTAAGCGTCGGGACAAGCTGTTAGTGATAATTGGGGAAATATTTTTTAGTTATGGTGAAAACGGGGAAAACGACTGAACAGGTACGTCGCGATACGATTTTACAGGCGGGCGTTGATGTCTTCCTGGAATACGGCTATGTCAGCGCTAGTGTTGATGAGATTGTGCGCCGCGCTGGCGGATCAAAACGTACGGTGTACAAGTATTTTGGCAATAAAGAAGAATTATTCGCCGCGATTATCGCCAGTCTTGCAGCACAAATGTTGTCACCCCTTGGTGCCGCTATTAACGGTGATAGTGATTTGCAGAAAACCCTGGAAAAATTGGGTAAAGCTTATTTGGATGTGCTTTTGCGCGAGGATAGCCTAACAATTTTTCGCACGGTGGTTTCGGAGGGAGTGCGTTTTCCCGAATTAGCGAAGACCTTTTTTCTCAATGGCCCCAATGCGGCGGTAATGCGATTGTCTGCCTACCTCGAACAACAGGTCAAAAATGGTAATCTTAAACTAGACGATACTCACGCAGCCGCACGGCAATATTTTGGCATGATTCGCTCTGATCTACATATGCGCGCAGCACTGGGTTTAGAGCTACCCAGTGCCGATGAAATAAGCCAGGAAGTGAACAAGGCGGTGGCCATGTTTGTTCGGGAGTACAACGTTTAGGGCCTGTTTGTACCTGAATTTACAGTATCGATTTACAACATCGATTAACAACATAAGCCTGATCGTAACTGTGACGGCTAGCCTTTGAACTCGAATTCGACAATAACGGGCAGGTGATCACTGGCCACCCGCGCAACCTGATGGCGACAGGAAATAGCGGAGGTGGTCCGCAAATTACCCCGGTAATAAATTCTGTCGAGGCCGCCACGAGGGGCAAACGAGGGGTAAGTTTTGATGGGCCGGGTACGTAACCGGGTTTCTGTATCGGTGGCGCAACGCAGCGCCATGCCCTCAACGAAGAGTGCCCTTAAACGTGATAGCCAGTCATTAAAGTCGCCACCGACGATGCAGGTTGCATCTGGGCCAATATCGGTGAATTCTTTACAGCGCATCAACATGCCTGCCTGACGTTGTCGCTCCAAGGGTGAAAGGCCCAGATGAAGGTTGAATACGTCGAGGTGAGTCGAATTCCCGCTACTGGTTGGTATCTCTATGGCGGTGTGTTGGCAACCGCGCCGTTTGTGGGTGCCGATGGTTAAATCGATATTGCGCTCCCGCGTAATGGGGTAGCGGCTCAAAGTGGCATTACCATAGCGGCCTTTGCGCAGGCTGACATTGTGCCCGGCGGCATAATGCTCAAACCCCAGTTCTGCTGCTATTTCCCGGGCCATGTCCTGTTCTTTGGAGCGCGGCGCGCCCTCGTCAACTTCCTGTAATAAAACAATATCGGCATTATGATCAGCGAGTATTTTGATAATCCGTTCGGGCTGATAGCGCCGATCGAGACCAATCGCGCGGTGGATGTTGTAAGTAATAATACGCAGTTTCATTGAAGCAAGCTCATGGCGAAGTCCATCGCAGATCTCCTGACTTTATCATTCTTTCGGGTGATCATCGTATACGCGCTAGTGGATTTTTTAAGAGAACAAGCTTCAGAAATCGACAGTTGAACTAAAAGCGGGCTTTGAATAGAGGGGTATTTCCCGCTGCCGGTTTTTTCGCCGACAGCGGGTGGTGTCATTATCAATTAATGGGTTTGTGGATTTATGCGCAAGTATTACGGTTCAGTTTTTAACTGGCACCTTTTAACCTGCAGAGTAGCCCGCATCAATCACCAGCTCGGAACCGGTCATATACTTGGACTCGTCCGATGCTAGAAATAACACACCATTGGCAATATCGGTGGGTTCACCCAGCTCACCGAGGGGTGACATGGCCTCGAAGCGTTGTTTGATTTTCTCTGAACCTCCGTATTTTTTAATCGTCGCCTCGACACCGGGGGTGCGAATAACGCCGGGGTGAACGGAGTTAATGCGCACCTTGTTTTTTAACTGGGCAAACTCAACCGCTGCCGCTTTGGTGAGCATTTTCACGCCACCTTTGGCCGCACAATAAGCGGCCGATTTGTCGAGGCCAATAATACCGGCGATGGATGAAATATTAATAATCGAGCCACCGCCCGATTGCTCCATCGCATCAGCGCCGTATTTAACACCGAGAAAGACACCATCGAGGGCGATACTGTTTTGCCACTGCCAGTCTTTTAAAGTGGTATCTTTTATCGACTTGGCAATAATGACCGCTGCATTATTCACCAGTACGTCGAGCTGACCGTAGGTGTTGACAGTAGCGGCGACAACCGCCTGCCACTCCTCATCACTCGATACGTCCTGGTGCATGTAAGTGGCTTCTCCACCGCCTTGCTTGATGAGTTCAACGGTTTCGTTACCGCCTCTGTCTTCCCAGTCGGTGACCATGACTTTGGCACCTTCTTCGGCCAGGCGCAGTGCAGTTGCACGTCCAAGGCCGGATGCGGC
>CAYWXW010000225.1:2062-3162 GCA_964462265.1 uncultured Porticoccaceae bacterium | reverse complement strand
CTGCCGATCACTCCGGACAATGGTGAAAGGGCATTGATATGAATACGCGATGAGGATGGGGCGACGCTGCCGGTCAACAGACCGCGGCTGATCACCAACAGATTGTCAGGATCGAAGGGATCGATACCCGGTTCGAGGCGACGGTACAATGTCTCCACATTGTACCCGAACCCGCCCAGGCTCTGTCGGATTTTCCTTTCCGACATATCTTCCTGTTCGGTTTTCCCCGTTGAGAGATCGATGTCTAAAATCTTACCAAATCTACTCACATGAAATCTCCGTTAAGACAAAAAATTTCCCTTCTATACCCAAACAAAGGTCGTTGCTAACAGCCGGTGGATAGTACCATTTTGGGGGTTATAATTCTGTGAAATTTTTTTATTTGAGCTTTTCAGTCAGCTCCTTGACGCTGCCGATCTCATCCAGATGCCAGGCCAGATCCAGAATCTCATCTGCTTTGGCGGCATCCATTACGGTCGCAGCCAACCAGCTGAATTTTTCCGCCATGACCTCCCGTGTCCAATCCGGCGCAGATCTGTTCATGCCGCCATCTTTCATCCCGGACGTATATTCGCGACCGTCCTTTAGCATTATGGTCACGATGCTGGCAAAACGACCGCGTGGATCGCCCTTTTCGTACAACCGGCACAGTTCGTTGAGCTCATCGGACTCGACGACCTCGACCCTGCGGGCAAGGTCCTGGATTTTAGGGTCTTTGAGACGGTGATCCAATGTCTGGTTGGGACCGATCTCACCATCCACCAGCATGGCCGCCACCGGCCAGGCCAGGTTGAACTGGGCTTCTTCCGTGGTGGCGGGCAGCTTGGTTCCCAGCCGGACGGTTTCATGAAAGGCCTCGACGACGATCCGATCGATATCATCCAGTTCGATCTGATGTTTTCGAACCAATTCGCCGGCGCCTTCGACACCGGCATGGGCCCATCCGCAGCAGGCATAGTGTTTCATCTTCCAGGTAACACCATCCACCATAATATAGTGCTCGCCGATATCCATGGTCCAATCCCGATATTTTTCCTTACCCAGAAGCGAGGGGATCCCGGTAAATCCCCGGGCGGCCATTTCAGCAGAAACGACGCCGG
>CAYWXW010000225.1:1556-2052 GCA_964462265.1 uncultured Porticoccaceae bacterium | reverse complement strand
GCCCCAGTGGAGTGCACACTGCACCCCGATGGCAAACCCCGACCGACCGACACTGCTGATCGCCCACCGCTTGTCCACACTGCAGCAGGCGGATGTCGTGCTCGTGTTTGACCATGGCAGGATGATCGATGTCCCGCATCATGGGAAGATTCGGGGCCTGGTAATCGGAAATGCCCAAAGCATGCCAGGCCTGATCCTTCGTCAGCTCCATCAAATTTGCTGCAGCAGCTGCACTGGCCACGGAACCCCAGGACCCGCACGCCTGATAGACCTCATGATCGTCGTGCCAGCATCGTCCCATCCGATGGGCCACTTCGTAGCCCACCACCATGGCGGCCAGAAAACGTTCACCGCTCAGATCGAGGGCCTCGGCGACTGCCAAGGCCGCCGGAAATATCTGGGCCCCCCCATGGCCGTAAGCATATATCAGCCCATCGTCCGTATCGATGCCGTTGGCAGCGGCGGCGTTGGCAAATGCCGCTCCCACTGCAGAGGC
>CAYWXW010000225.1:759-1546 GCA_964462265.1 uncultured Porticoccaceae bacterium | reverse complement strand
GTTCCGGCCAGGGTAGCGCCCAAATTGTCAATCAGGCACATGCGTGCCTTTTCCTGAACTGCCGCCGGCAGCTTTTCCCAGCGGGTTTCAGCAATGAATCGGGCGGTCAGTTGGTTGGCATCCATACGCTCTTCTCCTTGGCTGACGATATCTTACCTGAACTGACTGGTTCCAGGTTCAGAGTTCCGGGTTCAGAGGTTGTCATATCCCGACATTGCTTATGTTTCAACACGTGTCCGGATTGGCCGCTTTCACCCATTGGGTGTGACTGCTTAGCAGCCCCTATGGATGCGAAATTGTCTTAGGATGCATTTTTTGGGGCCCTTTAACCGGAAACCTTGAACGTTGAACCGCTTAACATAGTTCTTTAGTTCGTACTTTGAATCTATTTTCGGGCAACCATGTCAGCCAGTTTGGCCTTCACTTGCGGAGATAAGGGTTCGGCACGATGCGAACCGATGATCTCCAGGACCCTCTGATTGGCCTTTTGCTGAAGTGTGAGGCTTCCCTTCGAAGACCAGGTTTCGAAATCCATGCGGTCAAACAACGACGGCGCCCAAAACTCCCGGAAATGTCGCAGGGTATGTTCGGTTTCCAGAAAATGGTGGTCGGGACCAGTTGCGTGGATCAGGTCGAGGGCCAGCGATTCTTCCGTAAGTTCAAAAGGCTGCCAATATCGCTTGATCCACTCGATCACTTCATCACAGTAAACAACCAGTTCCAGAGAACCGGTCATGGCGCTGTCCAGATAGCCCAGGTCGTGGATAATATTGGCGCCGTTAAGGGT
>CAYWXW010000225.1:0-706 GCA_964462265.1 uncultured Porticoccaceae bacterium | reverse complement strand
GGCGGGCCAGACCCCAGCCATAGGGTCCGGCATCCGGTGCCGTGTAAAGGGATACCATGGTGCGCATATCCAAGAACCCGCCGTTGCGGCCGCAGAGAATCAGCGGCGAACCTTCGCGTTTCAGCTGCGACAATACCAGCCCGGCCAGCTGGGCGGCATTATGAAGCGCCATGGCACCGGCCGAAGTTATGGGCGCAAGGGTACCGCGGGTGCAGCCCGGGGCGTAAATGCTGGGAATATTGCGTTCGGCAGCATAAAGCAGCCGTTGCAGGCTCTCACCATTGTGATGAAAGGCCGAAACCGTATTGACGTAATTGATGACAAAGGGATAGTCCTGCAGGGTCTTCAGACAGCCGGCGACGGCAGCCGCCATATCAAGGGCCGTTACCGTACTGTTGGCCTCAACCCCCACAAAAATAATTGGTTTGGTGCTCTCCTGGAGCATAATCGACATTTGATGCCGTTCGTAGTCTGCCTGGGGAACATCGGAAGGCAGGAACATGGACATGACAAAGTCCATGTTCGGCAACGCGTCCACCAGGCGCACGCCATTGACCACATCACTGAGCACCGCCTTGCGGTGTTCACCGGTTTCAAGGTCATAGGTGGACATGCAGTCGGAGCCGACGCCGTAATAGGTTCGGTCACCACCCAGCATCATGAACAATTGCCGGTTTCTGTCGAAAATTTTCACATTTTCAGGGAC
>CAYWXW010000224.1:0-3227 GCA_964462265.1 uncultured Porticoccaceae bacterium | reverse complement strand
CTGCGATAAAAGTTTACACGGTGCTTCGCTCAATCAATGCCATTGGACAGTAAAATCAGACAGCAAAATCAAGCATTGGCTCTAATCGCACGGCCCAGAGTTTGTGTACCCAGAGCAGGGGTATAGCTGCTGGCATTTTCCCAGGCGCGAACACCATTAATGTAAACCTGCTCAACCACGCCGTCGGTGCGGTTAACCAGTACATCCTGGCCAAACAGCTCATGGTAAATCTTCTGGCGGCTGTCATTCATATCGTGCTTTTTCAACTCTTCCGGGTTGATCAACACGATGTCAGCCTGGGCACCGGGTTCAATAGTACCGACATCCAGATTAAAGAACTCAGCAGCTTCACGGGTTAGGCGGTGTACCGCATGGGCCACGCGCTTTTCACCTCGTTTTTGAGCAATGCGCAGGGTGCCGAGGTTGCCATCGTAAAACGACAGGTTGGTCAGGTGAGCACCGGAGTCGTTAAAACCGGGCAGGGCATTGGGATCAAAGAGAATTTCCTCAACGATGTCCTCATCCAGGTTGGCCACATCGAACCACCAGCGAAAACCTGTGTCGTAAAGGCGCATACCTTGCAGCCAGAACTCTTTTTGGTCATCCGTTTCGGGGGGAAACTTGGCAAACTCTTCAGCTTCAGCTGCGTCTTTTGCACCCTCTTTACCGCCACTAGCGTGGAACTTGGCAAGCCGACGCATAACAGTCGCCAGAGAGTCGCCATCCCAACTGGGCACGACGCAATCGGAAAAGTACATTTTTTCAAAATTCATTTGAAAGGTTGCCGCGTCTTTATTGCCACCGAGCTTGGTCAAGTTAACATCGCTCGCGGTCATACGCTTCCAGTCGGCATCAAAGCGGGCTAGCCAGCCAGTATCATTAAATAAAGCCAAACGCGACTCGGGCTGATCCACCTCACAGGCAATAATCTCCCGAGTTGATTCCAGCTCTTCGAAAACGGGGGAAATCATGCCGTCTGAATACATGCGAAAGCTGCCACCCAGTGCCTGAAAGTGAATTTTTCCGCCCAATAATTTGGAGTTGATGACCTTGCCCAGCTTGAGCATTTTTTTCCAGACACCGGGGATGGAAACGAAATCGATTGCCGTCAGTGCAGAGATTTTCAAGGGCTTGCCACGGAAACGGGCACAGGACCAGAAAAAGCGCTTCAGGGTGCGCACCATTTTCTCCCCGTCGGGGTTGGTCTGCCAAATACCACCACGCTGGCGCACGATTTCCAGCATCGGGCGCAGCTCGTCATCTTCGGCAAAGTGAGTGGGAATACGCTTGTTTTTATTGGGCTCATTGGCCATGTAGTGGAAGACGATCTGATCCGTCGACAGGCCCATATAGCCCTGACGCATACAGTCGGCCATGATGTTCTGCATCTCCTTCTTTTCCGTATCAGTAGAAGGACGATTGATGGAGTCGTTGGTGCCCATCACTTCAATACGCAACATCGAGTTGGGCACAAAGGCCGCGACGTTGGGACCGAGGGGAATATCGGCAAAGTGGTCGAGGTAGTCGCCGGTATTATCCCAGGTGATTTTCTCGATGCACTGGCGCAGTACCTTTTTCGGCATGTTTTCCACACGGGTAAAACAGTCGATGATGGGGCTCTCGTTATCCTTTTCCTGGGAGCCAAAGGCCACACCCAGAGAGCAGTTACCCAGCAATACGGTGGTGGTGCCGTGTCGTACTGCCTCACCTAAACCGGGGTTGACCTCAACCTCCAAGTCCAGATGGGTGTGAATATCGAGAAAGCCGGGCGTTAACCACTTGCCTGCTGCATCCACTGTTTCTCCCACGCTTTCGAACTGCAAGTTGGCCCCGCGCTTGAGAACCTTGCCATTGAGAATGGCCAGATCTTCAGTTACCGGTGCATTACCGCTTCCGTCAAAAACGAGGGCATTTTTTATCAAAACATCGCATTGATTCTGTTGTGCCATGGTATTTTCAGCCGCCGTTAATAAAAAAGTAATTTTGCCGCAATACCTTGACATAAATCAAGACTTCAATGACATCCAACATAGACTTATTGCGATTTAGTGCTAGCGAAAGCCGACAAAATCAGTTTTCGGCCCGACAACAGAGTAGTCCGTAACTAACTAATAATTAAGCATTTATAACTAATACTGGAAATCAGAGACACAAGCAAACGCACTGGAGGTTAGCCACTGTAATTAATCGTGACCAGCGCCAAGAAAGCAATCATCAGTGCTGAATGACTGGAAAATTTCGTTTTAAACTCCGGTGAAGGGGAAATATTTTAGACGGAAGCAGAGAATTAGCGCGGCAGTAATTAGCCGAGCGTACAGGCTCGGCTAATCGCCCAGAGGCAGGTTAGCCGAGCCACAGCCGACATAAAGTCAATTAGGAAAAGCGCACCACGGCATGACCGGGGATGGTCACCTCGCCGTCGCCATTTTGTAAATACAGGCTGACTTTAAGCTCTTTGGTTTGCTCATTCTTTTCTTCGACCCTACCACCAGCGGTCATGGTTTCGCCCAACATAGCTGCGCGGCGGTTGGTGTAACCGAAAGACACCAGCGTGGCATCTTCGCCAATCCAGTCGGTCACGACCTGGCCAATCCAGTCGCCTTGTAAAGGGCCGTCGAGGACGATGCCCGGATAACCTTCCTCTTCGGTAGCATAGGCGTGGTCGAAGTGAATGCGGTGGGGGTTCCAGATCGCCGCGTTGTACATAAACAATTGCACAATGTTCGCCTTGTGCTCACGGCTGGGCAGTGCGTCACCCACGTTTATAGCGTCAAAATTCAACATGCATCACCTCGCAATCAAAGATGTGGTTTCGTTTAGCACCGGCTCACCGGCCTCGGTTTCAACCACCACCTCGGTGACCACAAAAATCAGCGGCCCGGTGCGGCCCTCTTTTTCATAGAGGTCTTTGAGTTTACGGGTGACCACTAATTTATCACCCGCACAAATGGGGCGGTGATAAACCGTGTCGGAACTGCCAGCCATCAAGCGTTTGAGGGGCAATTCGGGAATGAGCTTATCTTCGGCAATACCGTCTTTGCGCAATTCATCAACGGGCAGTATTTCCATCGCGTAACCAAAGTGAAACAGCGGCGGTGCAACATCACCGTCGAGATATTTCTTTGCCTTTTGGCCGGTAGAAACCGCGTATTTGCGCAGATCCCGGCGGGTGACTTCAACATGGATTGAGGGGCTGGCCTGGCCAATGCACGCCTTAATCTCGGGGC
>CAYWXW010000223.1:0-3237 GCA_964462265.1 uncultured Porticoccaceae bacterium | reverse complement strand
CGTTTAATGACTGAAATGTCCTCACTCGAACTCCTGCTCACCGCCGTCATTGCCCTGGTTTCCCTGGCGACGGTGTTTGGCGTGATACTGGGCTACGCCGCTGTCAGTTTTAAGGTGGAGGGAAACCCCCTGGCCGAGCAAATCGACGCCCTGCTACCGCAAACTCAATGCGGCAACTGCGGCTACCCCGGTTGTAAACCCTATGCCCAGGCGATAGTCGATGGCGAAGCCATCAACAAATGCCCCCCCGGTGGCCAGGCGACGATTGATGCCCTCGCCAGCTTGCTCGATGTACCCGCCCCCGAACTCGACGCTGAACACGGTGAAGAGGCAGAGGTAAAAAGTGTCGCCTATATTCGCGAAGATGAGTGCATTGGTTGCACCAAGTGCATACAGGCCTGCCCGGTCGATGCCATTCTCGGTGCCGCCAAGTTAATGCACACCGTTATCGTCGATGAATGCACTGGCTGTGATCTTTGCGTCGAGCCCTGCCCGGTCGACTGTATCGACATGCTAGAGATACCCCACACTCTCGCCGATTGGCACTGGCAAGCACCGCTGACGCCAGCCCAGCGCTTTGCCAATGACAATGCCGATGCAAACATTATCGCCACAGATCGCGGCTTAGATCACTCAAAGGATCGCGCCGCATGAGTAAGATCTGGGATTTTCACGGCGGCATTCACCCGACAGAAAACAAACAGCAATCACTGACTGGGCCGATTCAAGCCGTACCACTGCCGCCCACGCTAATACTGCCTTTAAGCCAGCATATCGGCGCCCCCGCCACACCCGTGGTCAGCGTTGGTGACAAGGTACTAAAAGGGCAAATAATTGCCGCCGCCAAGGGCTTGGTCAGTGCCTCGGTTCACGCACCCAGTTCCGGCGTGATCAGCGCCATTGAAGATCGAGCCGTGCCCCACGCATCGGGCATGCCAGCCCCCTGCATCGTCATCGAAACCGATGGCCATGACAGCTGGATAGAACACAGCGGCAGCGCAGACTACCGCAACAAACCAGCCGCAGAGTTAATTGCGATGATCCGCGACGCGGGCATTACCGGGCTCGGCGGTGCGGGTTTTCCCAGCGCCGTTAAACTGCAGCCACGCCAAACCATCAACACGCTGATTATTAACGCCACCGAGTGCGAACCCTACATCACTGCCGACGACCAGTTGATTCGCCAGCGCGCCGCCGACATTCTTATTGGCATCGACATACTGGCGCACATTCTCGGCGACCCCGAGCGGGTCTTGATCGGTATTGAAGACAATAAGCCCGAGGCCCAGCAGGCTCTCGCCACGGCGCTAGCAGACCAGTCCGTCACTGAGCATAGCCCTGCTATCGAAGTGGTCGAGTTCCCCACCAAGTATCCCTCCGGTGGTGAAAAACAATTAATCCAGATTCTTACCGGCGAAGAAGTGCCCAGTGGCAAGCTGCCCGCCGATTTAGGCATCGTCTGCCAGAACATCGGCACCAGCCACGCCATCTATCGAGCGATCTGTCACGGCGAGCCGCTGATTACCCGCACCACCACCGTCACCGGCAAGGCCTGCGGCAAGCCGGGCAATTTCGAGGTGTTGATCGGCACGCCCGTTGCGCACTTACTCAAGCAAGCCGGATTTGATGATGCTGTCTGCCCACAGCTTGTCATGGGTGGGCCGATGATGGGCTTCGCCCTGCCCAGTACGGCAGTGCCTATTGTTAAATCGACTAACTGCCTGCTCGCCACTACCGCCGAAGAAAGCCCCGCGCCGCCACCGGCCCAGGCCTGTATTCGCTGCGGTCACTGCGCCGAAGTTTGCCCGGTCAGTTTATTGCCCCAGCAGCTCTACTGGCACGCCCAGTCAAAAAACTACGAGCGCCTCGAAGCCCACCATTTAGCGGACTGCATTGAATGCGGCGCCTGCTCCTATGTCTGCCCCAGCAGTATTCCACTGGTGCAATACTATCGCGCAGCGAAGGGTGAAATACGCCTGATTAGCGAAGAGAAACGCCAGTCAGATCATGCGCGAATACGCTTTGAACACCACCAGGCCCGCATCGAGAAAGAAGAAGAAGAGAAGGCCGCGAAGCGCGAGGCTCGCAAGCTGGCCGCAGAAGCCGCCAAGGCGAAACGTGAAGCCGAGGCAAAAACGGCAGCTAATGCTGAGGCCGCAACTGAAAGCACAAGTATAAGCACACAGCAGAATACAGATGCTAATAGTACTAATAGCGCTGCCAAAGACACTGGCGAGCTTGATATTGTACAGGCGGCGCTGGCGCGTGTAGCGGCGAACAAAGCCTCGCCGCAAGATCAACGCAAGCGCTTTGAGCGGGCCATTGAAACCACGGCGGCGCGACTCGCAAAGGCTGAACAGGTGCTCGAGGCGCTCAATAAAGACGACAGCTCTGCGCTTGATAAAGAGCAGCTCGCCCAGCGCGATCAACAGCGAGCCACCATCGAGCAGGCTCGCCTGCGCCACCAGGAGGCGAAAAACAAACTCGTGGCTCTCAATGAGCAAACAGCCGAGCAGCTCAGCGACAACAATGCCAGGGCGGCAACACCCGCCGCTGGCACTGAGGATGCTGGCCTCGATCGTGCCGCCATTGCCATCGCCCGCGCACAGAAAAATGCCGCAGAGCAGGCTGCAATGTCGCCCCAGCAAAAACTGCAAAAGCAGCGCGACGCTCTGGAAAAGCGCCTCAATAAAGCACAAACGCGACTCGCCCAGGCCGAGAGTGAGGGTAGCGAACAACTTGAAGCCTTCCGTCAAGCTGTGACCACATTGAACGAAAAAATCAAAGCGGCGGATTTCGAACTAGCCGCGTTTGCTCAAGCAAGTCAGCCTGCCAACGAGCCGGCAAAGCAACCCGAGGAAAATAGCTAATGGCCCTCGGTCGCAGTAGTTCACCCCACGCCCACGGTCCTCGCTCCACCCAGTGGCTGATGCAGCAGGTGCTGCTCGCAACCGTGCCCGGCTTGATCGTGCTCACCAGCTTTTTTGGTATCGGCACCCTCCTCAATATTTTTATTGCCAGTGTCACCGCCATTGGCTGTGAAGCGGCAATTCTAAAACTGCGCAATCGGCCCATTGGCTTTTACCTGCGCGATTACAGCGCTCTGGTCACCGCAGTCTTGCTCGGCCTCGCTCTGCCACCGCTGGCACCTTGGTGGCTGACGGTCACCGGCACGGCCTTTGCCATTATTATTGCCAAGCACCTCTACGGCGGCATGGGTTACAACCCCTTTAATCC
>CAYWXW010000222.1:2789-3239 GCA_964462265.1 uncultured Porticoccaceae bacterium | reverse complement strand
AACTTCCTGTCCTGAGGCGGCTTGGTCAGGTAGGCATCGCAACCCGACAATGAGCCCCGCACTCTGTCAATCGGTGATTTTTTACCGGTCAGCATAATTACGTCGGAGAGCTTTTCAGCCTTGATAGCTTTACAGACGTTGTAACCATCCATGCCGGGCATAATGACATCGAGAAAAACAAGATGGATATCTTTTGACCATATATATTCCATCGCATCTCGTCCATTGCTGGCGAACTCAATGGCCAGCGGCCCGGATATAATTTCCGGCAGCTTCAACTCCATATACTTGCGCACCGATAGACTGTCATCGACGACAAGAACGGTTTCGCCCCGGTAAACCGGGCCGACGTCTTTGGTCATGGGAATTTCGCACGTCATGAAATCCGGTATTGCGAAAATGAATTAACGTCGGCTGAAGGCGACATTCTGAATGGAAAACCGCTTGTTT
>CAYWXW010000222.1:1458-2779 GCA_964462265.1 uncultured Porticoccaceae bacterium | reverse complement strand
AAGAATACTCAAATCATCTTTTTTGTCCTCAGTTTTGACACTCGCCGTTCTGGCTGTGCGAGCAGAAAGACTGGCCGCAACGACCTGCTCAAGCATGGTCAATAGGCGCTTGACTGTGATGGGGCGCGGCATAAAAATTAATTTCAAATGCTTAACACTGTCACTCGATTTGGTGGCTGAGGTTAACACCGGAACGACACCTTTGTGCTTGGCAGCAAAGGCTTTCCACTGGGCAATAGCCTCGTGTGAATCCGCATTGAGGAGTACCACATTGGGCTTTATCCCCTCATCCGAATCAATAAATACATGGCCACTTTTCAACTGTGGCAGTACCCCAAACATGCTTCTCAACACCGTCACTTCTCGCGCTGACAAACCTATTTGCGATACACGAAGAATATTATCCACTCTCCCTCCCTTTACTTAAAACTAGACATTTAAAAACAGAAAATTCATTGCGCCCGCTTCTATGCGGCGTTGTCCCTGTCGCGACGACCCATCCTCTCAGCCGGCCTGCCGGGACTCAGTTTGTTGCCAAAGACAGCACCGAGATCGAGTATTGGCACCGCACCCCGGGTACTGTGCATAAAGCAAGAGGGTACCAGGCAGCCCCAGGCTTGTAGATTCGCGGGCAGCTCACACTGACTACTGTCTGCAACTTCTGCGCGCTCGGGTATTTGCTCGAGAGCCATTGCACCCAGCCTTGAATCGCCCAAATTAAGTAACACCATCATTTTAATGGCTGAGCCGTGACTCTCCGCCTGCTGCAAGCCCAGATAGATACCGAGGTCAATAATGGGTACCAGATGCCGCTGCCAATTCACCACCCCAGGCACGTGGTCTGGGGTTTGTGGAATAGCAAAAACCTGCGGCGCTTCGGGGTAAACATAGATCACATCCTGTGCCGCCACCGCTACCGTGAGACCACCCGAAATATCGAGTAACCAGGCAGGTGAGGTCTGCTCAATCGGCGCTACCGCTTGCTGACTCTGTAATGGCATTTCAGTTGGCCTCTTTACTGCTCAAAAAAAGTCCAGCACTGGACTTATCCGTCGTAGAGATATGCTCGACAAGCGCTGCCAGATTGGTGCAAAGCAGAACCTCGTCGTCATTTAAAGCCAGGCCTTTCACCATGGAGCTATCGCTAGACATGCATGCCGGTAACGCTTCTTCGCTGACTGGCTGCTCGAGTGTTTCAATACTCTGACAAATAATACCCAGCTCAGGACTGTCAGCACCCAGGTTGGCACACACCCGGTAATCGGCGGGCACAGAGCGCAAAGTGAGCAGCTCGGCGCCAAAACCAAAGACTGGCAACTCG
>CAYWXW010000222.1:701-1448 GCA_964462265.1 uncultured Porticoccaceae bacterium | reverse complement strand
ATCCAGATCTAACACCGAGACCAGCGAGTGCACCTGGGCAAGAGGAACAGCGAGACGCAGGCCGGCAAAGTTCATGACTGCCATCAGCTGCCCTGCCATTTTCTCAAGGGCTTGGCTGCTCATGCGAAACTGCCTGTCAATTCTTCGATCTGGCTAATCAGCTGATCATCAGAAAAGGGCTTGGTGAGGTAGAGATTAACCCCGGCATCCGCTGCCTGACGACGATGCTTCTCAGTGCTTCGCGAGGTAATCATCACCACTGGCAGCTCATCAAAGCCGCCTCGAGAACGCAAATGAGCGGTTAATTCAATACCATTCATACGCGGCATTTCCATATCGACAAACATAATGTCGGGACGTACCGAGCCCAGCAGGTCAACGGCTTCAAGACCGTCACAGGCCGTTTGCACCTCGTAACCGGCATCGGTCAACAATTGAGCCAGGGCGCGGCGCGCACTTAAAGAGTCATCGACGACAATAGCTATGGGGCGGTTAGAGGCGCTGTCGCTATTCATACGGCCGTATTCGTTGGCGGCATGTTGTTCGAAAGCGACGGGCTGCCTGAGCATTTCGACCAGAAATCCATCCCACTCTTGTTGCCCTTCCTCGGCACCGGACGGAACGGCCAACAGCAAGGCCAACATCATGTCAGTTATGCGCATAAGGTTGCTGATTATGCTCATAGGTTTTTCTGGCAACAGCCAAAATTATCATTGGAGCATTTTTAACCCAGGTTTGATTGAACTC
>CAYWXW010000222.1:0-691 GCA_964462265.1 uncultured Porticoccaceae bacterium | reverse complement strand
CATTTCGACCAGATCCAGCACCGGCGACACCTGGCCATCACCGAGGATGGTGGCGCCAACAATACCGGTTAATTTGGGCATGTACTGACCCAGGGTTTTTACGACCAGCTCTCGACTGCCCACCACTTCATCAACCACGACGGCCTCGATCTGTTCGTCAATTTCCATCAAAATCACTGAGCCTGCTTGCTGAGCACCGTCAACGGCCTCCGCTTCCAGTCCCAGTACGTTGGCCAGGCGGCGAACGCGGTAGGGTTGTTGATCGAGACGATAAACCAGCTCACCACCGAAAAAGGCAAACTCGCCATCGCCGGCATGAACAATTCGCTCGATGCCTCGACTGGCCAGAGCATAGGTTTGCTGGTCGACCCGCACCAGTAGAGCATGGGTAGACAACAGCGTAACGGGCAGGCGAATATCCATGGTGCAACCCTCGCCCCTCACCGAATCGAGTTGCAATGAACCCTTGAGATCGAGAACTTGTCCGTAGACTGCATTCAGGCCAATACCCCGTCCAGACACCTGAGTGACGTTACTACGGGTGGTAAAGTTCGGCCGCAGTACCATGCGCTTGAGTTCTTCTTCAGCGACCTCAGCACCCTCTTCGAGTAAGCCGTCGCGCACTGCAGAGACGCGAATAGCATCGTAGTCCAGCCCGCCGCCGTCATCTTTAAAACGCACCAGAATATGG
>CAYWXW010000221.1:1967-3253 GCA_964462265.1 uncultured Porticoccaceae bacterium | reverse complement strand
GTAACGCCGCAAATAACCGGGCGGCTGAGGAGCGGAGCGACGAAGGCGATCCGCGTTAATTTGCCTTGTTATGTGTTTGGGACTGGAGAGGTTTAGAGATGATAGAGCGAAACAAAAGACGATGGAATTATTACATGAAGAGGCAGGTTCTTTCCGAAGTTGGTAAAGGCGCAAGCGCAGAGGACGTGCTTGAACACCTATTTGGTGATGATGATAGAACTTCTGATTACGTTGTGTATAAGTACGACCACAACAAGCGGACGTTGTTGTATAGACTGAACCTGATATGGGTGTGGCCATTATGTTCAGTCACCCTGCCGTTTCAATGGCTGATTACTGGGAATTTTGGTGTGAGCCGGAACAGCAAAATAGGGCGAGTTGTAGACCGCCTTGTGAAGTTTGATTGATACACATAACAAGGCCCATCACACACACCATTACACACCCCAAAGGAGACGCTATGAACAGCATCGCGAGCGACCCGCAGCACCAACCCCGCAGGGCCAGATTGCAGCGCCTGCAGCACCTATGCCGTGACTGGTTCACTGCTGTGCGCAGTCCCGCAGCACCTACGCTCATCGTCACGCAGCGGCTTATTCTGACTGCGGCGTCAGATCAAGAAGAAAGCGAATCACCATAGTCGCTAACCTGCACCGCCCTAATAGCACAGACAAAGTTGGCTAAATCACTTTTGCTGGAGCCCGGGTACAGATCAAACCACTTGGTTGGCATTAGCTTGATGGCAAGCAGTGATGTTTCGCTATAACCCAGGTCACGCATCTTCATGGTCTTGCAGTTTGTTTCTGTCTTTGAATAGCCGGTGGAGGAAGGACTGACCCGGCTGCTACCTGCGGTGACAATATCACCCTCTATTTTCATTGATAGCAGGTAATAGTTGGCGTTTTCGCCCGGCGCACGGGGGATGAGTAGCTCAGCCTGGGCTAGCACCGTAGTGTTTGTGGCAATGATTAATAGTGCAATTGATATAAGTTTGTACAGTTTCACGCTTGACCCCTCTTAAATTGTATTTACCGAATTTGACTCAAGAAAAACACGCCCAGGGCAATTAGCGCTGCTAATGCGGCCCACAGGCGTGGGTCAACGGCCAAATAAAATGGCGGTGTACTCGTCTCTTGACGGGGCACGGCGGCAATGGCCACCAGCGCCAGCACACCGCCCAGACTGCCGATCAATAACCAGGTGAGTGCGTCGCGGTTTTTAGCGTGGGCGATGTAGGCGCAAGTAATGCCACAGGCCAGCCAGGCTACTGCGAAAGCAATCAGAGT
>CAYWXW010000221.1:0-1957 GCA_964462265.1 uncultured Porticoccaceae bacterium | reverse complement strand
CACCAACAGCAAACGCCCGCCAGCCGAAGCGCCTGACCTTTCGCGATGCCGGATTACCGCAGGCCGGGCAGGCCTCGGCGTGCTGCGAGACTTCTTTGCCGCATTCCTTGCATATCATTAAAGCCATCGTTAACTCCCTTTTTCAGTGTCTCTGGCCTTATCGGCCATTATTTCAGCGGTTTCTTCCAACACTTTCTTAGCCTTAGCACTGCTTGCACGGTAGTTGTCGAGCAAGGCTTGCTCGCGATCAGAGAGATAGTCCTGACGGGGTGGTTCGGCCACTTTCCCTTCGTTTTCAAACGCCTCTAATGCCAGGTTAGTTAGCACACCGCCCTGGGGCTCCTTCTCACGACTTAGACGAAGGGCGGCGGTTAGCTTGTCATCAACAACTTTTTGCAGACGGTTGCCGGTGAGCAGGTAGGTGACATCGACTCCTATCTTGCTGGCCGCTAATAAATAGTCCGCATTCGGGGCGCGCTCGCCATTTTCATAATTTGCTTGTGAGCGCCTGTTCACCCCGGCTAATTCAGCAAACTCACTCTGGCCATAGCGCAACCTACTACGCTCCTCTTTTAGCCGATCACAAAATAAAGTCATAAGAATCTCTAAAAACTATTGACTTGCGAACGTATATGCGCAAATATGCGAGCGTACATACACAAAGGCAGCAATTAAGGATGTCCATCATGAGCACAATCACCAACAGCGGGCCTTTGCCCTACCCTCAAACCCCAGAAAGCGCGCGCGCCTGGTTTGTTGACCACGGCATTTGCCAAACTGAATGGTCAAAATCTGTGGGCATATCACGCACTGCCGTGGTCGACCTTATACATGGCCGCCGCAAAGGCAATCGTGGCGAGGGCCATCGCGCCGCTATTCTTTTGGGTTTAAAGCCCGATCCCACCAAAAACCGGCGCGTTGCTTAAGCATGTTTACCTTGCCGCCCATTATCCACACTAAAACGCTATTGCCCATAGGCAAAGCCGACTTTTGTTTGGACGCCCTGCCTGGAGTACGCACGGGCTAAACGCAATTTGTCGGTAGATGGCATTGCCGAGCTAATGGGCCAGTCGAATAAGTGGGTGATTTACAAGTGGCTGGAGAACGGTCGGCTACCGGCGATTTTGATCCGCCCCTTTGAGCATGCCTGCGGCTGCACTTTTGTTACCCAGTACATCGCCACCAGCGCCCACAAGTTGTTGGTAGATATACCCAATGGCCAGCCCGCTACCGACGATGAGTTACTGGGCCTGCATAACGATTTTAATGTGGCGGTGACTCTGCTCAGCAATTTCTACAAGGGCCGCGCCGAGGCCGATGACACCATTAGCGCACTCACCAGCCTGCTCAGCCAACTGGCCGGGCACCGGGCCAATGTCAGCAAGGCATTGACGCCGGAGCTGGGGCTGTTTGATGAGCCACAAGGAGACCAACGATGACCGACCTAAGCCCCAAAACCACCGGCCGCACCAGCAACAGCGGCACCCGCGTACTGCGGGTGATGGCGGCCCTGCGCGGCCACACGCTAAGCGGCATTAGCAATGGTGAGCTGGCGAAAAGCCTGGGCGAGACGGCCCCGACCATTAACCGCTGTATGAATACCCTAATTGCCGAGGGCTTTGCCCAGAAGTTGGACAACGGCAATTTTTGCCTGAGCGTGAAGCTGTTGCAGATCGCCCAGGCCCACAGTACTGAATTCGCCCGCATGCAAGACCGCATGGGGGAGATTAACCAACGGGTGCTGGCAGGCGCCCACTCGTAATACAACAGACAGCGCAGCAAGCGCCCAGGAGAACGACCATGAACCTCGAAAAAATAGAGCAGACGCTCGAGACTTTGATACCTGAAATGCCCGACGGTTTTATTGTTAAAACCAAAAGTGGCGAGTTTTTTCTGCATAAAAATGATGGCCTTGGCGATGTTATTGCCGTGGTGCGCGAGCTGCTGGAAAGCCGAC
>CAYWXW010000220.1:0-3260 GCA_964462265.1 uncultured Porticoccaceae bacterium | reverse complement strand
TTCTTTTTCTACCCACAGCCAACGGCAGGGCTTCAGGTCTGGCCATAATATTACTCGGCTTTTCAATATTATTCCTGGACCACTTCTCCGAAGAAAGGGCACACAGGTATCACGAAAAAATCATTGGGGCTATTGATGAGGCTTATTGACGGGGCTTTTTGATGGGACTTACTTGATAGGAGCTAACTAATTTCGATCACTGGATGGATCGAGCCACCTACAACATATAATATTTTGTAGGTGGCTCAGGGGCTCAAGCTATTTCTGAATCGACTCAATATAGTTCACAATATTTTTAATGCGGGCGTTGGCTATACTCGACCTTCCATCGCTATCGTCAAAAATAATATTCCCCCACACCGGCATATCAGCGGGGCCATGCGTCCGAAATTTCTTGTCATAATCCTTATTCCCCTGCACCACGTCCGTCACGTGCTTTTTAGGGAAGCTCCCACCATTTGCAGCCGCAAGCTGAGTAAGGTCTGTAGGCGAGTTCTTAAGCGAGCCTGAAACGGGACCATCACCACTACCACTCACGCCATGACAAGAAGCGCAATAATGTTTGAAATCGTCTTCTCCAGCTGCCGCCTTGTGATTCTCAGCCACGGCAAAACCGGAGCCACCCACAGCAGCGGCCAGAATGCCGACACTGAGCACGCGCTTGAGGCCCGGAATAACAGACCCTTTGTTCCATTGACTATCCATACAATGTTCCTTTTTAAGTTTTTATTAATCGGTTAGCAATATATAGCAAAGAACTTCAACAAACGCATTGACGAACATCATCAACCAACGCTTTACAACGATGCTGACTCAACTTTATTACACTAGACCAGCAATGCCAATCTTAATTAAAATTTCGCATTCTCAACTCTCGTCATCAGCACTCACATGATGGTAAAAAATACTGCCGGACGCTCACTTACCAAGTATCACTTATTGTAGGTTTTCATGGTCAAATTAGACTGGCTAACCCGGCCAATCATGCCGTACTGGTCGTAGAGCACGGTCTCGACCATCGAGATACCATTTGGCTGAGCGCGGGCGTGGGCGTCAATGGCAATCCAGTCATCAACCGGCATTCGGTGCAGGTTCAGCGTAATGTCAGCATTAATAAAGCCTTGCTCGGGACTCAAATAAAGCTGAGCAAAGCCATTACTGAAATCAGACAAGGTGGCAACACTCACTAGCGGCGAGTTTTCGACACCTTCGCGCACGTCTAAAGGCAGACGCAACCAGGAACAACCTCGCCCCACACCCAGATTCAGAAATATCGGCTTTAAAGGTATTAATGTGTGTAAACCGGGTGGATACTCAACGTACGCCGCTTTATTAATGGCATTAATGCCAATCACCTCATCCAGGGCAAAAGCATCGACAATTTCCTGCGGCGGCAAAGCGGGTAATTTTGCATGGGCAGGCAATTCAATATCTTGCTTCTCGACGATCAAGGCATTGCTGCGGCATATCTCCTGCCCCTCGTGAAACAAGGATACTTTTAATACCTTTATGCGTTTTCCATCGCGAATAATACGGCTGCGTGGCTCAAGTGCGGCCATTGGCACTGGGCGAAAAAGATCCACCGTTAAACGCGCCAACTGCATGGTCTCCGCGGGGAACTGCTCTTCCATTAAACTGGTCATTAAACCGGCAGAGGCACCACCGTGAATGGTGACCGGCCCCCAAGGGCTGGCGGCGTGCTCTGTGGGCATGTAATAGCCATTTTCTTCAACAAATAAGGATTTCAAAAAACCGCCCTTCATAGAGTGTAATTATTTATTAGCCACAGCAGTCTTTATACAGACAAGCCTTTACAGCTGAACCTTGTCTTGCGCGACTGGGGCACTTTTACTGGTGGGGCACTTTTTACAGGTAAAGAGCCATGAATAACAACACTATCTTCAGCGCTCACGGCAATAGCCACAGGTTATTAGAGGACTTTTTAGAGACGTTGTTGCACGCCCGGCATTAGTAGCAATGCCTGTCAGGCATGGCATTCATGCTGACTGTGGTTTATGCTCTGAGTAATCAATTTAACAATAAAACCTGTGGCGTATCGGCAAATAACAGCACACAGTCCTCAGCCGCCATAGGGTTTAGCCAACAATTTCTTAAACTGGCGATGCCTGCAGAGAGCATCGGGAGCTATAAAAATGAACTACGATCTGATTATTAAAAATGGCGCCATTATCGACGGCTCTGGAGCTGCACGTTTTAATGCAGACATTGGCATTAAAGACGGCATTATTACTACCGTTGGTAACGTCTATGGCGATGCAACTGAAGTCATCGACGCCAGTGGCCAGGTAGTAACCCCCGGCTTTATCGACGGCCACACGCATATGGATGCACAAATTTCCTGGGATCCACTGGGTACTTGCTCGGTATGGCACGGCATCACCACAGTCGTCATGGGTAACTGTGGCTTTACGCTGGCCCCCTGTGCCGCCAAAGACAAGCACCTGGTGGTACGCAACCTCGAACGCGCCGAAGACATTTCCGGTGCGGCAATGGAAGCCGGCATCGACTGGACCTGGGAGACCTATCCCGAATATCTCGACGCCCTCGAAAAGCTGCCCAAGGGTATTAATTACAGCGGCTATGTCGGCCACTCTGCCCTGCGCACCTACGCCATGGGTGAGCGCGCCTTTACCGACGAAGCCAACGAAGCCGATATGGCGATTATGAAAAAAGAACTGGCCGATTCGATTCGCGCCGGTGCCATCGGCTTTTCGACCTCGCGCACGCGCAACCACCAAACCCCCCAGGGCCTCCCCGTCTCCAGTCGACTGGCGACATGGGACGAAGTGAAAGAACTGGTCGGCGTAATGAGTGAACTCGACGCCGGTATTTTTGAAATTGCCAGTGAAGAGGCCGGACGCTCCCCCGAAGCACAGCGCGAATATCAGGTGCGCTTGCGTGACCTGGCCGTCGAGTCAGGCCGCCCCGTGACCTGGGGCATGTTCAGCGCCCGTCGCGCCCCCGATATCTGGCCGCCCTATTTCGATCTGCTCAACGAAACTGCCGAGATGGGTGGCACCATGTTCGCCCAGGTACACAGCCGCGCCCTCAATGTGATGATGTCTTTTGAGTCCCGCCTGCCCTTCGATAAATTCCCGGTGTGGAAAGAGTTCCGCGAATTATCACTGGCCGAGCAGAAGGCCGGTTTGCAAGACCCCGCCATGCGTGCCCGCCTGGTGGAATCTGCCAGCGCCAGCCACCAGGAGTCTCAAGGTGTTGGCGCCGAAATGCGCCGCCCC
>CAYWXW010000219.1:0-3294 GCA_964462265.1 uncultured Porticoccaceae bacterium | reverse complement strand
TCAACTCACTTAATTTTTAAGGAAAATCGATGTCTGCTATCGGCGAATATCAAGATATACAGGTCACTCTGGAACAGCATGTTGCCACAGTCACTATCCAGCGCCCGCCCTTTAATTACTTTGACTACAACTTAATTTGTGCCATCGCCGATGCCTTTGACGACCTCGACAAGCTCGACGATTGTCGCGCCATTGTGCTCGCCGCCGAGGGCAAAGCCTTCTGTGCCGGCGCCAACTTTGGTGGTGGCGACGCCATCAATCGCGATGACGAGGAGGACAAATCCGAAGAGAGCGCCTTTCGACGCCGCTCGGGCCGTCTCTATGGCGAGGCCGTGCGCCTCTTTGGCAATAAAAAACCCGTGGTTTGCGCGGTACAGGGCGCAGCCATTGGCGGTGGCCTGGGCCTGGCTCTGGTTGGCGATTTCCGCGTCACCTGCCCGGAGGCACGCTTTGCCGCTAACTTTTCGCGCCTCGGTTTCCACCCCGGCTTTGGCCTTTCTCACACTCTACCGGCACTCATTGGCCAGCAGAACGCCCACTTGATGTTTTACACCGGGCGCCGAATTAAAGGCGAACAAGCCCTCGAATGGGGCATGGCCGACCAAATTGTGCCGCAAGACCAGGTGCTTAAAGCGGCAACTGAACTGGCCAGCGAGATTGCCGGCTCTGCACCTCTGGCCGTGCAATCTATTCGCGCCACCGTGCGCCGGGGCCTGGCCGACCGCGTTCGCGCCGCTACCGATCACGAACTCAATGAACAGGAGTGGCTGATACAAACCGCTGATTCTGCCGAGGGCATTAAAGCCACCGCCGAACGCCGAGCGCCCATCTTTAACAATAAATAGAGACCTTTGCACGGGAGATGATTTTGCTTTCAGGCAAGGCAAAAAAGCGCACAGAGAGGGAGTTTACAAATGTAAATGACCGATTGAGCACTTTTTTAACGCAGCATGGGAGTAAAATGGCTCTCGTGCAAAGGTCTCAAATAATGTAAGCACCGAAGCTGCCTTTATCACAGCCTCGGTGTCGTTTGCCGACACCCGGAGTAAACCATGTTCGAACTAGAGCCCGGTGAAGATATCACCTTGATTGTCGACGTTGTACAGCGCTTTTCTACAGATATTCTCAGCCAACAATACCGCGACTTCGAAGCTGACAAAGCGCTGCCAGAGAGCGTACTCAATAGCTATGCAGCGCTTGGCCTTAGCGCCATGGAATTACCCGAAAGCCTCGGTGGTGCCGGTCTCGGTAGCCGCGCCAAGTGCGCCGTGCTTGAAGAGCTCGGCTATGGCGACCCCGGCGCTGCCCTCGCCCTCGACGGCATTGGCCCGGCCCTTTACGCGATTGATGAACTCGGTGGCGAAAGCGCTTTGGAAAACATTATTTTGCCGCGCCTCAACGACCCCGGCGCCCGTATAGCGCTTATCTGGGACGATGGCGATTCGCGCAAAAAAGACAGTTTGTGCCGCTCTGATAATCACTACACCGGCATCGTCCCCTGGCTGCCCTGCTCTGATGCTGATCTGCTGGTGATTCTCGATAAACAGGGTGCCTCTATTATTGAAAGCGGCTTTAGCTTCACCCCACTAAAAGGTAGCGGCCTGCGCGCAGCCGGTGCAGCAGAGCTTGTCCTCAATCAAGCTGTCATCACCGAGCGCTGGGACGACCCCGCTGGGGCGGCTCGTGCATTGGCAAAGTGGCAGCTCTATATTGCCGCCCTATTGGTTGGCGTCAGTCGTGTCGCCGCCGACACCTCGCGCGAATACGCTATGGAGCGCGTCGCTTTCGGCAAGCCCATCGCCCATCACCAGGCCCTGGCCTTTTTGATCGCCGATATGCGCACCGCCGTCGATAGTAGCCGCCTGCTGGTACAGGATGCCGCCTGTCGCGCCGACGCAGGTCAAGCCTTTGAGGCAGCCGCTGCCGCCGCTTTTGTAGAAGCCATCGAAAACGCCATGTACACCACCCCCAACGCCCTGCAGATTTTTGGCGGCCAGGGCTTTATGCAAGACCTGCCGCTGGAAAAATATATGCGCGAAGCCCGCACCCTCGGCTTGCTGGCCGGCGGTATTGATCTGGCTAAAGAGATTGCAGGTCGGGCACTTTGCAGTATTGCAGGCAATGTAGAGCTATCGGCCCTGGAACTCAGTCCCTAAGCACCTGTAAACAGGTACTTGTAGATAGACATTGGCAAAATAACCCGCCAAGCAAACTTAAATTCGAATAATAAAGCGGGCACTTAAGTACAGAGTGAACGCGCCCGAGCAGGAAATTCACAATGGATTTTGCAATTGATAGCAGCACCCAACAACGCATCGAGAAGTTACAGGAATTGGGTCGCGAACACATGCGCCCCCTGGGTATAGAGGCCGACAAATTAGGCCGCCCGACACCACCTGATCATCCCTACTTCGAAAAACTGGTCGGCATGGGCTACGGCCGCACTCGCTATAAGGGCCGCAAAGGGCAGGATGACACGCCGAAGAAAAGCGCTGACAAAAACACGGCCAAAAGAATGGGCCGCTCGCGGGCCAGTTTATTACTGTCAGAACAAATGTCTTACTGGGATCGCGGCGTTGCGGTGTCGGCCCCCGGGCCGGGGCTCGGCGAGGGTGCCATTATTTCAATGGGCACAGAGGATCAAAAAGAACGCTACCTGAGCCCTTTTATCAAACTCGACAAGCCCCGCTGGGGCGCCTTCGCCATGACCGAACCCGCCGCTGGTTCTGATGTCGCCAGCATTCAAACCCGCGCCATAAAAGACGGCGACGACTGGGTGCTGATCGGCAACAAATCTTTTTCGGGCAACTCCAGCCGCTCCGATTTCATCCTCGTCTGGGCCACCATCGACCCCTCTCTGGGCCGAGGCGGGCATCGCGCCTTTTTAGTTGAACGGGGCATGCCCGGCTTGCAGGACTTTCACATCGAAAAGAAAATGGGTCTCAAAGCCTATGAGTCCACCTCGTTTCGGCTGGAGGAATGCCGAGTGCCCGGTGAAAACCTGCTCGGCGGCGAAGCCTATTATGAAAGCCGCGCCGGCTTTAAAGGCGCCATGGCAACCTTCAATGCCACCCGCCCACTGATCGCGGCGATGGCGGTCGGCATTGGCCGCTCGGCACTGGATGAGTCCCTCGCCTTCGCCCGAGAAAACCAAATGCTCGACGACCCGCGGATTCGCGACCGGCTCGAGCGAGTCACCCGCAAACTGCGCGTCGCCCGTTTATTGTGCCTTAAGGCCGCCTGGCTGGCCGACCACCAACTGCCGAATATTGTCGAGGCTTCAATGTCGAAAGC
>CAYWXW010000218.1:0-3321 GCA_964462265.1 uncultured Porticoccaceae bacterium | reverse complement strand
CCGCGCTGATAGGAGGCTCTGCCACATACCTTTTGTATTAACTTATTATCCAATGTCCAAACCACCTGTCTTCGTTTCAAATAAGAGCTTGCCACCAGGTGACGGCATAGAGCCCCGCCGTAGAACTAAAACAAAACCCGGCAGCGAATCGTGCCTTCAATGGCCTTCAACTCTTTCAAAGCCTGGTCGCTGTAACCGGCGGCGACATCGATCACCACGTAGCCAATTTGCTCATTGGTTTGTAGGTATTGCCCGGTGATGTTGATCGCGCTGGCGGAAAACACCTGGTTAATGGCGCTCATGATGCCGGGCACGTTGCGGTGTATGTGGAGTAGGCGATGGGAGCCTTCGTGGGAGGGCAGGGCCACCGGGGGAAAGTTGACCGAGCCGAGGGTGGTGCCGTTATCGCTGTAGCGGATGAGCTTTTCGGCCACTTCGCCGCCAATGTTTTCCTGCGCCTCTTCGGTCGAGCCGCCGACGTGGGGGGTCAAAATCACGTTGTCGAATTCACGCAGGGGGGAGACAAACTCCTCATTATTTGTGCCTGGCTCGCTGGGAAAAACGTCGACGGCGGCACCGGCCAAGCGCTTTTCAGACAAGGCCTCGCACAGGGCATCGATGGCGATCACCTGGCCACGGGCGGCGTTAATTAGCACCGCGCCGGGCTTCATTGCCGCCAGCCGCGCACTGTTCATCATATTACGTGTGGCCGAAGTGTCCGGCACGTGTAGAGACACGATGTCAGCGCAGCCCAGCAGGTCGTCGAGCTCGGCAATTTGCTCGGCATTGCCCAGAGGCAGGCGGGTAACGACATCGAAAAACTTGACCTTCATGCCGAGGGATTCGGCCAGTACGCTGACCTGACTGCCGATATTGCCGTAGCCGACAATGCCCAGGGTTTTACCGCGCACCTCGAAAGAGCCGACGGCGGATTTCTGCCACACGCCACGGTGGGCCTTGGCGTTTTTCTCGGGGATGCCGCGCATCAACATAATCGCCTCGGCGATGACCAGCTCGGCGACGCTGCGGGTATTGGAATAGGGCGCGTTAAATACCACCGTGCCGCGCTCGGTCGCGGCCTTCAAGTCGACTTGATTGGTGCCAATGCAAAAACAACCGATGGCCATCAGTTTATTAGCACTGGACAGCACATCAGCCGTTAGCTGAGTGCGCGAGCGAATGCCGACAAAGTGGGCATCGGCAATTTTGCCCTTCAGCTCGGCATCGTCCAGAGCACCTTTAATGTACTCAATATTGCTGTAGCCCGAGGCGTTGAGGGAGTCGACCGCCGAGGGGTGCACCCCTTCGAGCAGGAGTATGCGAATTTTCGATTTATCGAGAGAGACAGGAGCCACAGCACACCTCAGGGGGTAAAAAAAAGGGGGCGTCATGGTAACATGCCCAGTGCCGCCCATGGCCCGAGTTGACCCCAAGTGGCATGGGCCATCATCGACAAAATTCGTCAAACAAGCCGACAACTAGCCCAACGACTAACGCAACTGCTAACGCAAAAACAGAGCCCGAAACCAATGGATAACAAGACCCTGCAAAAACTCCAGGCCATCGTCGGCGAGGGCCGGGTTCTCACCGATGCCGACAGCTTGCAACACTATGGCCTCGACCGCACCACGGTCTGGGCGGCTTCACCTTGCGCGGTCGTACTACCGGGCAGCATCGAAGAGGTACAGGCCATTGTGCGACTGGCGGCCAGTGAAGACCTGGCCATTGTGCCCTCGGGTGGGCGCACCGGTTTAAGCGGCGGCGCGGTGGCCAAATCTGGCGAGCTGGTGCTGGCCCTCGATCGTATGAATAAGGTCATCGACTTTAATGCCGTCGACCGCAGCCTCACCTGCCAGGCCGGCATCATCACCCAACAATTGCAGGAATACGCGGAGGAACAAGGGCTATTTTATCCGGTGGATTTCGCCTCGGCGGGCTCCAGCCAAATTGGCGGTAATATCGCCACTAACGCCGGGGGCATTAATGTGATTCGCTACGGCATGACCCGCGACTGGGTGCTCGGGCTCAAAGTGGTGACCGGTAATGGCGACATTCTTGAACTCAACCGGGGCCTGATTAAAAACAATACCGGCTATGACTTCCGCCATTTGTTTATTGGCTCCGAGGGTACGCTCGGTATTATTTGCGAAGCGACTATGCGCCTCGCGCCACCACCGAAAGACCCTGCCGTGCTAGTACTGGGGGTGAGCGACTTCCCCGCCATTATGGATGTATTGAAAACCTACAGCGGCGCTTTAACCCTCAATGCCTTTGAGTTTTTCTCCGACCTCGCCCTCGATAAAGTGCTCGCCCAGCAGCCGCTAACCGCGCCCTTTGAACAGCGCACCCCCTATTACGCCCTGCTGGAATTTGAGCAAAGCACACCTGAGGTTCTCGATACGGCGATGGCCCTGTTTGAAGACTGCGTAGAAGCGGGCTGGGTACTCGACGGCGTGGTTAGTCAAAATATCAGTCAGGCGAAAAACTTGTGGCGATTGCGCGAGGACATCTCCGAAACGCTGTCGTTTGCCAAACCCTATAAAAACGATATCTCTGTGCAAGTCTCGCAAATGCCCGACTTTATTCGCGCCGTCGATGATCTCGCCAGCCAGCGCTACCCCGACTTTGAAGTGGTCTGGTACGGACATATTGGTGACGGCAACCTACATTTAAACATTCTCAAACCCGACGCACTGAGTGTTGAAGATTTTAATCAACGGTGCAGCAGTGTTAGTGTCGAAGTCTCGGAGCTGGTACAGGCCTTTAACGGCAGCGTATCTGCCGAACACGGCATCGGCCTGCTGAAAAAACCCTATTTGAGCTATACCCGCAGCGATACCGAAATCGCCCTAATGCGCCAGATGAAAAGCCTCTTCGACCCCAGCGGCATACTCAATCCCGGCAAGCTGATCTAAACCTTCTTTAACATTGGCAACACGTCTATGAGCTACCAGCACCAGTTTCTCGAAGCACTCACTGGCAAGATAAGCCCCTGCGGCCTACCCCCCGGCAAAGTGGTTTGCGTGGGCCTGAATTACGCCGCCCATGTCGCCGAAATGAAGAGTAAAAATATCGGTGAGCCATTACTGTTTATTAAACCCACCAGCGCATTAACGTCCATTGAAGAACCCATACGCATACCCCAAGGGCGAGGCGCCTGCCACTTTGAAAGCGAAATGGCCTTGTTAATTGGTCAGCCTCTGAAAAACTGTGGGCAAGACGAGGTGCTAGGTGCTATCGCCGGGGTCGGTATTGCCCTGGATTTAACCCTGCGCGATCTGCAAAAACAATTAAAAGAAGCTGGCCAACCCTGGGAGAAAG
>CAYWXW010000217.1:0-3341 GCA_964462265.1 uncultured Porticoccaceae bacterium | reverse complement strand
TGCTGATGGTCGACGTGCCGGCCGGCAGCAGACTCCGCTGCCCGAGCAACGCCCCCATCCGGGGGCGTTTTTTTTCTAGGATCGCAAACTTAGCTTGAGTGCCTGTTTCTCCAGTTTACCCAGATACTTATCGGGGTCACGGCGGAACCGGCACCCCCACACCCGGGATTCATGACATTGGGCCAATCGGGCGCGCATCGCCCGCCACTGCTCCAGATCACGGGGTACCAAATCCGCCGCCCTGAAGGGCTTGAGTCGGGTAGCCAGTGCCGCGGGCAGCCGTGCCGGTCCGCGTACCACCAGATTTGCACCGGCGCTTTTGCGCCCGGTCGCCCGGCGCTCATGATAGCGGGTCGCACCGAACAGCTGTTCGAGGTCGTTATTGGTACGGGGTAGATCGACCACGTCATAGCAGTGAAACAAATCGGGCCAATAACTGCGGGTGACTTTGCTGAAGTGTTTCACCACTTGAGCCAGCCACGCAGAGGATTGGGCCTGGTTGAGCATCTGCTCCAGCAGCGCCTGATAGCGGTTTTTCACCGTCTGACTGTCCAGCTCATCGGCATTGTTGAGAATGTCGACGGCGGTTTTCAGCCAACCCGAAGCCCCTTCTAGTTCTGGCCACAACGCGGCCGTTTTCTCCAAGGCCCGGTGCAGCACTCTTTTCAGTTGCTGTAATGGTTTGACAAGCCCCCCTTTTTGGCGACGCGTTCCAGACTCGCCGCCACCGCCTCCAAGCGCGCGTGCAAGCGCTGCCCGGCCGGCTCCAACGGCGGGCGATCCGACGCACTCAGCGCACCGCGTACCGCCGCACAATAGCCTCGGACTACCGCCGCCTCAGGCGTGGCCTGGCGCTCGGCTTGGCGCTCCAGCGGACGCACCCCGCGCACCCGTTTCTTCAGCTCCTTCTTCGCCTGCCGATCGGCTTCCCAGATCGGCCGCGCCGCTTCGCGCAGATAATGGAACTGGCACAACTGATGAGGAACCCCCGGCAATACTGCCGCCACCGCTTGGCGGATCGTCTGCTGCCCGTCGCTGATCACCCCCACCACCGGCGCCGACCAACCACTCAGCGCTTCTTTCAACAACGCCTCAAGCTCCGCAGCGCTCGACGACAACAGGCTGCGCGCTAACATCACTTCTCCCGACAGTACGTCGCGAATGACCCATAACACTTCCTGGCCCTTGGTCGGTTGCAATCCGTCGAGCGCGACGATCATCCGCCCTTGCCGGGCAAACACCGTGTCCAACCGCTGCCGATCCGCCAGCGATACACTCACCAGTTCATCATAGCGCGCCAGTAGATACTCCACCGTGCGTTCGGCGATCGCCACGCCCTGGCTCTGCAACTGCCGATGGATCTCCGGGGCGCTGCGATGCGCGCGGTAACGCAACTGCCCAATTCGCGCGATCACCTCCAGGCCAAATTCATGGTGCGGTAACGCCAAGCCCCCTTCGCCTTCCGGCCGGTAGACCACATGGTAACGCGCGCAGTTCCGGTTCACGCAACGGCGCACCTGCAGCCGCAAACCAATTACTTCCTCCAGCGTGCTGATCTTGCGCCGGTCCTCATAGGCGAACCACATCCGATGCCCACACCACGGACAGTCCGTTCGAATTGTCGATAGCGTCTCGTGACGGGTCGCTTCCGGGCGCGGTGTCTTGCGGGCCATGACACACCTCCTCAATTCGTTTGCCTCTATCTCATTAGACAATCCAGCTGAGTTTGCGATCCTAGTTTTAAAACAGCTTCTTAGGCCAAGTTCCGCAGCACTCACTCTAATTTCCACTCAATCCTCCAGAGCGGGAATTTTTATTATTAGAAGCTTGGGCGCTTAAATAAGAACAAGTGGACACGTTTGATCAATAAATAAATAAAATTGACAGTGCTTTTCAAAAAAGGATACTTGCCGAGTGCATTTGACAATCTAACTGCATGAGAGTTTTTATATATTTCACAGGCTTGCTTTAGCTCGTTTCTTTCATGCTCTATTTGCTGGTATTGATCATGTAATCCTTGATAAGTACCTTGTAAGTCATTTAGCGCTAATTGATGCTCGGCTATTTCATGCTTAAGTGCATGACGATCTGTATTTATTTCCTGGTTTATTTCATTCAGCCTTGCGACCTCATCCTTCATATTTTTGGCATAAGTTTCAATATCTCTATGTCTTTTATCATAGTCAGCAAGCAGGCTGTTGAGGTGGTAGTAATTGTTACGTACAACCCTATAGTTATTTAACGTTAATCTATACGTTTCTTCCATGGTGTACTTGAATCCGAGAGCTTTGATGTCGGTGTTGCATACTAATAGACAGGCAAAGTAAATTTTATATATTCATCCCAAAAAAATTCGTTCCCAACCCAATAATTACAGTAGGCTCCTGTTTCCTTGTCATGAACAATTTCTTTCAAGTTAATATTAATCCCACATTTGCCTAGAACGTTCTGAGTGAAATCCAAGATGCCTTTATGATAATAGTCGCCTTGGAGCCAAATATTATCGAAGCAATCCAGATCCCAAGGCAAGGGGTTGATAAAGTAAACATCATAATTATCGTGTTGGTTTATTCTTATAAATTCAATGAATCGTTTGCCATCTATACGTGTCTTTTCGTTAAATCGCCACGATAAAAATCCTGTGAAGTCTGCTTCTAAATGTAATCCTTTTTCATAAGCATCCTTAAAAACCCAGTATTCGTGCCAGTCGGGATTATTGTTTAATATGTTGCTGTACGGGGTAAAATTTATATCTAGATTATTTTGTTGGTCATTTTGATAATATATCTGATATATCTGTATATTAATTTTATCCATATATGACTCAAATAAATCTATTGTAAAGATTTGACCTCTTCTCTCCTATGGAGGGAAGAGTAGCATAAGATTATGTTCTGATTAGTCTGAACAAGTTGTAATTATTTCCAGCCATTAATGTATAGAACGGCACTAATGGCTGGGGTTTAAGGCCAGGTATTCGGCCGAGGGGCCTAAGCAAATTGCTGGTCTTTTTTACGTGCAGCCTCGCTATGTGGCACTTTGGTTTCTCGCCGGCGCATCATACGATTCACTGCGCTAATAACCGCTCGCAATGAAGCAGTCACGATATTTTCATGCATCCCCACACCAAACAAAGTGACACCATCGCCCAGCTGAATTTCCACATAGGCAACTGCTGTGGCATCTGCACCTGCACCGACCGCGTGTTCATGATAGTCCACCAGCCGCAGAGCGACATCACAGTGACTGTTCATGGCGCCCACGAACCACTGCCGGCCGCTGCGCCGTGCGATCACCGCGTACTGGCCGATCGCGCCGTGCAGGACGCGAGTCTCGTCCCA
>CAYWXW010000216.1:0-3365 GCA_964462265.1 uncultured Porticoccaceae bacterium | reverse complement strand
TCACTGGCAGAACTGGCGTCCTGACTGGCTGTTGACTTGGCGTCTGGCTTTGCATCGGATGCTGACATAGGAGGTGCCTAATAGAAGCGCCCGGGAGTTGGCGCAAGAGGGGGCAAACGCAAGCGCTGCCCCACAGGGGCGCGAGATTATACGCAGGTCAATGCTTTTAGTCTATTGATTGTCGGCCTTCTTCGCGTGAAATTGTGTTGCATTAACAATAAGTTAAAGGCCTTTCGAGGCTCTGACGAGGAGTCGATCCAATACATTGGCAAAAGCCTGTCGATCTTTCTGATTAAAGGTTGGCGGCCCGCCATGTACCTCGCCGGTTGAGCGCAACTCCTCCATTAAATTACGCATCGTTAAGCGTTGTTTGATATTGGCCTTCGTGTAGTGCTCACCGCGGGGGTTAATGCACTCCGCGCCTTGTTCAATGGCCTCGGCCGCGAGGGGTATGTCGGCGGTAATTACCAGGTCGCCACTGTCGAGGTGGGCAACAATATAATCGTCGGCGACATCAAAACCACCGGGCACCTGTACGGATTTTAGCCAGGGTGATTTTGGCAGGCTCAAAGACTGATTGGCAACGAAGAGGGTCATCACCTCAGCCCGCTTGGCAGCGCGATAGAGAATGTCTTTGATCACCCGAGGGCAGGCGTCGGCATCGACCCATATTTGCATGGCGTGTTTGATCCGTGTTGTGTTGTCGGCAAGCTTAGCTTGCTGCTAGGCTAAGAACAAAGGGCTTGGGTGATGTCAATCTAGTGCCTTTTGAAAGTATATGTTAATCAGTGATTTAGGTTTTTTTAGAATGGATGCTGCGCAAAGGGAAGGTTGCATATCGCGCATGCGCGTTTAGCGCGGTATGCAAGTGTTATATCTATGGCGAGGGGCTACAGTGACAACAGATAACATCCAACAGTACTGCGAATATTTCAAACAAGAGCTCGAAAAAGTGGATTTGGGTGGAGAAAGTCTCCCTTCACGTATTTTACTAGTCACTATGATAGATGCTTTAAGCAGAGCAGCACATCCACACCTCGCAAAGAAGAATCACGATCGAATTGTCAAATTTATAGACAATTGCGTTCAGTGGTGTGATCGAGACCGAGTCAGCTTACCCCAGGTTATGTACAAACTTAAGGAAGCCAATCTCATTAATGGGTCGTTATATGATTATGTAAGTTCAACAGTAAGCGCGTGGGAAGAGGCGACAATCCTCGATTCAATAGTCGACCCACTATTTGATAGCGTGATTACTGAAGCGAATTGTGACTGTGAGAGAAAAATCATTAAGTCTTCAAAATACAAAGAACTTTTCTATTCTCATCGTAACTATTTGGTTCACGAATATAGGAATCCAGGAGACGGCTTTGTTGGTCTTTCTCAAAGTAGAGGCGCTCATTACCATCAATATGGCGAAAGATGGGAGCTCGTATTTCCTACAAGGTTATTCAGTTCGTTTTGCCACGATGGTTTATCTGAGTTGGAAAAGAAGTTGAGGGATGAAGGAAGAGATCCATACGTGGCGTATGAATCTGGTTCGAAGTGGTAGTTTGGAATATGCCGGCCGGTGAAAGCCAAGATTACCTTACAGTCAACTTAACTTATTTAAGAGCGCATTTTTACCCTCTATCGACCCTCTTAAAATGGGTGCCCACTCAATAATTTAACGTAATGGTTTTACCATTATTTTCGGCTCATGCATTCTTACTTATGTCCCGCCTACCTGTGCTGGTGCATTGCGTCTTGAAATAGCGTTTCGGACTTCAGTTGTAGAACAGGCATTGCATATTCCTCGCTCAGCAGGTTGAATAAGCCCCGCAATAATTTATCTCGCCATTCTTGCTATATAAGAGTTGGTGAAACAATAACAAGTTTTGATACACCTATAGGGGAGTTGTTATGCAACCATTAGAAGGCGTTCGTATTATTGAAGTGACAACCAATGCCTCTGGGCCACTGGCGACAGGTCTGTTGGCTGACCAGGGTGCGGATGTGATCCGGCTGGAGACTATCGAGGTGGGTGATCCGTCGCGCCATGTCGGTGGTGTTCGCGGTGGGGTCACGGGTTACAACGGCTATATGAATCGCAATAAGCGTTCCATCGCCGTGGATTTAAAGGACGAGGGGGTGAGACCCTTTATCTACGATTTAATTAAAACGGCTGATGTGTTCGTGCAGAACTCTCGCCCCGGTGCGCTTGAGCGCTCGGGCTATGGCTTTGATGAGCTGCATAAGATCAATCCCGAACTTATTTATCTGTCGATTTCAGGCTTCGGTCCCGACGGCCCCGCAGCGGGCTTGCGGGTTTATGATCCGATTATTCAGGGTGCCTCTGGCTTTGCCCATGCTCAGGGCGTGGGTGGCGATGCGCCCGAGTTAGTGAAGACGATTGCCAGTGACAAAATTGCTGCATACACCGCAGCTCAGGCCATATCAGCGGCGCTGTTTGCCCGCGAGCGCGGCACCGTGGGTGGGCATAAAATTGATGTTTCCATGCTCGATGCCAATTTGGCTTTTTTGTGGGCCGATGTGTACTGGAACCACAGCTTTGTCGGTGATGAGGGCTTTCAGCCGAAGCCGCTGATCTCTGAGTTTTATCGCGTGGTAAAAACGGCGGATAGTTACATCACCACCATCATTGTTGGTGATGTCGAGTTTAAAGGGGCTTGTCAGGCTCTCGATATGCCGGAGTTATTGGACGACCCTCGCTTCAACACTCTGGCCGAGCGCTTTACCAATTACGGTTTAATGCTCAATGTGATTGAGAAAAAAGCTGTTTCTATAACCACTGCCGATCTAGTGGCGCGTATGGCCGCAGAGGGTGTTCCCTGTGGTGCTATCAGTACCTTCGACGAGGTGCTGGATGACCCACTGGTTGCCCATTCGGGTTCTATTATTGAATATGACCACCCTCGTGGTGGGCGCATGCGTCAGGCCCGGCCACCAGCGGTGTTTAATGATGAACCTGCGGGTGTGCGCCTGCCATCACCGGCATTGGGTGAGCACACTGATGAACTGTTGGGCTCGATTGGTTGTAGTGCTGATGAGTTAGCTACTCTGCGTAAGTCAGGAGCTATTGCCTAGGGGCCGTTTCATAAGAGAGGCATTGCTAGCGAGTACAGTTGAAAAAGGTAGCTGGCTCGCTGTAAATGCTTCCCGGTTCGCTCCGTGCCGGTATCTATGCCACTCACGGTTATACCTCTTACATCGCTTGCCCTGGCGGAAAGTCTTTTCCTGTCGCCCATACAACAAGGCCTTTTTGTAAATAGAGGGCGATTGCCGAGTCTGTAATCAGGTAAAATGCGCACCGGTAATGATGGTGGGCAAAGACGTGGACAATAAGGCACAGAACTTAGAACACG
>CAYWXW010000215.1:0-3429 GCA_964462265.1 uncultured Porticoccaceae bacterium | reverse complement strand
CTTAATGATCTAAACCTTAATGATCTAAAGCTTGATGGTATTAGGGGGCAGGGCAGCCCCCACATTTTCCTGCCCTGCTATTCCACTCGCTATGCTATGGTTTTAGGCGATTCCTGGCCAAGGACGCGCATCGATGATTGCCGACCCCACTATTCATTATCCTGACAGGCTGACGCTAGCCCAGTTGCCAACGCCTCTCCAGCCTTTAGAGCGACTGTCCGCTCAGTTTTCCGGCCCGCGCATTTGGGTCAAGCGTGATGACCTGACGGATTGTGCTCTCAGTGGCAATAAAATCCGCAAGCTTGAATTCACTCTGGCCCGGGCACTGGCAGAAGGCTGCGACACCCTTATCACCTGCGGCGGTGTGCAATCCAATCACTGCCGCGCTACCGCTATTCTCGGTGCCCGTTTGGGGCTTAAAGTCCATTTAATACTTAGAGATGAAGAGCTTAGAGATGAAGAGCTTAGAGACGAAGTGTTTGACGGCGACCTGCAATCGACCGTCCCCGATGGCAATTTACTCCTCGATTATCTCGCTGGTGCAGAAGTTTCGATTTATCCCAACGCTGAATTTCAGGCTCGCCAGCGCGAGCTCTTCGAGCACTGGTCGCAGCACTATGCCGCTCAGGGCCGCAAAGCCTACCTAATCCCCACTGGTGCCAGCGATGGCACAGGTATTTGGGGCTATATCCGCTGTGTTGAAGAGTTGATCGGTGATTTCAAACTCGCTGACATTCAGCCCTCACATATTATTCATGCAACAGGTTCCGGTGGCACACAGGCGGGTCTGAGTTTGGGCTGTGCCCTGCATCAGCTCGATGCACAGGTGCTGGGGTTTGCCGTGTGCGATAACGCGGCTTATTTTCAGCGCAAAGTGATGACAGATATTGGTGATTGGCAAAGTCGCTACGAGATTTCTGCTTTGCCTTCGAGTTTATCGGTACAGGTGAATGATGACTTTATCGGGCTGGGTTATTCCAAAGCCGGCCCCGAGGTATTTGCGACCATTAAAAAGGTAGCCGCGCTTGAAGGCTTATTGCTTGACCCGGTTTATACTGGCAAAGCTTTTCATGGCATGCTTACACTAATAGAGCAGGGCTATTTTGCCGAGGCTAGCGATATCGTCTTTGTGCACACCGGCGGTTTATTTGGCCTGTTTGCCCAGCGAGAGCAGCTTTCTTTTTAACAGTTTTTAACACTCAGCACCTTTCGATAAAAATCTACTGACAATAAAACCCTTGAGAAAAAACTCTTGAAAATAAAGAATAATAATGAAAACAATTGAGTCCCTGTTAAGCACCGCCAACAGTTTTGCCTGGGGTCCGGCGATGCTGTTTTTCATCCTCTGCACCGGGCTCTATTTAATGCTGGGCCTGCGCCTGTTGCCGCTGCGTAAACTGGGCTTTGCTTTTGTGCAGTTATTTAAGGGCGGCAGGGCGAGAGGCGAGGGCGACATCAGCCCCTTTGCGGCATTGATGACGTCACTATCGGCCACTGTCGGCACCGGCAATATCGCCGGGGTGGCCGTCGCCATTGGTATTGGTGGGCCGGGAGCACTGTTCTGGATGTGGTGCACAGCGTTGGTGGGTATGGCGACAAAATATGCCGAGGCAGTGCTGGCTGTGCACTACCGCGAGACTGACGACAGTGGCCGTAAAGTGGGCGGCCCCATGTATTACATCAAAAATGGTCTCGGCCAAGGCTGGCTGTGGCTCGCCACCTTGTTTGCAGTATTTGGCATGTTGGCGGGTTTTGGTATTGGCAATACCGTGCAGGCCAGTGAAGTGGCGCGGGTTATGGAAAGTTCATTTCAAGTGCCGCAGTGGGTGTCTGGTGCGGTGATGGCAGCACTGGTGGGCATCGTTCTTCTCGGTGGCGTTAAGGTAATTGCTCGCGTTGCCTCGACCCTGGTGCCGCTGATGGGTATTGCTTATATAGTGGGTTGCGGTTTTGTTATCGCCCAGCATCTGGGTGAAATCCCCGCTGCATTCAGCTTGATATTACACAGCGCCTTTAACCCGGTAGCCGCTGAAGGTGGTTTTGCCGGTGCTGCGGTAATGCTGGCAATTCGCATGGGTGTTGCCAGAGGTGTGTTCTCGAACGAGGCAGGGTTGGGTAGTGCGCCCATTGCCCACGCGGCGGCAGAGACCGATAGCCCGGTGCGCCAGGGTAGCATTGCTATGTTGGGCACCTTTATCGACACCCTGGTGATCTGCACCATGACCGGGCTGGTGATTATTCTCACTGGGGTATGGACGGGCGATGCCCAGGCAGCGGCGATGACGGCCTCGGGCTTTGCCTCAGCTTTTCCCGATTTCGGTGACAAATTTGTCGCGCTCACCCTGGTACTGTTTGCCTTTACCACAATCCTCGGCTGGAGTTATTACGGAGAACGCTGCGCCGAATACTTATTTGGCCTCAAAGTCATCGTGCCCTACCGCATTCTCTGGACACTGGCGGTTTACATCGGCGCCGTGAAAGGTCTGGGCATTGCCTGGTTGCTGGCTGATACACTGAATGCCTTAATGGCGATTCCGAATTTAATTGCGCTGCTGTTATTGAGCCCGGTTATTTTCCGTTTAACGCTTTCCTGGTTTTCATCAGAGGCAGAGAACGAGCCATAAGCGGGGCCGGTTTGATTCGTCCCGTATTGATAGCGCATCTACAACAAACATTGGGAAGATTAAAACGTGTCGAATAGCCAAGCTAGCAAGGTTGAAAAACTGGTGATCGCCATTTCATCGCGGGTTTTGTTCGACCTGCAAGAGAGTGATGGAGTTTTCCAGCAGCAGGGTTTGAAAGCCTATTCTCAGTACCAAATTAAACACGAAGATGAACCCTTAGAGCCGGGCGATGCTTTCCCGCTGGTACAAAAATTATTGCGCATTAATGAAAAGTTTGCCTCGCCTCGGGTCGAGGTGATTTTACTGTCGCGCAACTCGGCCGATACCGGTTTGCGCATTTTTAATTCTATCGAACACCACCAGCTCGACATTACCCGTGCAGCCTTTTGCGGTGGCAGGAGTCCCTATCGCTATGTGTCAGCCTTTGGTTGCCACCTGTTTTTGTCGACCCATGCAGAAGATGTACGCAACGCACTGAAATACGGTATTGCGGCGGCTACCTTGTTGTCGTCGGGTAAAGCATCTGATGATGACAGTGACGAATTGCGCTTTGCCTTTGATGGTGACGCGGTGTTGTTTTCTGATGAAGCGGAGCGCATTTATAAAAGCGAAGGCCTGGCCGCTTTTGCCGAAAGTGAAAAAGCCGCTGCCAAAACACCCCTCAGTGGCGGCCCCTTTAAAAGCTTTTTACAGGCTCTCCAGCGTTTACAGGCGGAGTTCCCCCCCGAGACAGGCCCCATTCGCACCGCGTTGGTCACGGCCCGCTCAGCGCCGGCCCACGAAAGAGTGGTGCGTACCCTGCGGG
>CAYWXW010000214.1:0-3441 GCA_964462265.1 uncultured Porticoccaceae bacterium | reverse complement strand
TTTCAAAAGAAGCGCCATCGACACCATCAGTAGAAGCTGTCAGTTCGACGCCCGCGCATATAGAGGAGCCGGTTGAGGTTCGGGTGGCGCCAGAGGCGTCTGCGCCTGTCGATAGTGGCAACTCAGATTATGCTGGCGCAGCAAAAAATCAGGCCGAATCTGCCGCGCCGGTGCAGAAAGAAGCTGTCAATAATATGCTCAATGCGGTGAATCGCTTTGCACCGGCTGCCGATACTGACCGCAGTATTCGCGATCAGGTTATCTTGCCACCGAATCGTGGGCATCAGGCGATTCGCAAAGAGAGGGTGGCGCTTCAGCCTGTTGATGTGCCGACAGAGCAAGAAAGTGAACAGGCTCTGCCTATTGTAAAAGAGGAAGAGCGAGAGACGAATTTAGAGAAGAGTCCTGAGCTAGAGTCAGAGCTAGAGCCAGAGCGCAGCAGCTTCCCGCCGATTGCCGGAAATGATTTGGGTGATGCCCTGATTAACTCGCCTACCAGGAGGGTCGCCAAGCCCGCCACTAATTGGCTGCCGATCGTGGCTATTGTGCTGGTACTGGTTGTTGGCTTATCCATCGCCGCAGTTTTTGTGCTGCGGCCAAAGGCCCTAGAGCCGCAAATCGATAGAGTTCAGAGCTGGTTGGAGGAGGGTGCACAAAGTCCGCCTGCTACCGGTTCCCGTGGGCAATAAGCCCGCCAATATCAAAACTTTACTCGCGCCTTTCGCTAGCCAACTTTTGGCCAGTGCTGGCTCGTCTATTTCGTAGACCACGAGTTCAAAATCCAGGCTGTCGAACTTGGCTTTCGTCGGTATTTTTCGATAATTAATAAATACGGTATCGGGTTTGACGGCCTGTATTTTTGCCGACTGTAGATCCCGCCAGCGCTTAATAACAATACCGCAGCGTGCCCAGCCCTGTGAGCGCACAAAGACCATAAAGTCGTGATCAAAGCTAATAATGATGCACTGGCTGGCGACGGGTGCCAGGCAGTCGCTGACACTGGCATAGGTTTCGCTGGCTCCGGCAAACGCGACGGCTTCTTTTTTAACTTCGATATAGGCTGTGACTTGCGGGTGCGCTTTGAGGAGTTCGACGAGATCGCTGAGGGGGGCAATACATTGATCTTTAAATTGCTGTCCCAGCCGGCGGGGTTCGAAAGCTGGAGTACGAATGAGTTCTTGCAGTGTCAGATCCTTGACTCGCCCCTTGCAGCCGCTAACGCGCTTTAGTGTTGGGTCGTGATAGAGCAGGGCTTGTTTATCGGCACTTAGTAGTACATCAGTTTCTATAGAAAGGGCGCCCGCTGCGATGGCTTTTTGATAGGCCAGCAGGGTGTTTTCGGGATATTTCTTACGGTAGCCGCGATGAGCGACAAGCCGCTGTCGGTAATTATGACTTTGCGAAGCTTTATCGTTCATTGCCTTGCTTGTTACAACTCATCAGGTAAGGCATGACCCTTTTTTCGTTTGGAGCGAAGATAGCGTATGTTGTGCTCGCAGATGCCCGACACCAGAGGTACAGCTTCGGAGACAGTTTGCCCACCCTGCTCCAGATGAGCGCGCTTGTGGGGGTTGTTGGATAGCAGACGAATAGGGCGTTGCGACAACAAATAGCGCAGCACCACGGCGGCATCGGTAAAGTCGCGGGAATCTTCCGGCAAACCGAGTGACACATTGGCCTCGAAGGTATCCTGCCCGTCATCCTGTAGCAGATAGGTAATGGCTTTTGCCCAGAGGCCTATACCCCGGCCTTCGTGGCCCGACATATAAACCACCGCGCCGTTGCCTTCCTCCAGCATTTGTTCAAAAGCTGCCGTTAATTGCGGTCCACAATCACAGCGCTGGGAGCCAAAAATATCACCGGTTAAACAACAGGAATGGACGCGCACCAGAGGGTTTGGCTCATCGCGAAAGCCGGGCAGGGCAAACACAGAGTTAACCGACATATTGGTTTGCAGCAGCTCGCGCAGAGCTTCATCGCCGCCGCCCTTCACATCATTGGCAGAGGCCTGCACATGGGCGAGCTCAACACGGCGCACAAAGGGGTACCATTCGAGAGGCACTTCCTGACCGGCAATAATACGGGGGATGGTGACCGGCCCGAGTAGTGAAATATAGGGCTGCCCGCCGCCATCAGTAATTTCCACGCCATTGCGATCGAGATCGATCAACTGGTGTTTGTCGACTAACTGCTGGCGAATTTTAGAATCAACGTAGCTGAACAAGGGCTGAACTCCATGACTGCATTAATGGGCAGTCAACTTATATCGTAGTTTGTTTTCAAGTGTGCGTGTGCTGAGTATTGTGTGTAAACGACCAGCGGAACACTGGCCTTATTGCGCCTCGGCCGCTTCCAGTGTTTGTAAAATCAGCGTATTAATCGTCATCGGCCCAACGCCACCGGGTACTGGTGTATAGGCGCTACTGCGCTTATCAAGACCGCTGAGGTCAATGTCGCCAATGCCACCGGGGTGGAAGCCGGCATCAATCACCACCGCGCCATCTTTAATCCACGCGCTTTTAATAAATTCTGGCTTGCCCACGGCACCGACAATAATATCGGCACGACTAACAATATCGGCCAGGTTTTTGGTTTGGGAGTGACAAATTGTTACCGTGGCATTCTGGTTCAATAGCATCAGCGCCATCGGCTTGCCGAGAATGGGGCTGCGACCAACCACGACCGCATCTTTGCCGGCGAGTGGAATATCGTAAGCCGCTAACAATCGCATAATGCCCTGGGGGGTGGCGGAACCGTAGGCGGGCTCCGACATAGCCATGCGCCCGAAGCCTTGACAGGTAACACCATCGACATCTTTATTCAGGGCAATATGGTCGAAGCACAGGCGCTCATCAATTTGCGACGGCACCGGATGCTGGAGCAATATACCGTGGCAGTTAGGGTTGTCGTTGAGCTCGGTAATTTTCGCCAGCAGCTCTTCGGTGGTGGTGTCTTCGCCCAGCTCGATGGCCATTGACTCCATACCCACACGCTTGCAAGCGTTTTGCTTCATGCGTACATACGTCGCGGAAGCGGGATCTCCGCCGACCAGAATGGTTGCCAGAATAGGTGCTTGCCCATTGTTGCGCACTTTGAGCGCGTCGACGCGGTGGCTAATTTCCGCTTCGCTTTGCTGGGCGAGTGATTTACCGTCGAGAAGGATGCTAGACATGGGGCTCCGGTATTGCTGTGAATGCGGCTCAAAAACGAGGGGATAAAAACAAGGCCGCTATTTTGTCATGCCCGGCAGGCAATGAGAAGAATAGAGCGCCCAGAGACAAGCGGTATTTATACCCCGTTGCGACGATTAAGTGTGTCGATTGATTGACCCCATGAGGGCTGGCGGGTATTATGCGCGCCTTCTGAGGAAGCCAGTTAATCGGGGAATAGCGCAGTCTGGTAGCGCGCCTGCTTTGGGAGCAGGATGTCGGGGGTTCGAAT
>CAYWXW010000213.1:0-3443 GCA_964462265.1 uncultured Porticoccaceae bacterium | reverse complement strand
TCGACAAGCTGATGGCTGACAGTCGCCCGCCGCTTGAATAGCGCTTGATAAAAGGGCAAAGAGCTATGACCCGAACGGCACATTACTCGCAAACTCTCTTGCTTATTCTATTGCGCCCAGTAAAGCGCCAAGCTCCTCCGAGCTAATAGCATTGGCTTTTTTACCACCTTTGCCAGAATAAACCGCATCGGCGAGGGCTTGTTTACTGTCTTGCATTTCGATAATTTTTTCCTCTACAGTGCCCTCGGTCACTAGTTTGTATACAAATACTGCTTTTTTTTGACCAATGCGGTGGGCTCGATCGGTGGCTTGTTTTTCAACGGCAGGGTTCCACCAGGGGTCGTAGTGAATCACCGTATCAGCGGCGGTCAGGTTGAGACCAACGCCACCCGCTTTAAGGCTAATTAAAAAAACCGAATTATCGCCTTGTTGAAAACTATTTATGGCTTCATCTCTTTTACGTGTTTGTCCGGTCAATTTACTGTAAGCAATATTACGTTCTTTTAGCTCTTGCTCGATAAGGGAGAGCATTTTGGTGAATTGCGAGAACAATAAAATTTTACGCCCTTCCTCCACCATTTCAGGCAGCATTTCCATGAGCAATGTTAGCTTGGCACTTTGCGTGACTTTTTTTGCCTGCGGTAAAGAGACGATTCTTGGGTCGCAACAGGTTTGGCGCAATTTCAGCAGGGCGTCGAGTATCATAATCTGGCTGCGTGCAAGACCTTTATTGGCAATTTCCTTTCGTACTTTTTTATCCATCGCCATGCGTACGGTTTCATAAAGATCCCGCTGCTTACCTTGCAGTGTCACGCTGCAAATTATTTCGGTTTTGTCCGGTAACTCTGCCAATACATCTTGTTTGCAGCGGCGTAATAAAAAGGGGCTGACACGTTGGTTGAGTTGTCTTTGCCGGTGTTCGTCGGCTTCATTCTCTATGGGCTTGCGAAACAAATGATTAAAACGTTTTAAATCACTTAAAAAACCCGGCATTAAAAAATGATAGATAGACCATAGCTCGCCCAAATGATTCTCCATTGGCGTGCCAGTCAAGGCTAAGCGGTGATTGGCCTTGAGTTGGTAGCTTACCTGGGCGGTTTGGGATTTCGGATTTTTAATGCATTGGGCTTCGTCCAATACAACATAGTGAAATTGCTCCTGCAATAATATGTGCTGATCGCGATGCAACAGGGGGTAAGTGGTAAGAATGATATCGTGGCAATGAATGCTATCGAATAGAGCCTGTCGCTCCGAACCATGCAGCACCAGGACTTTGAGTTCATTGGCGAAATGCTCAATTTCCCGCCGCCAGTTACCCATTAAGCTGGTGGGGGCAACGACGAGTGAGGGCTGGTGCATACGACCACTTTGTTTTTCGATCAGTAAGTGCGCCAGCGTTTGCACCGTTTTACCGAGGCCCATATCATCGGCAAGAATGCCATTAAACTGGTATTCACGGAGAAATTGTAGCCAGTTCAAGCCCTGTTGTTGGTAGGGCCGCAACTCGGCATTAAAGCCTGGCGGCGGCTTAACCGCTTGAATACCTGCAAAATTACGCAGACGTTCGTTTAAGCGTTTCAGCTCGTCTGCGCCATGCCACACTAAGGCCGGGTCGTTGAGCAAATTATCGAGTTGCACACCCTGGTGGCGAGAAAGCCGTAGTTTGCCGTTTTCATCAAGGGCATCACGATTGTATAACTCGACCAGGGTGTCGAAGATAGGTTGTAAACGTTCACTGGGTAATTTAAGCCAGTGATGCTCAGAGGCTAAAACCAGCACGTAAGGCTGTGCTTGCAGGTATTCGCGTAAGTGCTGTGGTGTCTCAAACTCAGCCAGGAGCTGCACCAGGGTGGGCAGTAAGTTTAGCTGCTCGCCATTGAGCTCTATACCCAGGCTAAGAGTAAACCACTCGTTATCGTCTTCCTCCAGCTCGGCGTGCCACTGCTCGGCCTCCACAAAGCTCAGTGCAAAGTCATCGTCGGTAATAATCTCCCAGCCCAGTTCCTGCAAGCGGGGGAGTTCATCTTCAAGCAGCGCATACCACTGTGCTGCAGATTCCGCTGTGGTGTTGGCAAAGGGTAGCCAGATAAGCTCAGCCAGATTCTGGCTATTTTCGGCCAGGTCGGACAGAGTCCATTGGTCAAAGTCCTTGTCGAGCACCATGCCAATATCGTGAAGTGTTTCGATAGCAGCAAATTCTGCGTCTCTGTCACGTTCGACTCGGTAGACGGTATTGCCATCACTCGAGCTGGTGTGACCGGCTAAGGAAAAATCTGTCAGGCAGATAGCACCTTCTTCAGAGCTGTAGTTAAAGCCGAGTTGGGCACAGTGGTAACGTCGCCCCTGGGCTCCGCCATGTTGATGGACGCGGCTGTGTAAGCGCAGCTGAAACTGTGGGCTTGCGCCCTTAATATGCACCTCTTTAATATCCAGCTTAAGGGGTGTCGGTAGCTGATAGGACGGCATATCAATGAGCAAACGTCGACTTACGGTTTCGAGTTTGTTCTTTGGTACTAGCGGCGCATGTACCAGTTTGGCCACCTGCTCTGGCGATAAGCCCCCCGACTTGAGTGGCCCCAGAGTGAAGGTGTTGGTGTCGATATACCAAAGTTTAGCGACCTGAGCTATTGCTGTAATTTCAGGTTCTACCTGGTAGGCAAGCTGCTGGCCGCCTTTAGCGCTCTGCCAGTTAAAGCTCAGCTCCCGAGCCTCGTCGATGCGCAGTACGCCACTGTCTTTGTCTAGCCAGTGACAGCGACCACTGAGCAGCATTTTATGCAAAGCCAGTTCGCCCATATCGCCGTTTAGCTCGTAACAGGCATCAGTTTGTTGGTAGTTATAATAGCCATAATCATGAAAATCAGGCTGTTCAACCAATAGCCGGGCGATCTCTTTATCTTCGCTGGAAACAAAGTCCGCGTGGCTATCGCGGGAGATACTGTCAAGGGAATAGCTCGCTGGCTTGCCGTAACCGCCTTTTTTCAGCAGGCGTACTTTTTGTGGTAACACCTCAAGCCCTAAACCTTGTGCAGAGCCTGGCTGAAGAATATATAAAAGGCAGTAGTTGGAGGCGCTTTGTTGTCTGGCCCTAACGGGTGCGCGGGTAAGCTCGTTTAGCTCGTCTAGCCATTCTTCGACCGGGTTCAGCGCCAGCGCGTGTGAATTAAAAAGGTTCTTGTCGAGGGCAAAAAATAATATGGCTGCAACATGCTTGCAGTTGTAGGTGACCGGGCAGCTACAATGGCCGTTAAAATCTTTCTCGTCGTTACTCACTGTAATCGTTTGTCGGTAGATGCGGCTACCGCGTACCTGTGAGTGGATAAACCAACCCATAAGGTCCTGCTCGACGTCTACGTTAAGTACGTGATGGTTTCTATAGTAGTTCTCACCGCGCTGATAGGAGGCTCTGCCACATACCTTTTGTATTAACTTATTATCCAATG
>CAYWXW010000212.1:0-3461 GCA_964462265.1 uncultured Porticoccaceae bacterium | reverse complement strand
TGCAGGCGCTATTCCCCGAAACCACCGTGCACCGTGTCGATAGAGATTCGACGGGAAATAAACGCGCCATGGAGGAGTTGCTCGCGCAGATCAATAAAAATGAACCCTGTATTCTGGTTGGCACACAAATGCTCGCCAAGGGTCATCACTTCCCCGGGGTCACACTGGTGGTGGTGCTAGATGCCGACACCTCTTTATTCAGCACCGACTTTCGCGCCCTGGAAAAAATGGGCCAACTTATCACCCAGGTTGCCGGGCGAGCCGGACGCGGCGCCAAACCGGGTGTAGTGATGATACAAAGCCATCACTGTGAACACCCGGTATTCGAGCTGCTTAGCCGGCACAGTTACGCCAAATTTGCCCAACACATACTGGCCGAACGCCAGTTTAGCGCCATGCCGCCCTTTACCAATGCCGCCATAATCCGTGCCGAGTTTCACCAGGGAGGAGAGGCACTGGGCCTGCTACAAAGAGCTCGCGACTTTCTCGAAAGTCAGATGCCATCGAGCCCGACGCTGCGCTATCTCGGCCCCTTTCCCGCCGCCATGGAAAAGCGCAGCGGCCGCTATCGCTATCAACTGACATTGATTGGCGCCGAGCGACGCGAGCTGCAGCCACTACTCGGCAGGCTTTGCCATTGGCTTGAGCAAGACAAGAGTGCTCGCAAGGTCCGGTGGTCAATCGACGTCGACCCACAAGATACAATTTAATTAGTGTTCATAATCAAATAGTTATAACGGTATTGTAAGAATAAATTTAAAAATAATTAGCGCTCATTTTGTGAAGCGAATACAATGCCAGCTAACCACAGACCACGGGCTGATATGTCTCGAGATTACGCAAAAAAAACCGGCAAAAATGCCCCTGCCAAACGCAGTAGTCCTCGCAAGAATGCCCGCACGAACGCCAGAAACCAGGCCCCAACACAATCACCCCGCTGGCTGTGGTTGTTCAGTGGTTTTCTACTCGGCCTATTATCAATGGGCCTGATTCAACTGTGGAAAACGCCCCAGCAAGATATTAGCCAGGCCATCGATGACGTCATCGGCATCACGCCCACTAAAGACCAGAAGCCCCAATTCGAGTTTTATGACCAGTTACGCGACGCCGAAATCGTCGTGCCCGAAAGCCCACCCGATGCACTGAGAAAGTCAGGGCCTGAAAAAGGCCAGGACGAAGTCTTTATATTGCAGGCCGGTTCCTTTAAAAACTTTAATGATGCCGATAGCTTACGCGTCAGTCTGTTGCTTTTAAATCTCACTGCCCATGTAGAAAAGACCCATTCCAGCAAGGGTGGCACCTGGCATCGCGTATTGGTCGGGCCCTTTGAATCCAGCTCAAAACTGGCTCATGCCCGCTCTACTCTGCTGCAAAATGGTATTGATAACTTGGTCTTAAAGCGGAGCAAAAACTAGGGTAGTTCTGGTTGAATCCAGTCATGTGGTACAAAGCAACATGGGATTATTCAAGCTCGACTAATTTAATGGGTGTACTAAGTACCTTTAATTAACGCCCAATGTATGGAATTTCAGAGCAAGTGACTTTAACTGAATAACCATTTGCTTCCATCAGTTGTTTAACTGCTTCTTTTCTTCGATCTGAGTCCGGGTGTGGGCCTATTATTATCTCCTTTATCGGGAGTTGGGTTGACCTTTGCGCTTCTTTTGGCTTTGCAAATAATTCTATGTAAGGAATTGGCATACCTTTCCTGAGATATGTTTTTACTGGCTTCACTGGAAGAACTGGCAGCTTTCCGTCTGCTATTTCAATTTCTTTAATAGTTGCGGTAACTGCTACTACTCTTACTTCACGCTCCTCTTGAAAGCCCCGGTGTTTATACAGGCATGCAAGGGAGGTAACTACTCGATCGATCTCATTAGATTCAGAGGTCGTATTTTCTCGAATCGTGCAAGAAATAATTTCCCTAAGGGTTTCCTCCCATTCTTGCACTTCTGATCCGGATGGTTGAGTTTCATTGTCGACCCCGTGATAGAAAACATCCCCGCATTCAAAATGCTTATATAAATTTCTGTTGTTTTCTTCTTCGAAAAAGTTTTCCAATCCTCGCGTATCGAAGACTATGGCATATCCGCCATCTTGGCCGTAACCCCGCCACTGACTTAAAAGTCCATTTCTTCTAGTTTGCTCATCACCTGGCGCGCATAGAGAGAACAGATATGGTTTGTTCGCAGATAAAAAGTGGTCACGAAGTTTGTTCGCGATCACTATCGCCTGCTTTTCTGCAATAATATCAACGCCACCTTCACGATTAATTTCTGAAGCTGCTTTTGGATCACGCTCTAATTCTTCTAAGTATTTAACCGCCACAGTACGAGTGATATCAACTAATCTGTGGTTGAAAAAGTGGCGTATTTCCTCAGAGTCATTTAAGAATGACGCATGAATTGCCCACAGACAGTCGCTGTTCACAATGCCGCTTAATCCAGCTGCAGTTGTATAGTGAAGCAGCTCTTCATACTCTTCAGATACTTTTTTTCGCATTCTTAGTAATCTCTATCTGAAACAACAGTTATACCTATCATTTGTATATTGCGTACAAGCGTTTCGCCGAATCCGACATTCAACACATGCCTGATGCAAACGGGCTTGAAGCAGACCAGCCATCACTACGCTGGCACACTGTGTTTCAGTCTTTTATTACCAACCGTGTTTTAGTACTAAAACACGGTTGGGAAAACAGCATTTTTCAAGCCCTTTTTTTAACAGCTAATTCGTCTGGCAGGTCTATTTTTAACACTGTATAAACAGTGCCTAATTGATCTAGCCAGAGCCCAGCATTTCGGCACAGTGATTTAACGATATGTAAATTTAACCCGCTGATTCACGCCCGTTAGCAATTCGTAGGCAATAGTTTCGCTGTGCTGGGCAATGGTTTCAACGGGCAGGCCTTCACCCCATAGCGTAACGACATCACCGACCTTAGCATCGGGGTTTGCGCTGATATCGACCGTTAACAGGTCCATTGATACTCGTCCCGCGATCGCGGTAAGCTTGCCGTTAATTAAAACCGGGCAACCACTACCGGCGTGGCGGGGATAGCCATCGCCATAACCCGCTGCTACTACGGCTATGCGCGAGGGGCCAGGTGCCCGCCAGGCTTCGCCATAACCAACACCCTCACCCGCTGGCACCGTTTGCAGCGCCACAATTCGTGAACGCAAGGTCATCACCGGGCGCAGCTCTATATCAACGGGCAAAGGCTCATCGGAATTTAAAGGATTAACCCCATAGAGCATCACCCCCGGTCGCACCCAGTCAAAATGCATATCGGGCCGGGTTAACAAGGCCGCAGAGTTTGCCAGGCTCACGCTCTCATCGGCGCGAACGTTCAGTTCAGCGAGGCTATTTTGAAAGCCGGTCAATTGTCGTTCGTTCAACGTGGCAGAGGGATTGTCGGCACAGGCCAGGTGAGAGATAAACGTCAGCTTGCCGACTTGCTT
>CAYWXW010000211.1:0-3504 GCA_964462265.1 uncultured Porticoccaceae bacterium | reverse complement strand
GTGGATTAACGGTTCGTCGGTTACAGAAGCTGCTGTGAGGGCTTGCGAGCAGAGGTGGTGCCATTCATGCTTTACGGCATCATGGCGTCGCACTACGAGACCACCTTGGGCGCAACTAAGCGCATGCTCCACTGTGAAGGGAGCATTGCAGCCGTCGCAATGTTGGGGGATGCCAAGCGGGCGAAGGTCACATCGCAGGCGAAGGCTGTCCCGAAATTCCTCAGCTGAGAGATCGGTGCCATTGAGTGGGTTGGGCAGCACCGTCAGCCAAGCTCCCGTGAAGGCCGCGCGTTTGAGGCGGCGTTGGGAGGAAGTGCCAAACTTGCGAAGAATGGCTGGAGCTACCTGCTCTTTGTTACGTTTCTGGCGGTCTTTTCGACGCTTGAGGCGGGAAGTGTAACTGTCCGCTTTGTACGTTTGCACGTCTAAAGGGACACCTTCCAACAGCGACGCAGACAGGGTGCTCGTCATGCCAGTGGACGCGTAGTGAGCATCCTCGGCTGTAGACTTGGGGTCAGGAAGACCTAAGCCTGAGTTGCGCACAGGAAGTGCCGCAAGCTCACGAAGCGGTCCTGTGACAGCCTTGGTATCACCAAAGAGAGCTGGGAGGAATGCTGTTTTAATAGCATGTTCAATTGCGGTAAAGTCATTGCTGCAATTGGGGGCTACGCGTTGAAGATAGAGCCATTCTGATTGCAAGGATTGGCTCAGACCAGCATAGGCCGTCTGAGGGAATCGCTTGGCAATCTTGGCCAATACACGTACCCCTTCCTCCCACTGCTCCACTTGAGGGCGGATCCAGTCCTGGCGAAGGGTAGCATCGCCAAGGAATCCGCCCAAGTAGCGGTGACCCGTGGAGAAACGAAAGTCAAAGGCGGCGAGGTCCTGGCGGGCCGCTTCCAGACTAGCGGAGGGGCACACAATGATGCTCTTTTCCGGTTCAGGAAAATAGCCGCGTGCCGGTCCCAGTTTCTGGAGCAAGTGCATTGCTGTGGCAATGTCACTGGTGGACCCACCCATCGCGCAGTCATCGGCATACCATGGTTGGAGGAGGGTGGGAACCTCCTGGCGCAGGCGCTGGCTCAGGGGGAGGAGAGCCAAGCCGTACAGGACCATGGAAAGGGCGTCACCCTGCGTTACTCCCTCCTGCGAGAGGATAGTGTAGCAGGGCTTGCCCGGCCGACGAACGATGAGCTGGCCGGAATGGCGGTAGCAGTTAAATGCAAACCGCGATCCAGCAGCCCATTTGTGCCGCACCGTCCAGAGCATGGCCTTGCGGCCAAGCTCATTGAACCCGTTGCGGGCATCAACAAGCAGTGCGGCTTGGATAGACCCTGGTAGGTGTTCAGGTGCGGTGGCGGCGGCAGCAGTGGGATCTTCCTGATCCATTTGGTCCTCAGCCGCAGGCTGGGCTGCCAAGGGATCAGGAGACAGAGGCACAGCGTCAGCGTTAGCCGGCGGGGCAATCTGCCGTTCCCACAAAGTCTGCATGGCATGGACGGCACCCTCTATGCCGGCATTAAGGCCAGCACAGAGGTTGTAGTTGCCGCATGCTGACGTCGCCCGATGGCCGGTGAGGTGGAGCACCAATTTTGCCATCAGGCGGCGGTAGACTTCGCCAATGCCGACTGGGCGAACCCCGGGTTGTTTGTCCAGGGCCACCAGTCGGCTGGCCATGAGGCCGCGGTATGCGGCCCATGGTGGATGATCGTTGGCTAACCAACGGACCCACGCAGCCATTTCCTCACGAAATGCTTCAGATTCGGCTCCAAAGCGGAGGAGCCAGTTGCGCAGGTCCACTGCATCCACCCCACTGGGGCCGGCGGCTCCACTGAGGCGGGCACAGATTTGTTCGACGTGCTCGTGCGACACGGTGAGGGGGACGGTATTGGGGCAATACCGATAGTCCTCAAAGGCGCCTGGATCTTCACCCGAGAGATCCGGGTCGCGCATGGCGGGGTGTTTGTCCCGTAGCACTGCTAAGACTGGTCGCCCAGTCTTTGTGCAGGCATCGTCCGGGAGCAAAAGACCTCCGCCATCCCGTGCCGTGGCACCCCGGACAGCTTTGCGAAGCCGGCCGGAGAGGACGGTGGAATTGTACCGCCTGGCGGTGGCACTATCCGACTTGTCAACTGGGGAAAGGCCCAGCCGACAAAGAATTCCATCCTCGGTGTCGCCCACCAGCGCCGCAAACTTTCCCTCATCCCAGAGGTCCATTCGCAGTGTGAGACGGCGGCGGATGTCTCCGGCGCTGGTGCATCCCGGCTCCTTCTGCAAGATAATCGCAGGAAAGAGCAAGGGACGTTCCGAATTCCACTTGCGTTCGCGAACACCAGTAAATTCGGCGGCTAGGGTGGCCACAAATCGGCGCCCTACGCGGCCTTTGGGGGCGGCGTAAAGGGTCGTCGACAGGGACACAACCCGTTTCCAGGAGCGTTGCCAAAACGCGTCCTGGGCGATGCCACCCCGTAGGTGGGTGCCATCATTGTTGTGGACGTGGTCTCCGTAGACTACATCCAAGAGTCGATCCGCGGGGGTTGCCATATACCCCGCACGATCAGCACCGACCTCCGTTTTGAGGCTGGGAGGCGGCCGGTTGGGGGGAACGGCGGCGCGTCGGCCGACGACATTGACTTCCTCGTCGTCGCTGTCATCAGTCTGCGCCGCATTGTTCCGGGGGTGCTCTCCATCATCCGAGTCCTCGTTGCGTTGGCTCGGGGGTTGGGTTGGGGGATCATTGGTTGTGCCCTCCGGCCGTGGGGCGGAGGGTGCGTCGTCGTCGTCGTCGTCGTCGCCGTCGTCGTCACCGTCGTTGCCACCGTCGCCGTTTGCCGGGGGGGAAGGGGCAATGTTCCTGGCTGCCACCCCGGGAGCCTGGGAGGCGAGGGTAGGACGTTGTGCAGTTGCTGTGGGTTGGGTAGAGGGTGCCGAGGCTTCCTCCTCGGTGTTTGCTAGCCGCGGGGCGGCGTCGGCGTCGGCATCGGCATCTGCCGCCGGTGCACGGGTCGTCGTCGTCGCGTCTTGCGAGGGGGAATCGGCTCCCTCTGTCGCTGCTGCGCGTGTTGGAGAGCGGTTGGGGTGATTGTTGTTGGTGTCCGTGGTGGTGTTGGCGCGTCCGATCCTTGTTGCTTGTGCAAAGCCACGGAATCCGTCCCTTGCGACTGAAAAGTAGTCGCCGATTGTTCGAGGGCCGGGTGGTCGTTGCGCAGCAGGGATCGGCAGAGCCGCTGCTTTGTTGCTGCAGCGTGAGATGCAAGCGCAGTTGTAGCACTTGCGTCCGTTCCGACGACAGGAGCAGGGGTGATGGTCCCTCCTGTTCGTCGGAGCTTGACAGTTGTTGTTAGGGCCACAGTTGCAGCACCGACGGCTGATGCGTCGGCGGTTCACTGGGGGTTCCGACTCCTGATCGGTTGCAGTACCAATCAGCACGTCTTCATCACGGAGCGTTGGGTTTCGGGGAGTGGAATCCGGAATCTCCCGATTCCGAATTCGACTTTCCTGGGG
>CAYWXW010000210.1:0-3563 GCA_964462265.1 uncultured Porticoccaceae bacterium | reverse complement strand
CATAGCGCGCGCCTTGAATTAAACCGGTCTGCCCTGTTCCAATCATCACGGCTTTTATACCCTGGTCATTCAGCGCCTGGGTCAAGACCGTCGCGGTGGTACGTTTTCCAATCGCGCAGTCAGTGCCAAGCACGGCAATACGCGGGCAAGTCACATCGTGGATACGACCACTGAACATGCGCAAATCTTTTTTGGCGCGCGGCTTTCGTATATCCAGAATTGTCACATTGTTTGCTGCGCAGGCCGCTATAAACACCGGGTCCTCGTTAAGAAATTCATGGAGGCCATTGACGATGTTCATGCCATGGGCCATCGCTTCAAGTATCAGGCTGCGCTCATGAATAGATAACATCCCGCTGGAGGGTGCCATACCAAAAATAAAGTAATCCGGCACATTACCGGCTTGTTCCAGCGCATCAGCAAGATCTCGACAAATAGGAATATCATTGATTTTGTCATCAAGAACCATGCCGGTATCAAGGCCAGCCTTTTCGCTATCGATAACAGAAAGAATATTGTACTTTTCCGAATGACGCACAAGCCCGTTGGCTGTTTTGCCGTCAAGCGCAGCAAAATTTCCTTCGCAATAGACAATGGCGGTGGCCGTTGGTTGCTTGACGCTTGTAGGCTTCAACGGGAAAGGCACTGTTACGTCATTCTTGATAACAGTCGATTGTTGGATGGTCGGTAAGCTGCATGTTTTTGCAGGCATGGTGGTTCCTTGAGCGAAAGACTCAGAGGAGGCGACAAGATCGTGTCGACCAGTATTGGCCGAATGTCAACGAGAAGTCCCGCTAAGTGAAAATACCGGGGGAAAGATATCCCGCCGGTTAGAAGTGATTACTACGCGGGGCAATATAACACACATTGTCTAGGGCTAGTAAAAAAGGGTGGGCATTTTTCTTTTTTTGTGGTATTGGGGTTCTAAATCGCCCGCTATATCGACGGCAACAAGAAAACGATGAATCCCGGCAGGGGCTAGCCACTGCCGCCTTGCCCCTGGCTACGCAAGCAGTCCGGTAGCAACACTCACCTTTGCGCCATCTATTACAGCCGCCCGGACGACTGCAAATACTACCCGGTGACGATTAAGCAAATGATTGCAGATGACTGCGAGATGCTGGAAGTGAGGGACTTGCGCAATCCTAAGCAAGCCCAGAAAGATCTCGACAGGCTGATGGCCGATAGCCGCCAAGCGTTTGAATAGCGCTTTAGATGGGGTGCGGCCTAAACCCGCCTCTTTACACGCCTTTTTCACTTTTCCTTTTCACTGCTGCGCCTTTACTCACTATGTGGATAAGCTAATTGGCCATCTTGTCGAGATGTAAAAACCTTCGCGACAAAGGGCGAGGTCATCGCACGAACCAGTGCGCTGTAATTGAGCTGAAATGTCACTTCTTCGCCGACAAGCAGGTCATTTTTGACAGGCTCAATAACTAGGTGATCACTGCTGGCACCGAGAATCTCGATTCCCGCTGGGGCTTGTAGGCCGCTGGGGTCGATATCCTGTATGCCAATGGCAAGGATGGCTTGTTTCACCATGCCGCGATCAGTCAGCGCAGGATCATTAGGTGAGAGGGCCTCGCCAAAGGCAGACTGGGCAATATCCCCTGTAGGTTGTGATGGCTTACGCTTTGATTCAATGACTTCTGCAACCAGCGTAATGGCATTGCTGTGCAAGCCATCAATCGGCTGGCGTTGCAGCGGCTCACAGCCCAGTAAAATGGCCTCGCCTAAACGTAGGTTATTAATTCGCAGTGTATCTGCTTGCGTGTCATTCAATGCCCATTGAATATTGGCGGAATTACCGCCCGACACCACGTCTAAAGTCACATCGAACGTCGCTTCAATAAGGTCTGCAAGCTCAGATAGCTTAGCCATATTGGTGGCATCTGGGGAGACACCGCTACGACAAGCGAGATTGGTGCCGATACCTTTAAGCCAAATATTCGGCAGGCCGAGCACCTCCCGCACTGTGTCTATCAAGTCCTCAGGCATAATGCCTTCGCGCAGGTCGCCTAGCTCAACCATTAATAATATTTGGTGGGTGCGTCCTTGTTTATGGGCCTCAGCCGACAGTTTTTTGATGACGTCGATTTCAGTATTGCAGCTCATATCCGCATACCTAACAACCTGCGCTATCTGGCTGAGCATCGGTGAGCGAATCAGTAGCATCGCCGCGTCTTTTGTTAATGCACCCTCTCCCGCAAGGCGCATGGCCTTTATATTTTCAATGCGCGAATCACCCAGCGAGGTAAGGCCTGCTTGCAGCAGCGTGTTGGCAATCTCCACTGAGCCGAGAGCCGCCTTGGTTACTCCCGTAACTGAAATGCCTCGCTCAGCGAGTCGCGTAAGCAATTCATGGGCGTTGTGGTAAATTTTGTCGAGGTCAATCTCCAGCCTGGGGGCGGCCATCAGGCTGCCGTCGGCAGACTCACCTGAAGATTAGGGAAGGCAGCAACAACCATTTGCACCAAATGCTTGGGTGAGCGCGTTAAGGCATCGGTAACCGGAATGCCCAGCTCCTGCTCGTACTGGACAATCGCAGCGCTCACATCGGTATCCGCCATGTTTTCGTGGTTAATGGTTAAACCAATAACCTCGGTGTTGGCGAAAGTCTCAAGCAAATTAATTTCTGATGCGGGCGTGGGCATTGGCATCTGCTCAAAGTCACAGCGATGATGCCGCGCTGGAGCGTGCTGTAACACGACACCTTGCGCGCAACTACCACGCAGAATAAAAGCGGAGGAAGAAAAAGCGGGGTGGCTTAAAGCGCCTTGCCCTTCAATAATAATCACATCCGGCCGTTCATTTTCAAAGGCTTCAACAATGGTTGCCTCTAATTCACCCGCACAGAATTGTGATGGAATCGCATCGAGGGCAACACCGTAGCGCGCGCCTTGAATTAATCCGGTCTGCCCCGTTCCAATCATCACGGCTTTTATACCATGGTCATTCAGTGCTTGTGTTAAAACAGTCGCGGTGGTGCGTTTTCCAATCGCACAGTCGGTACCAAGCACGGCAATACGTGGGCAGGTCACGTCGTGGATGCGACCACTGAACATACGTAGATCTTTTTTGGCGCGTGGCTTTCGTATATCCAGAATTTCTACTTTATTGGCTGTGCAGGCCGCTATAAATACCGGGTCTTCGTTAAGAAATTCATGGAGGCCATTAACGATGTTCATACCATAATTCATCGCTTCAATTATCAAGCTGCGCTCATGAATAGATAGCATGCCGCTGGACGGTGCCATACCAAAAATAAAGTAATCGGGAACATTACCGGCTTGCTCCAGCGCATCAGCAAGATCTCGACAAATAGGAATGTCATTGATTTTGTCGTCAAGAACCATACCGGTATCAAGGCCAGCTTTTTCGCTATCGATGACAGAAAGGATTTGGTACTTTTCGGAGTGACGCACAAGCCCGTTGGCTGTTTTGCCATCAAGCGCAGCAAAATTTCCTTCGCAATAGACAATGGCGGTGGCCGTTGGCTGCTTGACGCATATAGGCTTTAATGGGAAAGGCACTGTTACGTCATTCTTGATAACAGTCGATTG
>CAYWXW010000209.1:0-3613 GCA_964462265.1 uncultured Porticoccaceae bacterium | reverse complement strand
TTAGCTATCTATACTAGCTGGCTGTGATAGGTCACGACATCGGTATTCATCAACACGTGTTCAAACAAGGTCTGAGAAATGACCGAACAAGGAAGCAGCGCCGCCAGCGAGATGGCGCGTGCTGGGGTGGGCGATACCAGCAGTGGGTCATCGCCATTCACCGGAGGTAGCGTTGGAAACCGTCACTATCAGCGCCGCAACAACAACAACCACCGCCGCAACCAGAACTCGAGCGTGGCTGCGACCGAGGCGACGTACGAAGGCCACTTCCCCGAACTCAAGAAATGCATCTTTGCGACGTCCGGACATGGCGGCAGCGCCTCGTTTCCGAGCAAGAAAAAGTTGCTTGAATCGTACATGGTCGGGCAAGCTGCCAAGGGCAAGCGCAGCGTTCTCATGGCTGGTCTGAAGGCTTTGACTCTCCCTGACGCCACGCCACCAACCGAGCCTGCAGCTGATGCTGCCCCCGGGTTGTGGGCGAGGTACAACACCGATTACAAGGAGCATGTGGTGCTACAGTCTGCCATCGATGACTTCCGTACCACCGTCTACACAGTGGTCGAGGGACAGTGTACTCCTCCATTCTGGGCGAAGGTTGAGGCCCATGCCGACTTCCCCAACATGGCTGAGTACGATGGGATTGCGCTCCTCCGGATCGTCCGTCAGCTTGGATGGACCGACACCGGCGGTCGTTTTCTGGCGGAACTCCAGGATCAGTTTTTGAGCGATTTCTACGGCTACAAGGCGGAGCGCGGTGCGACTCCAAGCTCCATCCACACCGACCTCAAGCACATGATCGAGACCATGATGGAGATGGGAATCGAGATTGGACAGAGCAGCCTTGCGGCGGTGTATGCTCGCGAAGCGGATCGCGTGGATGATGCCGGCAATCCCGACGTCGCTGTCACTGCGGCCGACACCGAGGCAGCTCGTGCCACGAATGCTGCAATGAGGTTCCTGGCGATTATGAAGGGTTTCCCGGCGTACACGGACTACGTGAACGGATTGCGCAACAGCTACGGCGACGGCCAAGATCGCTATCCCAGATCGCTGGACGAGGCCTACAACAAGATTATGAATCAAGTCGGGATTAATGGTAATCAAGTTGTCCTCCGCGACAGCATCGCTTTTGCTCAGTGGTCGGGAGGCGAGCGATTGTGCTGGACGTGCGGCGAGCCTGGACACATTCAAGCCGACTGCACTGTCAACCCAGAGGACGCAGCAAGTATGGGTGGACGCGGTGGTCGAGGCGGTGGCGGTCGCGGCGGCGGCGGCCGTGGTCGTGGTGGTGGTCGAGGCAGCGGCGGTCGAGTTAATGGTAAAGTCTATAATGCAAATGTCGTCCTGTCAACGCTCGCGTCGAACAGTGTTGTGTGCAAGTGGTGGGTGTTGCTTGACTCCGAGGCGGACTGTCATGTATTCAACAATGCCGAACTGCTTCGAGATATTAGGGCCGGCCCGGAGACATTGCGTGTACATTGTAACGCGGGTGTCCGCACCACCAACTTGCGTGGGTATCTTCCAGGATTCGGAACCGTATGGTACGATCCGCTCTGTATTGCTAACATCCTTTCACTTCATCATGTCGGTAACATCTGCAGGTGGCGGGTAGACTATTGCAGTTTAAACGATGATGGATTTGTGGTGACGATGGATAATGGGTCAAAGGTCAATTTCCCGGCAAGCGCGACAGGGCTTCATTACTGCGACACGCGAGCATACAACAACCCCGCAGGCCAGACGGCAGTTGTTTTAGCGAATCCCAGCACGTCTAGTAGTAACACAGTTGATGAGAATAAATCTAATTACTCTAGAGCAGAAATTGAACGTGCTGATGTTGCCCGTGAGTTGAAAATTAGAATTGGCCGGCCTAGTACAAAAGACTTCGTCCACATCGTCACCCACAACCAACTTGGAAACTGCCCCGTCACCAAGCAAGACATTTTGAATGCAGAGGACATCTACGGCAAGGAGCTTGGAGACCTGAAGGGGAAGACGACTCGGCGATCGCCACACAAGGTGCCACCGCTGGTGAAACAGCGCCTCCCAGCCGATGCGATGCAACGCTACAAGGAGGTGACCATCTGTGGCGACATCATGCACATCAATGGAATCGCCTTTCTCGTGACAGTGTCTCGTTGCATCCAGTTTACAACGATTGAAGCGCTTCCCAATATGAAGCGCAACGCACTGATGCGCGGGCTCAAGAACGTCCTGAACACCTACAAGAAGGGTGGGTTTGTTGTGCGTCATGCGTTATTTGACGGACAGTTTTCGGAATTGGAGGGTCCTCTTGCTGCCTTGGGTGTGGTACTGAACGTGACGGCACGGGATCAGCATGTCGGAGAGGCTGAGCGTCGGATCCGAACGCTGAAGGAGCGCATCCGAGGGTCATACAACACCATGCAGTTTCAGTTTGAGATGCTTCCACCGCGGTTGATCATAGAAATGGCCAAGAGCTCCGCATTCTGGTTGAATTGTTTTCCGGCACGCAATGGGGTGTCAAAGACCATGAGTCCGCGAACGATCATCACTGGTTTGGCAATTGATCACAATCTCCATTGCAAGCATACATTCGGCCAGTACGTGCAGACGCATGAGCAGCACGATAATACAATGGAAACCCGCACGGTGGGTGCTCTTGCCTGTCGGCCCACTGGCTCCGCGCAGGGGAATTGGTACCACTTTAGTCTCTCCACCGGGAAGATACTGAACCGACAGTCGGCGACGCCGCTCCCGATGCCGAATGATGTCGTCGACCGGGTGCACGCCCTTGCTGCTGCTCAGAAGGCGGACCCGGGCCTCGTTTTCACCGATCGCAACGGCCTCCCTGACGATGATGCCAGTGACGAAGATGACGATTTCGACGATGATGACAGCGATTATGTGGATGGCCAAAGTGATGATGATGATGATGATGATGATGATCTGTACTATGACGAAGATGATAACGAGGACGCCGACGAGGGTCCTGATGAGGGTGATGACGGCTTCGAGCCTTTCGACGATCCTGCTAACAATGATGATGCTGGTGCTGGTGCCCCTGCCACCCGCTTCGATGCTCCCCCTGCGTTTAATACTCGGGGGCGCACAGGAGTGGATCGCGGTGGAAACACAGGAGTGCGCACCACCCAAACTGCCCATGCCGCCGAGAATGGCGATGCCGCCGACAATGGCGAGGAAGCCGCCGACGATGGCGAGGAAAAGAAGGAAAATACAGGAGTGCGCACAGATCTTGAGGAGAATACAGGAGTGCGCGATGTCCGAGTGGAGAGCACAGGAGTGCCCAATGCGCCGGTTGTGGAGACCGTGGATGAGGATGAGGAGGAAGTGGACGCAGGAGCGACCGCCCCGCGTCGATCCGGTCGCCAGCGCCAACAACGAGTGTTTCTGGATCCCATGTTTGAGGGTCAGAACCATGCCGAACGTGTCCTCGAGCCAGTTGCCGAGGCGGACGACGACGACAATGACGAAAACTGGATCCCAGGTCAAATACATTCGGTGGTCCAGGACAACAGCACGGAGGCGGCCAAGTCCCTGGCCACACCGCAAGTTGGCATGAAGAAGGGAATCAAAATGTTTGGACAGGATGGCGTCGAGGCCATTGGACAGG
>CAYWXW010000208.1:0-3650 GCA_964462265.1 uncultured Porticoccaceae bacterium | reverse complement strand
CCGGCTAGTCGATACGAATACTAAATTCGCCCTGCAAGCGAGTATCTTCGCCCGGCACATCAAAACTAAGCGTACCCGCGACCTGGCTGTCAACGGCTTCACCCAATTGCAGGGTTAAGTTATAGCCCCCGGTTAACACGGTGGTCTCAATATCACCCCCGGCATCGCGCCAGCGATAGTGCACATGGGGGTGGCCGAATGACGCATCGTCACTGGCCACCTTGATAACACGATCAACGGGCAATTCCCCCTCGGGCAAAAATAAGAACAGTAAAAGACTCGGATTAGAACCCCAGCCATCACCCTGATAAATAGCCAGCGTATCGCCCCATTCAGAGGCGACCAGCGCTACCGGCGTGCCGTTAATCTCACCGCTGACGCGTGCCGCGAGGGTGACAGGCGCTGTATTTTCACTGTGCGAACGCATAGCATCGGATGCCGAATCCAGCCCCTGCGAGAGACCTGCGGCACCTTGCTCGAGACCCTCCCGCAAGCTGTCACTCAGCACATCAACACTTTCTGAAAGAGCGGAGCCAAACTCGGTCATGGCCTGGCCCACACCCTCGGCCATCACTTCGCCAAAGGCATTCATTGCCTCCTTCAACATCGCCCCCATCATGCCGGTGCTGGTGGTGTTGAAATCCACCTTCCAGACACCTTCAATCGGCACCAGGCGGGTATCAAAACTAAACTTCACCGGCCTGCTGTTGAACTCACCCGCCATGGTGGTCGGTACCGCAGCCATATCTGCAGAGGCCATTGCTTCGCCAAAAGTAATGCTCTCGATGCGATTGCCCTCGGCTTCGAAATCCATCGTACTGCCATCCAGACTACCGGGCACGGCCAGTTGCTCGGCCCGAGCGCGATCGCCCATCTCCATCGCCTGCCAAAAATCAGCGGCGACTTGCCCGGGTGTTGTACTTTTCTCGCTCTCGCTACAGGCACTTAACAACAGCGCCAAAACCAGATTCAGCACGGCAATTTTTGTTACTTTCATAGCCTTCCTTCCCACTCAGTTGTCTCTACATTATCTCTATCGAAGTGCTCACTTGCGCCTGCTATCCCCCCAGACTAAATCGTAATGCAGGGCCGGCAGAACTCAGTGGCCATTAAGCCATAAGAAAAGCCCCCGCACGACAGTTGCCACCTGCCTTTCTAGGCGTCTTTCCCCTATACTTTCGCCCTCACAAATTTACGATCAGGTTTCATCGCAAACCAGCAACTCTGGACCCGCACAATGGAAGAACATTACCACCCCAAAGCCATCGAGCAAGCAACGCAGGCCTTCTGGCGCGACCAGCAGTCCTTCCAGGTTAGCGAAAAGCCGGGGCAGGAAAAATACTATTGCCTGGCGATGTTCCCCTACCCCAGCGGCAAGCTGCATATGGGCCACGTGCGCAACTACACCATTAGCGATGTCATTAGCCGCTACCAACGCATGCTCGGCAAAAATGTGCTGCAGCCCATGGGTTGGGATGCCTTCGGTTTACCGGCCGAAAATGCCGCCATTAAAAACAATACCGCGCCGGCACCCTGGACCTACGAAAACATCGACTACATGAAAACCCAGCTCAACTCCCTGGGTTATGCCTACGACTGGCAGCGTGAACTCACCACCTGTAAGCCCGACTACTATAAGTGGGAGCAGTGGTTTTTTACCCGTCTCTACGAGAAAAAACTGGTCTACAAAAAAACCAGCGCGGTTAACTGGTGTCCCGTCGACCAAACCGTACTGGCCAACGAGCAGGTTATCGACGGCTGCTGCTGGCGCTGCGATACCGCGGTCGAGCGCAAAGAAATCCCCCAGTGGTTTATCAAAATCACCGACTACGCTGAAGAGTTGCTCGACGGCCTCGACAAACTCGAGGCCTGGCCCGAGCAAGTGCGCACCATGCAGCGCAACTGGATTGGCAAGAGCCAGGGCGTGGAAATGACCTTCGCGCTGGAGACCCCCGTCGCGGGCATAAACAGCTTTGATGTTTACACCACGCGCCCCGACACGCTGATGGGCGTGACTTATCTCAGCCTTGCCGCCGAGCACCCCATCGCCCTCGCTATTGGTGAAAACAATGCCGAAGTCGCCGACTTTATCGCCGAGTGCAAGCGCCAGTCCATGGCCGAAGCCGATATGGCAACCATGGAAAAGGCCGGCATCGACGTTGGCATTAAAGCCATCCACCCCCTTAGCGGCGAGCTTGTGCCGGTGTGGATTGGCAACTACGTATTGATGGATTACGGTTCCGGCGCAGTGATGGCCGTACCCGCTCACGACCAACGGGACTGGGAATTCGCCACCAAGTACAAGCTGCCGATTCAGCAAGTGATTGCACCCAGCGATGACAGCCCCTGTGATATCAACAGTGAAGCCTTTGTCATCAAGGGCCAGCTTATTAACTCGGGCACCATTGATGGCATAAGCTTCGACGGTATGGACTTTGACCAGGCCTTCGCAGCCATTGCCGAAGCGCTGGTCAAGCGCAACAGTGGTCGCATCACCACCAACTACCGTCTGCGCGACTGGGGTGTTTCCCGTCAGCGCTACTGGGGCTCACCGATTCCCATGGCTTACAACGCCGACGGCATCGAAATACCCGTGCCCCTCGACAAACTGCCCGTGCTGTTGCCCGAAGATGTCGAAATGGACGGCGTGCACTCGCCCATTAAAGCCGACCCGGAGTGGAAGAAAACCCAGCTCAATGGTGTCGAGGTCGAAAAAGAGACCGATCCCTTCGACACCTTTATGGAGTCCTCCTGGTATTACGCGCGCTTTACCTGCCCCGACTACAACGAGGGCATGCTCAACCCCGAGCAGGCGAATTACTGGCTGCCGGTTGACCAGTATGTCGGCGGTATTGAACACGCCATCCTCCACCTGCTCTACGCTCGTTTCTACCACAAGCTGATGCGCGACGAGGGCCTGGTCGAGTGTGACGAGCCCTTCACCAAATTACTTTGCCAGGGCATGGTCTTGAAAGACGGCAGCAAAATGTCCAAATCCAAGGGCAACACCGTCGATCCTCAACCGCTAATCGACCAGTACGGTGCCGATACCGTGCGCTTGTTCACCATGTTCGCCGCGCCACCCGAGCAATCTCTGGAGTGGTCAGACGAGGGAGTGGCCGGGGCCAACCGCTTTTTGCGCCGCCTGTGGAAACTAGCTCATGCCCACCTCGCCAAAGGGCAAGCACCCGCGCTTGACGTCGCCAAGCTCTCTGACAGCGAAGCCAAGGTACGACGCAAGACCCATCAAACCATCGCCAAGGTCAGCGATGACTACGGTCGCCGCCAGACTTTCAACACCGCCATCGCTGCAGTGATGGAACTGCTCAACGAGCTAACCCGCCTGGCCGACGACGCACCGCAACTCATCGCCATTGAAAGGGAAGCACTGGAGGCCGCCGTACTCTTGCTGGCTCCCATCGCGCCACACATCTGCCACACTCTCTGGAATGAATTTGGCCACGACGCAGCTGTACTTGATGCCAGGTGGCCCGAGGTTGACGCAAGCGCCCTGATCGAAAGCAGTATCAAATTAATGGTACAGGTCAACGGAAAAGTGCGCGGCGAGATTGTCCTGCCCGCCGATGCCGATAAAGACAGTATTGAGAGCGCCGCCCTGGCGGAACCCAATGCCCAGCGCTTTACGGAGG
>CAYWXW010000207.1:0-3781 GCA_964462265.1 uncultured Porticoccaceae bacterium | reverse complement strand
AGCCAGTTTTTTGCAACCGAGTAAAAACACTGGGCCTGCTCTGGACTCAGCGCCTTACTTTCAGCGCGGTATAAACGCTCGTTGATGTCCTGCAAAGGCAGTGCGGCAGAGAGCTTGCCAGCGCTATGTTCATCGAGTGCCTGTAACAGAGCGGGGCTGGGCATGGATTGAAGGTGCTCTTCAAGCTGGTCTTCGTTGTTGTTCCCAGTTGATAGCTGCGCGGTTTTACCGGCTCGGCGCAGCAGTGCCAAGGTATTCTCGATAAAGTCACGGTCGGCGTTGGCTGTGTTTTCAGCCTGTTGCTCATGCTTCTGCTGATAGTCCTGCCAAATTTTTTTCAGCAAATCCTGACTTTCACTGCGAAAATATTGACGCCGATAGCGCGCCTGCAAATAGCGGCTGAGCCAGATGGTTAAGGTTAAAATCAGGGCCGCGACTATCCACCAGCCGGGGGCAGGCGGCCACCAGTGCACAGCCTGGGGCAGGTGAATATCCCTGAGTTGCTCGAGCGCTGGATTATTCATTAGCGTTTGCGCCGCCCCTGTTTGGCAAAGGCCAGGCGCAGGGTGTCGAGCACGGGTTGATCGGTCGAGAAACTCAGCAAGGGCAGTTTGAGGCGCAAGGCGGTATTTTGCAGGTGCTGTTGTTTATCGAGATAGCGCTGCTCAAAACGGCTGCGCAGGCTGGCTTTGGCCGCGTTCAATAAGAAACGCTGGGCGCCGTTATAAACCTGATATTGCCCGGGTGGGGGCAGTTGGCTTTCGAGGCTGTCATGTATGTGGAAAAGGCTGAGGTCGCAGTGGCGGGCTAGCTCAAACAGATGGCGTTCGCCGCTTGCGTCGAGATCGTGAAAGTCGCTGATGATCATTAAGCTAGTGCCGGGGCGAGCAACGCGGCGGGTGTCTTCGAGAATTTCACTGAGGCTATAACTTTCACTTTTCTCTGGCGATGATGTTTGCCTTGCTTGCGACTTTTCCTGTGGCAACAGCGCCATGCTGGTTTCGTGCAGGGCTTGAATAAGTTGCAACACACTATGCTGGCTGCGGCGGGCGCGAATATCGCGCTGCTTGTCGGGGCCGAACACCAGGGCGCCAATGCGTTCGCCGGCATTGAGGCCGGCCCAGGCCAACAGGCTGGCAATCTCGCTGGCGCACACTGACTTCAAACGCCGCGAGCCGAAAAACATTGTTTGGCGCAGGTCGCAAATCACCATTAGCGGGCGTTCACGCTCTTCACGAAATATCTTGGTGTGGGGGCTGGTGGTGCGGGCGGTTACGCGCCAGTCGATGGAGCGAATATCGTCGCCGGGCTGGTAGGGCCGCACTTCGTCAAAGTCCATGCCGCGGCCACGAAAGCGCGAACTGCGGGTGCCGTTCAGTGCGCTTTTTACGGGGCGCTGGGGGAACAGCGTTAACTCCCGTGCGGCAAAGCGCAGTTTGGCGAGATCGGCGATGGAGGCGACGACACTGGCCGGTGGGCTCGACGAGGGGCCAGTGTTAACAGCCCCTGTGCTTATAGATGGCTTAGTTGGCAACGGCCCGACACTCGTTAATGCTGATCAACTGCATTGGCACTGCGGGTTTAAGCTGAGGCAACGTTGGCGAGCAGGGTGTCGATCACATGGTCGGCAGTAATGCCGTTGGCCTCGGCCTCAAAACTGAGGATCAAGCGATGGCGCAGGATGTCGTGGGCGACAGCGCGAATATCATCGGGCGTGACAAAATCTCGGCCGTCGAGCCAGGCATTGGCGCGGCTGCAACGGTCTAGCGCAATGGTTGCTCGCGGGCTGGCACCGTAGTCGAGCCAGTTATTGAGTTGCTCGCCATAGTTCAAGGGCTGGCGCGTGGCCTGAATCAGTTGAATCAGGTACTCCTCAACATTGGCGGCCATGTGCACGCCGAGCACTTCTTTGCGAGCGGCGAATAATGTTGCCTGATCGATTTCAGGGCCAGGGGCGCTGGTACTGCCTGAGGCTTCGTCCCTGACCAGGGCGAGAATTTTTCGCTCCGCAGCGGCGTCGGGGTAGCCCACGGTGACATGCATTAAAAAGCGGTCGAGCTGGGCTTCGGGCAGGGGATAGGTGCCTTCTTGCTCAATGGGGTTTTGTGTCGCCATTACTAGAAACAGCTCGGGCAGGGGGTAAATCTTATTGCCAATACTCACCTGTCGCTCGGCCATGGCTTCAAGCAGGGCTGACTGCACCTTGGCGGGGGCGCGGTTAATTTCATCAGCCAGCACCAAGTTGTGGAAAATAGGCCCGGCCTGAAATTCAAAGCTGGCATTTTCGGGGCGGTAAATATCGCTGCCCGTTACATCGGCAGGCAATAAATCCGGGGTGAACTGTATGCGGTGAAAGTCGGCATCAATACCTTTGGCCAGCGTGTTAATGGCTTTGGTTTTGGCGAGGCCGGGCGCCCCTTCGACCAGCAAGTGGCCATCGGCCAACAGCGCCATAACCAGCCTTTGAGCGAGGTGCTCCTGGCCGACGATGGTTTGATTGAGGTAGGAAAGTAAAGACTGGATCTGCGCGGATACACTCATGGGCAACTTGTTTGGGCTCTGTTAAAAGGTCGAATGGCAACGGTTATTATGGGGTCGATTGTAATGTTTACCAGCGCCGGGGCAAAGGTTTTTACCCCGCCAACGTTAGGACAGGGTGTGCGACGATAGGTTCATTAGCTGCTTTTAACGCCCGGTGTTGATGACTTGCTCGCTACCTTGGCTTATCCTTGCCGCCCTGTTGATCTTCATCGAGAAGCGGCACGTTTTTCGGGTCTGCTATTGGATCGGCAGCTGGGCAAATCAGTCGGCAATATACACCTGAGGTCACTATGTATTCTCTAGCGCGCAGAGCTTTATTTCTACTACCCACCGAGACCTCTCATCATCTCTCTTTAAATGCCATTGCCCTGTCGTCGCGTTTGGGGTTGTTGAAACACCTGCCCAAACCCGAGCCCCGGCCGGTGGAGGCAATGGGCCTCACCTTTCCCAACCCGGTTGGTTTAGCCGCGGGTCTCGATAAGAACGGCGACTACTTCGACGCGCTATCTGAACTGGGTTTTGGCTTTGTTGAAATCGGCACCATCACCCCTCGGCCACAGCCGGGCAACCCCCAGCCTCGGCTGTTTCGCCTGCCCGAATATCAGGCCATTATTAATCGTATGGGCTTTAATAATTTGGGTGTCGACCATCTGGTGGCACAGGTGCGCGAGCGCAAGTTTAAGGGTGTGCTGGGCATCAATATCGGCAAAAATTTTGATACCCCCGTCGAGAAGGCCAGCGATGACTATCGCCTCTGTATGGAAAAGGTCTATGCCTATGCCGACTATATTGCGGTCAATATCTCCTCGCCCAATACCCCGGGCCTGAGAGACTTGCAACACGCCGAACAACTCGACGAACTACTGGCAACGCTTAAACAAACCCAGACTCGCCTCGCCGATGAACAGGGTCGCTATGTGCCGCTGGCATTAAAAATTGCCCCCGATTTAGACGACGAGCAAATTGCCGACATGGCGCGCCAACTCATTAAACACGGTATAGACGGCGTTATTGCCACCAATACCACCTTGTCCAGGGAGCTGGTAAAACGCTCACCACTAGCGGGTGAACCGGGCGGCTTAAGCGGCTGGCCGGTGCGCGAGCGCGCCACACAAGTGGTCGGCAAACTGGCGAAAGAGCTTGATGGCGCACTGCCGATTATCGGTGTGGGCGGTATCGCCAGCGGCGCGGATGCCTGTGACAAGATCAATGCCGGGGCCAGCCTGGTGCAGGTTTATAC
>CAYWXW010000206.1:2487-3807 GCA_964462265.1 uncultured Porticoccaceae bacterium | reverse complement strand
TGGCATAAAATATGGAATCCTCTGCAACAAAATCATAGATGTGTTTAAGGTCTGCCCTCGCGGGCTGCGACCAAATCACCATGTATCTATCTCGTGCTGTAGAGCTTCACTATTAAGGGTTTGACCTTGCTCAACGGCTTCTTGCCCTTTACGGACTTTATCGAGCACGTACAGGCGATACATGATTTCTTCCATGTCGGCACTGTCGGGCAGTTGATTAATGGTGCGTAGAGCATCCTGTTTAACTGCTTGCATAGATTCCTCCAAAATTGGGCAGCGGCCACGTTTCCAATAGATTGCAGAGCGGCTTGTAATTACTGTTTCGCAATCATGGCATCAATTAAGATAATCACGCAACTTACTCTAACGGGGCGCTAATTCAGTCGCGTGTTGCAAAAACACTCCTTAAAAAACATCCCCAGGCACCCGAACCCACCCTTCCATCAACACCCGCGCACTACGACTCATACTCGCCTTATTCACCACCCATTCACCATCAACCTGGCTCGCTTGAGCACCGACTTTCAAGGTGCCGGAGGGGTGCCCAAAGCGCACGGCATCGCGGGCTTCACCACCGGCGGCAAGGTTAACTAATGTGCCGGGAATGGCCGCCGCCGTGCCAATGGCAACAGCAGCTGTACCCATCATGGCGTGGTGAAGTTTACCCATCGACAAAGCGCGCACTTGCAGGTCGATATCGGCCACGGTCACTTCTTTACCACTGGATGAAACATAGTCACAAGGTGGTGCAACAAAGGCGACCTTGGGTGTGTGCTGGCGGGCAACGGCTTCGTCAACGTCTTTAATTAAACCCATACGAATCGCGCCGTGGGCGCGGATGGTTTCAAAGCGTGTCAGCGCTGCGGGGTCGCCGTTAATGGCCTCTTGCAACTCGGCACCGGTGTAACCGATTTCATCGGCATTCAAAAAGATGGTGGGAATACCGGCGTTAATCATGGTGGCTTTAAAGCTGCCCACGCCGGGTACTTCTAGCTGGTCAACGACATTGCCAGTGGGGAACATAGCACCGTCGCCATCGGCGGGGTCGATAAAGTCGACCTGCACTTCGGCCGCCGGGAAGGTGACACCGTCGAGTTCAAAGTCGCCGGTCTCCTGTACTGCACCGGCTGTCATGGGTACGTGGGCGATAATGGTTTTTTCAATATTGGCCTGCCAAATGCGGATAACAGCAATGCCGTCAGCAGGAATGCGATCGGCATCGACTAAACCATTACTGATGGCGAAGGCACCGACTGCGGCGGTGAGGTTGCCACAGTTGCCGCTCCAGTCGACGAAGGCTTTGTCGATGGCGACCTGGCC
>CAYWXW010000206.1:0-2450 GCA_964462265.1 uncultured Porticoccaceae bacterium | reverse complement strand
GTCGGGGCTGCCAATGACACGCAGTAATAAGGCGTCACGTGCCGCACCGGCGACTTGTGCCGCCTCGGGCAAGTCTTTCAAGCTGAAGAAAACACCTTTGCTGGTGCCGCCACGCATGTAGGTGGCAGGGACTTTTATTTGCGGTGCATGAGCCATGGCTATTAATCCTGATCTAAAGTTTTAATGATTCGAAAACGATTGTATGTCTGGAACGAGCGATAATTACAATATAGCAACGCCGAGTTATTCAGCGTTGCTATATTAAAAGGCCAGCCCTTAGCTAGCAGCTGAAGACTCTAAAAAGTCCTGAGCAAAGCGCTGCAACACACCGCCCGCTTCGTAGACCAATACTTCTTCAGCCGTATCAAGGCGACAGGTTACTGGCACGTCGATACTTTCTCCGTTCTTGCGGTTGATGCGCAATGTCAGGTCAGCACGGGGGCTGGCCTTGCCGATAACATCAAAAGTCTCGGTGCCGTCGATGGCGTAGGTCTTGCGATTCTCACCGACTTTAAATTCCAGTGGCATAACACCCATGCCGACCAGGTTGGTGCGGTGAATACGCTCAAAGCCTTCGGCGACAATCGCCTCAACACCCGCTAAACGTACACCCTTGGCCGCCCAGTCGCGGGATGAACCCTGACCGTAGTCGGCACCGGCAACAATAATCAGCGGCTGCTTGCGCTCCATGTAGGTTTCAATGGCTTCCCACATGCGGCTGACTTTGCCTTCCGGCTCAATACGGGCCAGCGAGCCCTGCTTGGTTTCACCGTTTTCCTGCACCATTTCATTAAACAGCTTGGGGTTGGCGAAAGTGGCGCGCTGGGCTGTCAGGTGGTCACCCCGGTGAGTGGCGTAGGAGTTAAAGTCTTCCTCGGGCAGGCCCATTTTGTGCAGGTAGGCACCGGCAGCACTGTTGAGCTGAATAGCATTCGAGGGGGACAAATGATCGGTAGTGATGTTGTCACCCAGCACCGCCAGAGGACGCATGCCCTTCATGGTGCGCTCACCGGCCAGTGCGCCTTCCCAATAAGGGGGGCGGCGAATATAGGTGGTCTGTGGGCGCCAATCATAAAGTGGGCTGATCTGCTCGCCCATCTCTTCGGTGATATCGAACATGGGGATGTAGATATCGCGAAACTGCTGAGGCTTAACGCTAGCGGCGACAATCGCGTCGATCTCTTCGTCGCTGGGCCAGATATCTTTCAGAGTAATGGCCTTGCCATCTTTATCGGCGATGCCAAAAAGGCCTGCTTGGCGTGGGGATGAATGCGGCCATCAAAGTTGCGGTTGCCCGACAGGACGGCGGTTGAATATAAATCCCGATCGATAATTTCCTGCTGAATCACCGGGTCGAGCGCACCGCTCATACCGTTACAGGTGGTGCAGGCAAAACCGACGATGCCAAAGCCAAGTTTTTCCAGCTCTGGCAGTAAACCCGCCTCTTCCAAATACAGCTGGGCGACTTTTGAGCCGGGGGCGAAGGAGGTTTTCACCCAGGGCTTACGGGTTAAACCCAGCTTATTGGCGTTGCGGGCAATTAATGCTGCCGCAATAACATTGCGCGGGTTACTGGTATTGGTACAGCTGGTGATAGCGGCAATAATTACTGCGCCATCGGGCATCAGGCCCTCTTCGTTTTCAACCACTCCAGAGATGCCACGGGCGGCCAGTTCAGAGGTTGGCACGCGGGCATGGGGGTTCGATGGCCCGGCAATGGTACGCACCACGGTAGAGAGATCAAAACTCAACACGCGGGGGTAAACGGCGGTTTTCAGGCTGTCGGCCCAGAGACCTGTTTGCTTGGCGTAAGTCTCAACCAGTTTCACTTGCTCGGCGTCGCGACCGGTGATCGTCAAATAGTCGATGGTCTGCTGGTCGATGTAGAACATCGCGGCCGATGCACCAAACTCAGGTGTCATATTCGAAATAGTCGCGCGGTCACCCAGACTCAAATTAGCGGCACCTTCGCCAAAGAACTCAAGGTAGGAGGAAACCACTTTTTCATTGCGCAGGTATTCAGTCAGCGCCAGCACGATGTCGGTGGCGGTAATACCGGGCTGGGCCTTGCCGGTCAGCTCGACACCGATAATGTCGGGCAGGCGCATATAGGAGGGCCGACCCAGCATGACGGTTTCGGCTTCAAGACCACCCACACCCAGGGCAATAACACCCAGAGCATCGACGTGGGGGGTATGGCTGTCGGTGCCGACCAATGTGTCGGGGAAGGCCACGCCGTCGCGGGACTGAATCACCGGCGACATTTTCTCGAGGTTAATTTGGTGCATGATGCCGTTGCCGGGCTGAATCACGTCGACGTTTTTAAAGGCCTTTTTGGTCCAGTTAATAAAGTGGAAGCGGTCTTCGTTACGACGGTCTTCAATGGCGCGATTTTTAGCGAAGGCGTCTTTATCGAAACCAGCGGCTTCCACTGCCAGCGAGTGATCGAC
>CAYWXW010000205.1:0-3824 GCA_964462265.1 uncultured Porticoccaceae bacterium | reverse complement strand
CCACCAAAGGCCAGCACACCGGAAATACTAAAACCAAACATTTGCATGGCTATTAACACGGCGGAAATAATAATGGAGGCTCGCAGCAATTTACCCATTGCCTTGACAGTGGTGGTGTCGAGGGGTTCTTTTAAATAAGCGGGATCGACCAGATTACTTTCCGCGCGCTTGACGAAATTTAATAAGAACACCGCCAACAGAAGAATAACCGCCACGCGATTAGCGGGCTCGATTAACGCCGACCAGCCCGAGTCGACCGCCCTAGCGGCTATACCCGCCGCGATATTAACGCCCAGCACCCAAACCAACCACACGAAAGGCTTGCGCGCCGCCTCAATCAGGGCATCATCCCACAGGGTTTTTGTCGCAGCGGCATGGGTTGCAATACGATTAAAAAATCGACTGGCAATATAGCCCAATAAAAGCGAGGCAAAAACCACCAGAAAAACTTGAAACCACCAGGTTGATTCCGTGCCTGTTATCTCTATCAACCAGCTTTCAAAGTTTTCAAACATTTATTGCTACCTCAATATTTATCAGCCATAAACCACACCTTTTAATGCAAGGTGGACACACTATTTGCCAAAATCAATTGAATGCGGCCAGAGCCTCTCGTGTTGCCAACCAACGCGGATCATTCATCAGCTCCGTCCACTGCCATTGCTGTTGTGCCTTCATTAAGGGCAAGCGCGGCGATGCAAAAGGTTGTGCACCGCTGCGCAGGAAGTCGAGCACCTCCAGTGCGCCCTGCCGATTATTACACACCAGCACCATATCGCAGCCGGCACTCAATGCGGCTTCAGCTTTCTCGGCGTAGGAACCCAATTGATCAGCGCCCTTCATCGACAAATCGTCGCTAAAAATAACACCTTCAAAAGCCAGCTCCTCGCGCAATATGCTCTGTAGCCAATACGACGAAAAGCCGACGGCTTTGCTATCAACCTCGGGGAAGACGATATGGGCCGGCATAATCCCCTGCAGTTTAGAGCTTAGCGCTTTGAAGGGAAGCAGATCCCGCGCCTGAAGTTGTTCGAGGCTGCGCGAGTCATAGGGTATCTCCAGATGACTATCTGCCGTCACGCCACCGTGGCCGGGAAAGTGCTTGCCCGTCGCCGCCATTCCCGCCTCGGCCATACCCTCGATAAAAAAGCCCGCCGCAGCACTGGCAATAGTGGGGTCGAGGGAAAAAGAGCGATTGGCAATCACCTCACAATGACTGCTATCGAGATCGAGCACTGGGGCAAAACTAAAGTCGAGACCACTGGCGATCATCTCAACGGCCAGCAACCAACCCGTATTGTGCAACAGCTCGGCGCCACGTGTATTGTCCTCGACAAACAACGTGCCCAACCTCTGCATCGCTGGCAAAATTGTGTAGCCATCACGCAAGCGTTGCACGCGACCGCCCTCCTGATCTATCGCCAGTAGCAATTCGGGCCGCAGGGCAGACACTTCCGCCGTCAAGGCCATAAATTGCTCCTTGGAGCTGATATTGCGCGCGAAAAAAATCACGCCGCCAACCGGGCTTTGTGTCAGTAAATCGCGCTCGGTATCGCTAAGAGAAGTACCGTCCAGATCGAGCATCAAGGGGCCTGGAGCCATTATCGTCATCCATCGCTAATTAGTGGCCCGGACAATAGAAACGCTGCCAATAATTGTCAATGGCTTTCCCCCGAACAAAGCGTATTAGACAGATTGCGCATTTACAGTTTTGCTGATATTCCCACTGGCAATTAATGATGAATTATTGATTTCAAACATGTTTATACATATCAGCAAGTTACATACGAAGCATCAACTTGTATATTCTTTTACTCCGAAATAGCCGTGTTTGCGCCTATTGAAATACTGGTGTCATCAAGTTTTGGCAGTGCTATCTTGGAATCACCGCGCACACAGGAGAGAAAATATGAGCAGGAAATTACCGGTCATTGGTGCCTGGTATCAGGACATCGAAGAAAATCAAATCTTTGAGGTTGTCGCTTTAGACGAAGAAGGCGATTGCATAGATATTCAATACGCCGACGGTGAAATTGGTGAGTTTGACTACGACACCTGGTACCAAATGCTGGTACTACCCGCCCAGCCCCCAGAGGACTGGAGCGCGCCCTACGAACTGGCCCAAGAAGATGGCGCCGATCCCGACAGAGCCTTTACCATGGCTCCGATGGATGACCCGCTCAGAGATATTGAGCCAGAATCTGTGTTTAGCAGCGACGATTACTGAAGCTTGTACAAGAAGCCTCTATAGAAAACCTCTATCAAAATAGGCACAACTCACCGGGACTCCTTCCTCCTCCGGTGAAGCTATGGTTTATTTGAATGCAAGCATTAGCTAGCGTGGCTCGCATACAAACACCGGAATATCGCGCCCGGTTCGATTCTGGTAAATATCGTAATCGGGGTAGTGCTCACAACAAACGGGCCATACAGCGGCCTTTTCTTCGTTATCCGCGCGGCGCGCTCGCAATTTCATTTTCTTCGCTTTGTACTGCACCTCAATGTCGGGGTTGGCCACCAAATTATTAAACCAGACAGGGTTTTTCGGTGCACCACCCTGGGATGCAACAATAATCACCCCCTCTTTGTAGGGTACGTGCATTAGCGGAATCACCCGTTGCTTACCCGACTTTGCACCGGTCATGGTCACCAGACAAACATCATAGCCATTCAATTTGCCGAGAATCCGTCCATTAGTAAGGCGGTAAACCTTCTCGTTCAATGAAGAAAAGACTTTCAGGTAAGGCAGTAGTTTGCCCATTTGCTCAGAGCTGGCCGTTTTTATATTTATCATTGCGATGTTCTCAAAAGTAGTGATTGTAGTTTCCCCCAGTCTACTCCACTGGTCCAAGCGAAAGGAAATACTCTCATCCGTGCAAGCTCATCTGCCTTCACTCAGCACTTCATCAAAGTCCTGAGCCGTTGAAATCGACGATTGGCAAAGGGTAGACTGGGTGCCAAATAAAAAACCACAGAGAAACCGTCCAATCATGAAAGCATCTGATATTGGCAAACTCGGCGTTTGGGGCTTCCTCGATGCCTGCGACTACAAACAATGCATTGAACTCGCCCAGACTGTAGAACAACTTGGCTATTCAACCCTGTGGGTACCCGAGGCCTTTGGCCGCGACCCCTTTGTCACCATCACCATGCTGGCCAGCGAAACCGAAAAGCTCTACCTCGCCACCGGCATCGCCAATGTTTACGCCCGCGACCCCATGGCGATGGCCTCGGCGCGCAATGCCGTTGACGAACTCAGCGGCGGGCGACTAATTCTCGGCCTCGGCGTCTCCCACCGGGAGCTGGTTAGCGCTATTCGTAGCCACGACTACGGCAAGCCCGTCAGCACCATGCGCGCTTATCTTGAAGCCATGAACGCTGCCATGTACACCGCACCACCGCCGGCAAAACAGGGCATGGTTGTGCTCGCGGCACTGCGTGAAAAAATGCTCGGTCTGGCAGGCAGTGCCAGCGACGGTGCTCACCCCTATTTTGTCACTCCCGAACACACCGCCCGCGCCCGAGCAATTATCGGCCCCGGTAAATTCCTCGCCCCCGAACAAAAAGTATTGCTATTAAAAGACCCCAGCGAAGCCCGAGCCATCGCGCGCAAATTTATGGCCATGTACCTCGGCCTTGAAAACTACCGCAATAATCTGCTAACTCTCGGTTTCACTGTCGATGATTTTGAACACGGTGGCAGTGACCGACTGGTCGACGCCATTGTCGCCTGGGGTGACGAGGCGACGATTCTAAAGCGCCTTGAAGCGCACTGGCAAAACGGTGCCGACCATGTCTGTATTCAGGCTTTACGCCCCGACGGC
>CAYWXW010000204.1:2610-3835 GCA_964462265.1 uncultured Porticoccaceae bacterium | reverse complement strand
TTTAAAGAAGACAAGTCAAAGGACAACGACTGGAACGTCTTCGCTACCAAGGCAGAGCTTGATGTTAAGGTCAATTTGACGAATAATCTGTCGGCCTTTATGCGCGTTCGTGGCTACTACCAGCCGGATGTGTTTAAAGACGTTGATGACAGCGCTTTTATTGACGGCGAGGGTGGGCGGGTCAATCACTTCAATATGGAAGTGCACGGCAACGAAGCCACCTATTTGTCCATGAGTGACAATAACTACATGATCGATCTGCCGTCATTGTATCTGGACTGGGCTAAAGGCCCCTACTGGGTGCGCATTGGACAGCAGCAAATTGCCTGGGGTGAGTCTTTATTCTTCCGGGTTGCCGATCAGGCTAACGGCCTTGACTACCGCCGCCACTTCATTTTCGATTACGGCTCCGAAGAGTATGCCGATGAGCGTCTTGCTGCACCGGCCATACGGGCTAGCATGACCTTTGCTCAGGACTGGGAAATTGAAGTCTATGCGCAAATGTTCCAGCCTACGGTGTTGCCTAATAACTACACCCCCTACAACATTATCACTAATGGCTTTAACCAGAATTACGAAGAAGCCTACGATCGCGTGCAGGACAATATCAATGCCGGTATTCGCCTGCGCGGCCAGATTGGTGACCTCGGCGTACAATTTTTCGCCATTAGTCAACATAATGCCAACCCCATTTTTGACTTAGGTGCTGGTGGGCAGGTGCTTGTACCCGAAGCGGTTTGTAATGATCCGGCGGTACCCGCAGCGAATAAGGCTTTTTGTGGCTTTGAAACACAGCCTTTTATTTTTGAAGCCGGCGGGATAGGTACCACGAATCCCGACGAATGGTCTTATCTTTCTTCTATCTCAGGTTCTGATGGTACGGATTTGATTAACGGACTGGTCGACGACTGGGCCTGGATCGCTGCGTTCACTCAAGGCCTGGGTCTCGTGCCTGACGCGAATGGCGATATTCTTACCACGGTAGAAGGTGGTGGCCCCAATGGTATCAATACGGTTGATTTCCTCGAGTTGTTCTTTGCGCAGCCGATCATTGACCCTGTTTCAGGCGAGCGTTTGAACAGTCTGAGTGGTAATTTAGATGCCCATTACGCTTCAGAGAATGTTTTCGGTTTTGGCTTTAACTATATCTTTTACGCTGAGCCGGATACCCTCCTGGATCAACTGGTCGTGCGCTTTGAAGCTTCTTATACGCCGGACAAGAAGT
>CAYWXW010000204.1:0-2516 GCA_964462265.1 uncultured Porticoccaceae bacterium | reverse complement strand
ATTGGAGAAGTATCACCGCTTTAGCGATGCCTTTCCTGCGACTTTCTTTGTCTTCCAGTGGATGCACAGAAAAGAGACCGACCTGCTTGAGCGTCATCTCAGCGGCCTGGGTGGTTCAACCCACAAGCGCCCCGGTGGCGGTGAGCAGGATCGCGGTTGGGACGGACTGGTCTTTGCCTTCCAGCAGCCCTTGCCCGGTTTGATTTGGCGCGTTGATATGTCGATTCTTTATGACATGGAGGGCGGTCATATGATCCAGCCAGCCGTGCGTTATAAGCCACGCGCAGAGTGGACGATCGAAATGTTTGCCAACTTTATCGACGGCAACCGTAGTAGCAGCTTGCAGCCTTTCGATCACTCCGATGATTTGACTGTGCGTTTAACCTATCAGTTTTAATGCTGAATGCTCGCAAGGGCCTGCTAAACAGGGCCTTTGCGGTGAGTTCAAATCACAGTGTTAAAAAAATACCCACGTTGTGAGACGCGGGTATTTTTTTTGGTGCAATTTTCAGTGGGTTGGGAAATTAATGCCCACAATAGTATTGGTCTGAAACCCCGAACGTTAGTGGCTGGCTCTGTGTATTAGCTGCCTTTGCGCAATAGATTGGATAACTTCGGATTGGGTTTGTCGGCCTGGCGATAAAGAACAATGACATGGCCAATGGTTTGCACAAGCTCGGCCTGCAGTTGTTGACAGGCCTGGGTAATAGTGGCTTTTTTTGCCTCGCGATCACCGAGGCTAATTTTCACCTTAATTAATTCGTGGTCATTGAGGGCGCGATTCAGCTCTGCCACTACGTTGTCCGTCAAGCCCTTGCTGGCAATAGTGACAACCGGTTTGAGTTTGTGGGCGATGCCGCGCAAGTGTTTTTTGTCGTCGTTGGAAAGTGTCATAGAATAGGTCTTCTCTTCGGCAGTGAATTGTAACGGAATTGCGTAATCATCCCTATGGCTAAATCCAAAACCAGTAAGGCATGGCTCAAAGAGCACGAGAGTGATGAATACACCAATAAAGCCTCTACAAGTCGTCGGCTCTGCATTGACTATCGGTCTTCTGGCATCGACCAGCACAAGCCATGCATTTAATCTTAAAGTGGCGGGCTTTATCCGCCAGGAAATGTCTTATAGCATCGGTAGTAAAGACAATCTCTGGCAAAGGGGTAGCCCTGATATCTATAAAGGCGGTGTGGGTACCCTGGAAAATACTGCTTCAGGGGACCCCCGCGCAGAAGCGGTATGGGATGGCTTGAGAGCGCAAACAGCAGCGGCTTTGGGGCTGCCGGCGCCAGCAAATACCGATTTGCCAACCAGCTTTTCAAAACCGAATCTCGACAAAAGCAATGACTGGAATTTGATGGCGACCCGGGCAGAGGTCGACTTCCATATGAATTTTAACGAAAACTGGTCTGCTTTCGTTAAAGTGCGTGGTTATTACATGGCCGATGTTCAAAACACTTACACCGTGCCCTCTAGCTTTGAAGATGGTGGTGACGATAATAATTTTAAGGTTGATCTTCACGGTAAATGTGCCTCGGTGCTAGAGGTGTGCGATGACAATTTTATGATTGACCTGCCCTCAGCCTATCTCGATTACCAGAACGGCCCTTTCTGGATGCGGATTGGTAATCAGCAAATTGCCTGGGGTGAATCCATCTTTTTCCGCGTTATGGACGTGCCCAATGGCCTGGATCTGCGTCGCCACTCTTTCCTCGATACCGCGACTGAAGAATATGCCGATGAGCGCATATCATCACCGGCTGTACGGGTCAGTTATAACCTCAATAACGACTGGGAGATTGAAGCCTACGCGCAAATGTTTCAGCCCACTATTCACCCAAGGGTTGGATCGTCGTATGCGTTTATCAATTCCCCCTATGTGATTCGCAACGATATAGGTTTTGACAAGGTCGATGATAAAATTAACGTAGGTATGCGTTTAAAGGGTCAGATCGGCGATCTGGGCTTAACCTTTATTGCAGTTTCTCGGCATAACCCCGACCCGATCTTCAAATGGGGGGCGAGTAACCAGACCTCTATGGATGCGGTGTTCCCGGGCTTTTCAAGCCAGCCCTTCAAGGTCAACTCACTGGCGGCACTTGAAAACCTGGGTCTGCTGCCAGGAGGGGGCGATTTCCCCGCCGCAGGTGGTAAAGAAGGACCACGAAATGGCACCACCAACTCCTCTGACTGGATGGTGGGTGCGGCGCTCTCGGGTCTCGATGGGGTTGAAACCTTAAATGTCCTGGCCAATGACTTCCCTTTTGTGGGCGGCTTTTTTCAACAGGCCTTTATTCCCGCCGGCATGATGCCCAATGCGGACGTTGCCAATGGTATTTATGTGACTAATGCCGAAGAGGCGGCGCTTAATATTGATACATTCCTGAGTTTGCTGGGTGATGTCGGTGCCGACTTTATACCCACCTATGCCTCGGAGAATATTTTTGGTTTCGGTGTGAATTATATTTTCTACTCAGAGCCTGATAGCTTTCTCGATCAGCTAATCGTGCGGTTTGAGG
>CAYWXW010000203.1:0-3850 GCA_964462265.1 uncultured Porticoccaceae bacterium | reverse complement strand
AAAGGGGAAGGGTCGAATGTCATATTTTAAACAGCACGTTTTTATCTGCACCAATCAGCGCAGCGATGGCCGCGCCAGTTGTGAAGACCACCGCGCCAGCGAGCTGCGCGCCTATTTAAAAAAACGCGTCAAAGAAGAAGGGCTGAATGGCCCCGATGGTTTACGAGTGAACAGTGCGGGTTGTCTCGATCGCTGTGCCCTGGGGCCGGTGATGGTGGTCTACCCTAACGAGACCTGGTATCGCTACCACAGCAAGGAAGATATCGACGAGATTTTCGAGAGCCATTTGAAAAATGGCGAGAAAGTGCAGCATTTACGCATCGCACCCAAACACGATTAGGCTGCGATGCGTTTAGACTTTCTGTGCTGTTAAAGTTTGATGCGCTGTTAAAGCTTGATGCCCAGCACCGCACTTAAATCTGTAATTGCCTGATCTTGCGACAGCACTTTAATCGTCGTCATACCCAGCTTTCTAGCAGGCTTAAGATTAATACCCAAATCATCGAGATACACCACATTGGCAGGGTCGACGCCCATGCGCTCACAGGCGAGTAGGTATATCTCGGGCTGGGGCTTGCGCATGCCTTCTTTGCTCGATTCGATAACGTAGTCAAACAGGCTCATTGCGGCTTTAACTTCTGCGGCATTTTCCGGCGAGCGGGACATGCCTGGACCTTTGCCGGCGCGCACGTTATTGGTCAGGCAGGATATTTTATAGTCCTGCTTACAGCGTTTTAGCACTTCTAGCATGCGCGGGCGCACATTACCGGCGAGCAGTTTGATGACCTCGTTGCCGGTAATGGCATGGCCGGCGGCGCGGGATTCTTTTTCAAAAGCGCCGTCAAATTCTTCTACAGACATTTGGCTGGATTCAAATTGCGCCCAGGCATTGGTTTCAGGGTTAGTGGAATTAATACCGCGAATAAAGTCTTTCGGGTAGCCATTTTTTTCTTCAAAACGGTTAAAGGATTCGAAAGGGGAGGAGGTGATAACACCGCCGAAGTCCCAAAGTACTGCTTCTATTGCCATGGCTCGATTTGCTCCCAGCAAGGCTTGAGTGATTTCCCCCGTTAAAAAGAGTGAAGGGGCATGAATAAGTTGCCGCTATCATAGGGGCTGGGGCAATGGGCTGCAAATTCTGCCAGGCAAACTCGGGGGCAAGCTTTGTTGAGTAGAACCGGGTATGGCATAGACAGATAGGCCACGGGCTAATATCCTTGCCGCCCCGAATGCCGGCCAAGGTTGCCTAAATCAAGGTTTCCGTAATTTTGCACCGGCACGTTGTCGCTTCGCTCTATTGTCTTACGTTTAAGAAGGTGTATTGCATGAAACTGGAAGGTATTAAAGTTCTCGATTTGTCGCTGTTTTTACCGGGGCCACTGTTAACGCAGATGATGGCCGACCACGGCGCCGAGGTGATTAAACTCGAGCCTATTAATGGCGGTGAGCCGAACCGTGAAATTGGCCCCAAGATTGACGGCATGACGGTCTATTTCTCCAATACCCATCGTGGCAAGAAAAGTATTCAGCTCAATCTGAAAACTGACGAAGGCAAAGAAATGGCCCTTAAGCTGGCCGAGTCTGCCGACGTGGTGATTGAAGCCTTTCGCCCCGGTGTTGCCGCCCGTTTGGGTGTTGACTACGAATCCATCAAGGCCCGCAACCCCGGTATTGTTTACGCCTCATTGTCGGCCTTCGGCCAGACTGGCCCCTATATTAAAAAGCCCGCCCACGATTTAGCAACCGAAGCTTACGCCGGTATTCTTAGTGTCAATTTAGGTTTTGACGGCAAGCCGGCGATTCCGGCCATTCCCAATGCCGATATGCTTTGCTCGATGATGGGTCTTTCTGGTGTGCTGATGGCACTGCTGCGGCGCAAGGAAACAGGCGAGGGCGACTATATCGACCTGGCGATGATGGACTCACTGATCGCCTGTGTACCCAACAATATGGGCACGGTATTTAGTGAGAAGAAACCGCCGGTGGTGAAAGAAGAGCGCACCTGGGGTGGCTACGCGATGTATAACATCTACGAAACCAAAGACAATAAATACGTGGTGCTCGGCGCTTCCGAAATGCACTTTGCTATAGAGGTGCTGAATAAAATGGAGCGCCCCGATTTGATCCCCTTCTGCGAGCCACCTCCCGGGCCGAATCAAAATCCGGTGAAAGAATTCCTCACCGAAACCTTTTTGACGAAAACTCAGGCCGAGTGGGTTGTCTGGTTTGACGGTGTCGAGGCCGCCTTTGCACCGGTCAATAATTTACGCGAGGGGGCCGATGACCCACAGATTCGCGCGCGGGAAATGATTATTGAAGACGAGCAGGGCCGAGAGCATATCGGTATCCCCATCAAGTTTAAAAATGAGCCGGGAAAAGTGAATTTCGCCGCACCCGAGCTGGGTGCTGATAACGAGAGTATCGCCCTCGAGCTGGGTTTCACGGCTGAGCAAATTCAGGCGATGAAAGAGAAGGGCGTTTTTGGCCGTTAATCCATAGACTGTGAGTCGTCACTCGATGGCGGCTCACTCTTTGGCCTTGTTGGGCTCTTGTTTGGCCATGCCCGCAACCACTTTAATTCTAAAAAACCCCTCACTTCCCTTGCCACGCTTCGCACTTAAGTCAACAGATTGACAATAACCGTTGACTTATCAACGGACTGCCGCTAGTCTTCCAGCTTCTAAAATTATAAATTACCGATTTCAATACCAGACTTTATTCTGTTGGCTGCCTCGAGTTGGCCAGGTCAGATTTGGCATTGAGACTCAGGCCAACTATGACAGCAGCTCCACTCGCGCCCCCGGCGCAGATTCCGCGACTCCCTTTAATGATTACGGCATTTGCGATTACTGCCGCCAATTTTATGAACGTGCTCGACCTCACCATTGCCGTGGTCGCGGTGCCATCCATTTCCGGCACGCTGGGTGCGTCGCCATCACAGGGCACCTGGATACTGACCATCTACAGTGTCTGTCTGGCGATTGTCTTACCACTCACGCCCTGGGTGTGTAAACGCTATGGCGAGGTGCGTACCTTTTCCGTTTCTGTGGTCATGTTTTCGCTCACCTCATGGGCCTGTGGCATGAGCAGTAGTATGGAAATGCTGGTGTTCTTTCGTGCTCTACAGGGCTTGTCGAGCGGTTTAATTGTGCCGCTATCCCAAACCGTACTGCTGCGTATATTCCCCCCCGAAAAACACGGCATGGCGATTGGTTTGTGGAGTATCGCCTCGACCATTGCCCCTGTTCTCGGCCCTGTGTTGGGTGGGGTGATTACCGATACGGTGGGTTGGCCGTGGATTTTTTATCTGAATATCCCCATCGGCTTTCTCGCCGCCTGGATCGTTTGGACCAGCATGAGCCACATGGAGACACCGATACAAAAAGTGCCGGTCGATGCCGTGGGCATGTTTCTATTGGCAAGTACGGTACTGCTGTTTCAGCTGGTGCTCGATAAGGGCCACGAGCTTGACTGGCTGGCCTCGGCGGATATTCGCTTAATGCTCAACATCGCGGTGATCGCCTTCATTGGCTATGTGATTTGGGAGCGTCGCGAGCCCCACCCGATTATCGATTACAGCTTGTTTAAAATCCCTGTGTTTGTAGTGGCCTCCATTATGGGGGTGATTTTTAACTTCACCTATTTTGCCAGCACCGTGCTCTACCCTATCTGGATGCAGTCGGCCCTGGGCTACACTGCCACCTTGTCGGGCCTGGTGATGGCCGGCACCAGCGTACTGCCCATCGTTGGCATGATGATGGTGGGTAAGAATATCGGGCGGCTCAACCTACGCTACCTGATAATTTCTGGCACCCTGGTGATGATGTATGCGATTTATCTTCAGGCGGCC
>CAYWXW010000202.1:0-3897 GCA_964462265.1 uncultured Porticoccaceae bacterium | reverse complement strand
GTAATCTGAAAGGTTGCCGGCGTTTTTTATGGCTGAGAAAAAGTTGGATTGGTAATTTATGGAATCTCAAAGTCACTCATTCTTAGTGCTACTCTAAAAATAACACCTCTTCTTCAATATTGGCTCGGGGCACGATGGTGCGGTTGGCTGGCACCGTTGTATCTTCGTAGCCGAAAGAGATGCCGATCAATACGGCAAGGCTGTCATCGAGCCCGAAGTGCTCGCGAATAATATCGGGATAACGGCTGACACTGGCCTGGGCGCAGGAGCCGATGCCGTGGGCGGTCATCGACAGCATCAGTGTTTGGGCATACATGCCGACGTCAATGGCGACAGACTCGTTGAATATTTTTGGCATGGAAATAAAGGCTATATGGGGAGCGTCGAAGAGCTCGAAGTTGCGCATCATTGCCCACTGACGACCCTCGGCATCACCTCTGCCTATGTTCATATTGTTGTAGAGTTCAACGGCGGTGTCGACCTGGCGCTGGCGAAATACGCCCTCGAAACGCTCGGTGCGGGAGTAGTCGGGATTGGGCGCTACCTGTTGCTCAATGGCGGCGACGAGCTTATCGCGCAATGCTTTGCAGGACTCTCCCGAGGCGACGGCGACATTCCAGGGCTGGATATTGCAGTTTGACGGTGCCTGTTGGGCGAGTGCGAAAATTTTATGCAGCTCCTCTTTGGGAATGGGCCTGGGCAGGAAGCCGCGAACGGATTTACGTTGTTCAATCACCTCATCAAAGGTGAGGGGCTTGGCTGTGCTGTTCTCTGTCATGGCTGGGCTCTGTTGTTGGTCGTGTGGAGTTGTGAATTCATTATTGGTGCTTAGTTTACTACGAGAAAAGCCTGGGCAGGGCGAGATATGCAAACACTAGTGTGGCTCGAGTCGTATCCAGCGCCCTCCCGGTGCTACAATTTCAGCTTTACATTCATTCGCAAGAGGAAGAGAGATGGCCGGTTACTATTTTGAAGATTTTGAAGAGGGCGCAGTGTTCGATCACCAGGTGCGTCGCACCGTGAGCGAATACGATAATACCTTGTTTAGCTGTCTGACCATGAATACCCAGCCCCTGCATATCGATGCCGAGTTTTCCAAAGACAGTATTTACGGTGAGCGCATCGTTAATAGCATGTTTACTCTGGCGCTTGTCGTTGGTGTACAGGTGACTGAATTGACCCTGGGCACCACGCTGGGCAATCTGGGGATGACGGATATCTCCTTCCCGCGTCCCACCTTTCACGGCGACACCATTCGCGCACGCACGACCGTACTGGACAAGCGCATCAGTAAGTCGCGCAATGACTCCGGCATCGTCAACTTCCTACACGAAGGTTTTAATCAGCGCGATGAGCTGGTTGCCACCGTCAAGCGCACCGCCTTAATGGCTACGCGCCCCAAAGACTAAGTCGCGGAGAATATTGATGCGATCAATGCTTTTTTTACCCGCTGACAGCGAGAAAAAAATTGCCAAAGGTGCGGGCACCAATGCCGATGGCTTGATTCTCGATCTGGAAGATTCCGTTGCCCTGAGTCGTAAAGACGAGGGCCGTCGCCTGGCGCGGGAATACCTCGATGCCAACCCGCTGGGTTCGCGCAGCAAAAAACTGCTAGTCAGGGTCAACCCCCTGTGTGGCGATATGACCCTGGGTGATCTCGCCGCTGTTGTCGGTGGTGCACCGGACTATATCTTGCTGCCCAAGTATCGCACCCGCGAGGATGTGATTCGTTTCGACCACTATATTAGTGCCCTCGAAGCGCGGGACGGCGTGCCCGCCGGTCATATCAAAATACTGGTGATCGGCACAGAAACCGGTCAGGGCGTACTCAGTATGGGCGGCTTGACCGACTGTAGCGATCGTCTGGCCTACGTCAGCTGGGGTGAGTTTGACCTTTCTGCTGATGTGGGTGCTGAAACCCATCGCCTGCCCGACGGCAACTGGGATGATCTGTTCCGCACGGCGCGCAGCTTGTGTTTGGCGGCGGCTGCCTCTGCCGGTATCGAGCCCTGCAATACGGTGTTCACCGACTTTAAAGATGACGACGGTTTGCGCGATGCTTGTCTGGGTGCGCGCCGCGCGGGCTTTACCTGCATGATGGCGATACACCCGAATCAGGTCGATATCATTAATGAGTCGTTCTCGTTTACCGCTGAACAACTGGAGTGGTCGCGGCGCGTGGTTGAGGTGTTTGAAGCCAATCCCGATATGGGTGTTGTCGGTCTCGACGGCATTATGCTGGATAAGCCCCATTACACCCAGGCGCAACGCATGATTACACGCTCCAAAGCCTATGGCTGAATGGCGTTAATGTCGTGTGAAGTTTCGAACAGTGCACAGCAACGGCAGAAATCTATTGTTATATTGCTAGTTGATTTTCCGTTGCTATGTGCTGGCTTTACAGTTTGGGCGTGGTTGGCAGCAGTTCTTGAAACCTCCAATCCGCTAGGGATGTGGTATGCCAGATTTAATCTATGTGGGCCGTCAGTCAATTTATGATCGGGACTTTAATGTCTCTGCCTATGAGTTGCTCTATCGCACAGATAGCAGAAACTATATTGACGTCGATGACCATGGTTTGGCGACAGCGAAGTTGCTGAGTAATGTTTTTACCTCTATTGGCTTTGAGGATCTGGTCGGTGACAAGCCAGCTTTTATCAATATGCCCCGGGAGTTTCTGGTCGGCAGCTACCCTATTCCTGAAACCAATTCTAATATTGTCGTTGAAATCCTCGAGCATGTGGAGCCCGATGAAGAGGTTATCGATGCTCTACTCATCTTAAAAAAGCGGGGTTATACCCTGGCTCTCGATGATTATATTTTTGACCCCGTGCATGAGCCCTTTCTGAAAATAGTCGACATTATCAAACTTGATGTGGCCGATATCGGTATTGAACAACTGAGTACAAAAATTGCCCAGCTCAAGCAATACAATGTCAAGTTACTGGCTGAAAAGGTTGAAACCGAGAGTGAGGCCGAACAGTGTCTGGCAATGGGTTTTGATTTATTTCAGGGCTATTACTTTTCTTATCCGAAAATTGTTAGCGGCAGAAAAATAAGCGGTAGCCAAATTGCTATTGTCGAGCTTGCTAATAAGTTGCATCAGCCGAATGTCGAGGTGAGTAAGCTGACTGAACTGATTTCACACGATGTGGCACTGAGTTATAAATTATTGCGTTACGTCAATTCGGCGATGTACAGTTTTGAGCGAGAAATTACCTCGATTGATGAAACTGTGTTTATCCTCGGTCTCGATACTCTGGTTCGCCTCGTGCACGTAGTGATGGCGGGCAGTTTTAGTGAAGATAGTGGCCATATTCTCGAATCTGCTTTAGTGCGCGCCTTAATGTGTGAGGCGCTAGCCGTTGAATTGGGTAAAAAAACTGAAAAGGCCACCTATTTCATGGTGGGCTTATTCTCTCGGCTTGATGCACTGTTGGGTATTCCTCTACATGGTGCTCTGGAAGAGCTGCCCATTAGTGAGGAGGTTAAACAGGCTCTGCTCGACGGCTCTGGTGAGCTGGGTAACGTGTTGAATATGGTTATTGATTATTGCGAGGGTAGTCTTACTGATGATGTATTGACTACGCCAGTGGATTCAAAACGTCTGATGGAGTTTTATCTGGATGTGGTCCCTTTGGCGCGGGAGTATGTGCAGTTCAGTAGTTGACCTTTCTCCCTACTTCTCATTAACGGCCTTGTTGAGTCGCTCCCTGCTAGGAATTTCCCGCAACTCCTCACACAAAGGTATCACTGGTACGTTGGGTGTTCAGTAATAATGCATTCAGATCGGCCCTGACCTCGATAGCCAGTTGCTGGCTTGCTGATACTTGCACCGGTAGTGACCTGAAACAGTGACCTAAAACAGTGACCTAAAAGTTGTGTTGCGCATCATCA
>CAYWXW010000201.1:0-3927 GCA_964462265.1 uncultured Porticoccaceae bacterium | reverse complement strand
TATGTTTCTCGCCTATATCAAAATAGAAGATGCGCGTCTGGAAAAAGAAGCGGCAAGCGGAGGGGCACGTTAAATGAAACTGCATCGTCTGTACGCGGTTATGCGCAAAGAAACCCGTGAAATAATCCGCGACCACGTTACCCTGGCAACGGCTTTTTTGTTCCCGGTGGTGATGTTGTTTATGTTTGGCTACGCCATTTCTCTGGAGGTGGAGAACGTCAGCCTGGGGGTACTCGATCAGGATCAAACTCCCTCCAGCGCCCACCTTATTGATGCCTTTGCCGAGAGCGAATACTTCAAATTAACGCGAAACTACAGTTCCGAGCTGGAGATTCGCAAATCCATGGAGGTCAACGAGGTCAAACTGGTGCTGGTGATCCCGCCCGGTTTTAATGCCTTGTTGGGGCGGGAAAATAATCCGGAAGTGCAGCTACTTATCGACGGCACTTACTCGGCGACAGCGCTTGTCGCACTGAATTACGGCATGACCATTGTGTCGCGCTTTGACGAAGAAAAGGACGAGTCGCTGATCGATGTGCAGACCCGCATTTGGTACAACCCCAGTTTGCGCAGTTTGATTTATGTGGTGTCCGGGCTCTATGCGGTCATTATCGCCGCCTTCCCGCCGCTGCTCACCACCCTGGCTATTGTGCGGGAAAAAGAGAGTGGTTCAATTCAGCAAATTTATGCCTCGCCCTTAACCGTACCCGAGTTTTTGCTGGGTAAATTAGTTCCCTACGGCGTTATTGCCTCCATACAGTTGGCCTCTATTGTGGCGCTGGGCTATTACTGGTTTGGTTTGCCCTTTAATGGCAGCCTTGCTTATTTGGCGATTGCGGGCGGCATTTACGTGTTTTGCAATGTCGGTATTGGCCTGCTGGTTTCGACCATCACCAATAGCCAATTGCTGGCCGTATTGCTGGCACTGGTGATTACCATGATGCCGTCGATATTGTTCTCTGGCTTTGTCTTCCCTATATACGCCATGGCCGAGCCGGTGCAGCTTTACACGCATATTTTCCCCGGACGTTATTTTGTCGATGTCTCGCGGGGCATTATTCTCAAAGGTGCAGGGCCTGCGGAAATGGTTCGCCCCCTGAGCTTTTTACTGATTTACACCCTCGGGGTGTTTTTTGCTGCGGTGGCTATCTTTAAGAAAAAAGTAGCTTAAGAAGAAAGTGGCTTAGTTAATTAACTGAAATCGGGATTTTTTAGGAGAACATATTATGTGGAGTCGTCTTAAAAGCTTAATGCTCAAGGATGTTATTCAGTTCTCCCGAGATAAAACCATTCTCGGTGTGGTGGCCTGGCTCTACACCATGGAAGTGCTGATCTGTGGCTATGCCATGACCTTCGAGGTTAAAGACCTGCCCATTGCGGTGATTGACCATGACCGCACTGTTGTCAGTCGCAATTTAATTGATAAATTTACCCTGTCAGAAGCCTTTGAAGTGGCTGGTTATCCCGCTAATCAGGAAGAGGCCGAGAGCTGGATGCGCAGCGGTAAAGTCAAATATGTCATGGTGGTGCCGAATAATTTTGAGCAAGACCTGCGCCGCGGCGAAGCGCCGGGTTTGCAAATACTACTCGACGGTACGAATTCCAATGCGGCCTCACTGGCGAAAGATTACACCGCTGCCATTGTGAAAAACTTTGAGGCGGAGTTCAGTCCGGACACCTCGCAAGCCAATAGTACCGTGCGACCGGCCGTACAAATCTGGTATAACAGGGCGCAAACTCTGGAGTCCTTCGTGGTGCTGTCGATGATAGTGGCCGCCATTATGATGGTCGGCACCATTCACTCCGCTGCCTCAATTACCCGCGAAAAAGAGGTCGGCACCATCGACCAGTTGATGGTGACCCCAACCAGAGTGTGGGAGGTGTTTCTTGCCAAAACAATTCCCACCCTGGGTGTCGGCATTCTCGCCTTTTTCCCCAGCCTGTTTATTATCTGGTGGTTTGGGGTGCCGATAAAAGGCAGCTTACTGTTATTTGTTTTCTTGATGGCTATCTTTCTGGTCAGCGCCATTGCCATCGGCGTGCTGATTGCGTCGATTACCAAAACCCTGCAACAGACTTTACTGCTGTGCTTTTTCGGACTCTTCCCCATCCTCTTTCTATCCGGCACCATGACCCCGATAGAGTCCATGCCCAGTTTTATGCAGCCCTTTGCCTACCTCAGCCCGGTTAAGTATTTTATGGATATTTGCATGGGCGTTTTTCTAAAGGGTGTTGGCTTTGCCGAGCTATGGCCAGCCGCCTTGAATATGGCGCTCATTGGCGGGGTGCTTTATATCATTGCGGCGTGGCGCTTTAAGCACAACTTGTCGTCGTAAGCGCATTCGACAGCTGCGTTATAAATGACAAGAGCGCCTGAATTCAGATAATAACGGCGCGATAAAAAGCGGGGCGTAAGGTAGCCCCGTTTTATTGTCGTAAGCGTTTTCCAATTGACTCGACCATCTTGTCGGGCTGTATTTCCCAGTTGTAGGAGTCAACCAGCCTGTCATCTGGGGTCATCAGGTAGAGCACTGAGCTGTGGCTCATCGAGTAATTATCCTCTGTGGCCTCGCCTTTGTCCGTGGCAATTTTTGCCCGGTTCGCCTTCCAGGCTTTTAATACCTTGGCAATTTCATCGGCGGATCCGGTAAGGTAAATAATGCGTGGGTCGAAGGCTTTGGCGTATTCCTTGAGTCGTGCCGGTGTGTCGCGCTCGGGGTCAACGGTGATGAACAGAGGGTAGAGCTTATCGTTGAGCGGCCCCAGTTGATTGAGCGCCTGCGTCATACGGCTAAGTGTCGTCGGGCAAACATCGGGGCAGTTAGTAAAGCCAAAGAAAATGAGCTTATAGCGGTCGGCATAACTTTCATTGTTAACGGGCTCGTTAAATTGATTGATTAATGAAAACACCCCGCCAATTTGCGCTTCAGTGCCCGGAGGCACCGTGCCCTCACTGCGACCCAGTTGTACCAGGTAATCGACAAGGGCAATGCCACCGATAATAACAACAGATAATACGGCGGTGAGTAGTCCGCGTTTAAGAGTTTGGGTTTTCATAGGGGCGTTTTACTTCATCGGGTGGGAGTGAATACTGTGCTTGTCATAATACATATTAGGACTTGATAATACGCTGATGAATCGTAGCAGACAAAATAAATTCCGCTGGCTGGCCTTTGTGCTTTTGTTGGCGCTGACAATGGGCGCGGGCTATTTCCATTACCGACAGCAAATTTTTGAAGTTTTTGCTGCGGGCACGCAATGGGTGCTGGTGACCTGTGGTTTTCAGCCCGAAGAAGAGGCCGAGCGCAGTGAAAGCCTGCAAAGTGATCAGTTGCGAAAGTTGCTTTATGCCGCGCGCATGTTTAATAGTCCGCCACCAGAAGCGCTGTCTGAAGAAGATGCCAGGGCCGATAAAAAGTATCCGGGTGTTGGTTTTGGTTTAGTACACACTTTTAGCACCAAGCCCGTACCTGTCGTGATAGGTGGCTGGTTGTTTAGCATTCCCTGCACCTATTTTGCCGATGCGCGAGACTGTCAAAAAACTGGGGCTGGCGTCGCTCGCCTTAAAGTCAGTGTCGAAGACTTTAGTGCCATGGGTGAAGACAATATCGAAGCATTTCTAGCGGCCTCCTCTGCTGAGATCGTCGCTATTACTCTCGCCGGGTTAGAGGGCCGTCCCCAGCAATGGTGGCGGCAGGAAGCGCCACCGAGGGGTTATAGTCCTTACGAAACCATTGATTTTGACATTGATTTCGCCGGTGGCGCTGGTGGACTACTTTGTACAGAGTCGCAGGTAAAGCACGGCGTAATGCCCCACTGCTTACTGCGCTTTATGCATGGCAAGGATGTTTATGCCGAAGTGAAGTTCCCCGCGCAACTGCGCGATAAACGGGCCGATATTGAGCAACAGGCCCGAACCTTGATAAG
>CAYWXW010000200.1:0-3965 GCA_964462265.1 uncultured Porticoccaceae bacterium | reverse complement strand
CCTGCCCATCGCTAGGGAAAATTACGCTCAGCCTCAGGCCATTACTTTTTCTACAAGCAGTTTTTCTACAAGCAGTGACTCAACCAGTAATAACGAAGAGGCCCACGGTTTTTATTATCCGCCCTGTAATACAGCCTATTCACAAGCCACGCCGGATGAAAAACCACCACTATTAGTGATGTGCCACGGCGGGCCAACGGGTGCTACCTCAACCGGGTTCAATCTGAAAATACAGTTCTGGACCAACCGGGGTTTTGCTGTGCTCGACGTGAATTATCGCGGCAGTACCGGCTATGGCAGAGCCTATCGACAAGCCCTCGACGGCGCCTGGGGTATTAAAGATGTCGATGACGTGGTTGCCGGTGCCCAACACCTGATAAACCAGGGTCTCGCCGACCCCGAGCGCCTTATGATTCGTGGCGGTAGTGCCGGGGGTTATACCGTACTTGCCGCCCTCGCCTTTCACGACCTGTTTAAAGCCGGTGCCAGTTATTACGGCATTGGTGATCTTGAAACATTGGCCCGCGACACCCACAAGTTCGAGTCGCGCTATCTCGATACGCTGGTTGGCCCCTACCCGACCGAGCAAGCCCTCTATCAGCAGCGTTCGCCCATCAACCACATCGAGCAATTAAATTGCCCGGTGATTTTCTTTCAGGGTCTCGACGATAAAGTTGTACCACCGCAACAGGCAGAGGCAATGGTTGAATCACTCGAGAAAAAAGGGCTCAAGGTGAAATACATTCCCTTTAGCGGCGAGGGCCATGGTTTTCGGCAGGCTGAAAATACCGAGCGAGCCTTGCTTGAAGAACTACAGTTTTACAGTGAGGTTTTTGGCTTTTCTCTACCGACGCCAGCAGCCTCCGGCGAGAACCGTTAAGCGTATTGATGGGCCGCTACCGACCACCCCGAGAACCCTCCAGCCCCTACATTACCAGTGAGGGCGCCAAACAATTACGCGATGAATTGCGTCAACTGTGGAAGGTCGAACGTCCTCAGGTCACCGCAGTGGTGCACGAAGCGGCTAAAAACGGTGATCGTTCCGAGAACGGTGATTATATTTATGGCAAACGCCGGCTGCGTGAAATCGACAGTCGCGTGCGTTATTTAACCAACAGGCTGGAAGACGTCACAATTGTTGACCGTATACCCGAAAATACTGAAAAGGTGTTTTTTGGCGCCTGGGTAACACTGGAAGATGACGACGGTGAAAACGTCTGTTATCGCATCGTCGGTGCCGACGAACTCGATACCAGAAAAGGCTATATTAGTGTTGACTCACCACTGGCGAAAGCCCTGATCGGTAAAAATCTCGATGATGAAATAGCCTTCACCCTGCATGGGGAAAGCCATGATTATTGTATTGTTGGTATTCGCTATTCAGCTAAGATCTTAGGCTGATTCCAGCGGGTCGTCATCCGGCTTAACCTTGAAATCTTCCAGCTTGATATCGAATGCACCGTCTTGCAGTGAACGTCGAATAAGAAAACCCTTGTCCAACTGACCAGTATCGGTCAGATAAAGGTCTACGGTTTTCTCATCAATCACCTGTTTTTCTTCATTGCGGAGAATAACGATAGTTGGCAGGTGACGAAATTTACGCTGCCCTGCCAACACAATTCCGACCATGCCATTGCGTAATTCGACAATAGTACCCGGTGGATAGGGGCCAATGGCCTGCATAAACGCCAGGGCATATTCTTCATCAAATTGTTTACCGCGATTTTGGTAAATTTCTTTCTGGGCATCAACCGGCGACACTGCCTTTGAATAACAACGGTCACTGGTAATCGCATCGTAGGCATCAACAATACCAATAATTCTAGCGAACTCAGATATTTCACCCTTTTTCAGGCCCCGTGGGTAGCCCTTGCCATCGGGCCTTTCGTGGTGATTGAGGGCAACGTCGATGGGCAAACCTGATGACGAGTCCCCCTCTTTGAGCAACTTGTGGCCATCGATCGTGTGTTGCCTCATGATTTGAAATTCTTCGTCACTCAACACACCGCGCTTATTGAGAATAACCTTGGGAGTGCGCATCTTGCCCACGTCGTGTAGTAAACCGCAAAGCCCCAATAGCTGCAGCTCTGCTTCGTCAAAATTAAGGTGGCGGCCAAAGGCAATGGCGAGAATACAGACGTTTAAACAGTGCTCGGCAGTGTATTCACTCTCGTGCTTGATTCTACTCATCCAGATCATTGCATCGGGGTTGCGCAGCATACTGTCGACACAACTCGATACAACTTCCTCAGCCACCTGGGTATCGAGCATTTGCCCAAACTGGGCGGAGTGGAGGATTTTGTTAATATCGGACTTGCCCTTGCTATAGGCTTGCGCAGCGGCCGCGTGCTCTTCGCGCACTGGTAATGTTGCTTCGTAGGCTGGCCGGGAGCGTTCAATACGTCTTTTGGTTGACGGCTTCGCTCGACCCTTGTGGTTGAGCATGATGCCCTTTTCGGCCTTACTGGCCAACTTAGGGGCTAGCCCTCCTGATGTGGGCTGAAGCTTTTTTTTGGCAGGGGCAGATTGGTTGAGTATATAAACGTACTGGCAGTACTTTTCAAGAGTCCTTAACTGAGCCTTATTGCGAAGTACAAAGCCCTGTATCAAAAAAGGCGTCTCTAACCAGGGACGATCCAGTTCGGCGACATACATGCCCATTTGCAAATTGCCAACATCGACCTGTACCAGACTCCCCTCTCCAGTACCTTTCCCCGGGGGCCCAGCTTTAGTCGAACCTTTTGATTTATCGTCCATCAAGCCTTTCCGTGTATGGTTTTTGTTAACAACAGCGTCTTAAGCGCCGATTATCGTCGAACTACCCGGCAAAGGACGTGAGTTAGTTAACACCTCTACTACAGAAATATAAGCTAATGACCGCTTTATCAAGTTACACACAGGCCTTGTTGCTGGCTGCAAGGGTACTAAATCTAGTGTTATAAAAGCCCATATTCCAAAATCAGGCGCTCTCAGGGCCAGGATCGGTTGCGAGAACACAGCGATTACGGCCCTGATCCTTCGCCACATAAAGAGCTTTATCTGCGCGCACAAAAACCTGATCGACCGTATCACCTTCGTGAAAGCTGCTAATACCGCAAGACACAGTGACACGAACATCTTCACCACGATAATGAAAGCTGCAATTTTTGATACTCTCACGCAGGTTGTCTGCTAGTTTAAGCGCTTCTTCAGCAGTCGTTTCAGGTAACAACATGACAAACTCTTCACCCCCGTAACGGGCAAAAAAATCACTTTTTCGGACACGCTTATTGAGCAATTGGGCGATGGTGCTAAGCACTTTATCACCGGCTTTATGGCCATAATTATCATTTATTTTTTTAAATAAATCGATATCCCAAATCGCTAGTGCTAAAGAAGAACGGCTACGTTGCCAGCGCGCAAACTCCTCTTCAGCTTTCTGTTCATAATACAGACGATTCGGCACCTTCGTCAGGGTATCGAACATAGCCTGTTGGTTTTTCTCAACAATGACCTTTTTGAGGGATTCGGTTTCTTTCTCCAGGGCCTGCATACGCTCATGCATTGCTGCAACGTCTTCCTGAGACTCCTGCGCCCTCTTTTTCTCCGCGACACGGTAGGTATTAATATGCGCTGAAATCATGCCCAGTTTCTGATCCACCAGTACCTTTAGCTGTGGTAGCTCCGTTGCCTGATTAATATCATCGCGAATGGTATTCACATTACTATTAATATCCTCATCGAACTGTTGGCCCTGGCTCTGGGCGCTGACGAGTTTAGTCGTTTCAGTTTGTAGAAAGACATCCATATCTTTCAGTCGGTCGGTCACCTGCTGTAAGAAATCCTCAAATTCATGCTTTTCAGCCTGCATGCTAAGCCGTATTGAGTTAATCAAATTGGCGACATCTTTTAGCAGCTGCTTCCAGCCCGCAGAATGAGTTTTATTTTCAAGACTTTGTTTAACCCGTTCAGCATCTTCCTCCAGG
>CAYWXW010000199.1:0-3966 GCA_964462265.1 uncultured Porticoccaceae bacterium | reverse complement strand
ATATGACAGTCGATAAGGGCAAGATCTTTAACGTATCGAACCCCGGCGCGGCTTTCTATTTCACCCGCTTTGATGCCAGTGGTGATATTGAAGTTGATATTATCCAGGATTCTACAGGTGGCCCGGATTACGAAATGGATCTCACCAGCTGGCAGCTTTTCTCCATAACTGATGATGGCACAGGTAGCGGCGACTTAGCCTGTGATGTGATTGAGCAGGATAATCATACCCGCGGTACCGATCTTGGGCCTCTAGGTTTTACCGGCCTGAACCCTGCTGAATATGCCATGCGTATCCGTATGGATCCAAAAAGCCTTAAAGGCGAAGTTGACCCGGGTGACAACCTCACTAATGACTTCACCACCTTTGTGGATGGCTTTGAAGTCGATTCTGATCCCGATGGTGTCGTACTTGAGCGCATGGAGAAGTAACGGCAATAATCCTGCTCTGGGGCAGGTTGTGAAAACGGGAGGCTAAGAGCCTCCCGTTTTTTTTGGCCAAAAAAATCGTCATCAACTGACTAATCACTCGCCTCTGCAAATGGTAGGCGCGACTAAAGGAGTATTTTATCAAGCAAAGTAGCGAAGCGCTGCTCAGCATTGTATTGGGTAACTACAGCAGCCATACGCTCGGCTGCTTCGGCATAGTGAGGTTTGTCGAGTAAAGCTCTGGTGGCTTGATAAACGTCCTGCTTACCCGCCATGCTTTGGCGTAAACAGATACCCACGCCCAGCTGTTCGATGGCTTGCATATTGAGGAGCTGATCCAAATTGGTGGTAAGGCCCAGTATCGGAACGGCCTCTGCCAATGCCTGATAGGTTGTAAGGCTGCCACCGTTGCATATTACCAGACTGGCTAATTGGGCAACTTTTTCGAAGGGCAGGTAGTCAGCCGCAAATACATTGTCAGTCTGGGGCGCCAGATCAACGCGCCCCGCCGTGGCGGCGATAATATTGATGGGTAAGTCACATATGGCCTCAAGGACTAAGCCCAATAAGTCGATTTGCCCTGAGCTGCCAGGACTGACAAAAACGATGGGCTTGTCGCGGGGTAGCTTGTCCCACCACGGTGGTAAGTCTGTTTGAGTGGACCATAGCACTGGGCCCAAATAGTGGTGGTTGGCTGGTAGCTCTTCACATGGCACTAGTTCGGGTATATCTGCATAAAGTGTATGGTTTGCCCAAGTGTAAACTTTGCACAGGTCGTTGCCGATGGGCGTTAGTTTGTGGCGACGCCGGAGTGTGTTCAGCGGCCTTGCATGTAGGGTAAAAGCCAGTGGTCGCACGGCGTTAAAAACTTTTTGGCTCAGTGCGAGCCCGAGCACTTTGGTGAAGGGTAAATCTGGCACCGGATAGCTAATATTGGCAAAGGGGCTCCAGTAGGCATTAACCACCGCAGCATAAGGGACGCCTGCCAGAGGAGCGCTAACGGCAAGTGATAGTCTAAAATCGCCGACCACCAGGTCTGGCTTTATTTTTTCAAGTAGTTGTACATCATCTTCAATATAACGGGTAAGGGTGCTTGCACTATAAACCGCTTTACCTTTTGCTAATGCTTGCGCGAATTGTTCACTGGGAATTGTCCATATAGGCTCAAAGTCGGAGGTGAATGTTTGTTCAAGGCTCAAATAGCGGGGGTCAGAGGCAATCACAACGTTGTATCGCTCGGGATCAAGGGATCGGGCGAGTGTCATCATGCGGCCAAAGTGGGCAAGGGTAACCGCTTCTGCGACAAATAATATGGTCTTTTTTACGTTGTTTTCTTTTGTTGTCACGTTGCTAGTCATTGATAAGCCTACTGCTTACTTCGGTACAGGATGTGATTTTGAAGTTTAGGGTTTATTGAGCATTTTAGTCATTTGCCGGTGGAGCAAGCGCTCAAAAAAAACAGGGGCCAGTTTTGCCAGCCACTTTAGTCCCTTGGCAGAACCGATAGGCATGTCATAGCGGTCGTTTTTGAGACCAATCAATATTTTTCTGGCGAGCAGTTCCGGTTGTAATTTTTGCATTTCGAAGCGCGATACCATATCGGTGTCGACAGCGGGTGGTAAAACTTCAAAGACGCGAAGTGGTGTATCTGCAAGTTGTTGTCGCAGGATATGGGTAAAGCTGCTGAGTGCGGCTTTGCTCGCGTTGTAGCCGGGCATAACGGTGAGGGGCAGGTAGACGCCAGCTGTGGTGAGGTTAATTATTGCGGGTGAGTGTTGGCTCTGTAAGCGGGGCAGTAATAATAGGCTGAGGTGTAAGGGTGCCAGGTAGTTTGTTTCAATTTCAAGACAAGCATTTTTGAAGAGTTCCGGGCCTTGCTGTACATCGCCAAAATAGGCAACGCCGGCATTATTAACCAGAATATTCAGTGTGGGGAATTCTGTTTGCAGGGTTGCTACCAATTGGTGTCGTTCCTGTTCGCAGGTAATATCGATTTGCAGGGTGTTTAGCTCGGGGTACAGGCGTTTTGCTTGCGCGAGTCTGTCTTTATTCCGGCCAAGAATGATGACTGTGTTTTGTTCGCGGTAAAAAGCACCAGCAAGCGCCAGACCGATGCCGGATGCCCCGCCGGTAATTAATACGGTATTGCCGGTAGTCTTCATTAGTTACCTTTGGCCGCGAGTGTTGTGTGCGCCATGGTTGGTTCCCGTTTGCGGACAACAAGGGCTGGCTCGTAGGCGGAGGGAAACAGGTAACCAAAGAGGGCAAAAAACCACAGCCGAGGGTTGCGCATAAATGCTCGATTGGTCTCGTCGGGGTTCATAGCGCGGTCAAGATCGTGGCCGACGGCTTTGTTGAGTTCGTCGAGAAAGCGGTAGTTGGAAAAGGGCCGCAAAGTGTCGTGGTAGGAGCGGCGGTAGCTTTGCTCTATATCGACAGGGTATTCGTCAACCAGATTGTGCAGGCCTTGCTCGGTAAGAATAACGCGGTGAAAGGGTTGGTGCAGGCGCATGATATGGGGCTCTAAGTTGGCCATGTCAACAGGCTCGGAGTCGGCGGTGCCAAGGTATAAAAGCCCGTTTACCTTGAGTAGGGCTAGGCTCTCTTGAAGCATTTCGTGAATGTCGTCGCAATGTTCTAAGGTGTCATTGTTGACGATAAAATCAAAGGGGGCGTATGTGGATGGAAGTTGTGAAAATTCAGGAACGTAGGGGTCGTAACCAGTGACGTTGGAGTAACCCTTCTGTTTGAGGTAGTCGATAAAAATGCCGTTACCACAACCATAATCAAGGATGGTATCCGTTTTTTTTAGGCCGGCTCGGCGCAAGCGCCGTAGTAAGTTCCCCAGAGTGCCTTGGGCAAAAATATCTAACTTTCGCTTGTTAAGTGGGTAGTCGCTGTAGATATCGTGGAAGTCAACGGGGTCAATACTAATAATGGTCAGGCATTGGGGGCACTTCCAGAGCCTAAATTGAGTGTTGATGTAGCGCTCGGTATTACCGCGCACCGTGCCTAAGTCTGACCTTGCAGGGTGTTTCGTTTTGTATCTGCAGGCGGGGCAATTTAGCACCGGCGATTCATTGTCGGTATCGGCGCTTACCTTATCTTTATCCATAGGAGGGTTCCGCTATTGGCTTTGTTATAAGCACTTTAACTGGAGGTGTTGTTATCGCGATGGCCGACGCCAAAAACAAAGTCACCGCCACCCCGCTCTACCCAGTTATCACCGACTATGATGCCTTGATTTTCTACTTCCCTGATAAATTCTGCACCGCTGAAGCGATTTTCGGTGGGATGTTCAAACATTACACGGTAGGGCCAGCGAAAAATCCATTGTGCGGTGACCTCCTGGAAAAAAAATCTGCCGCCAGGCACTAGCACCCGTGAAATCTCTGCGACCGCAGCTTGCCAGTTGGGTACATGGTGAATAGCAGCAAAATTTACTACCGCATCGTAAGTTTGTTCCGGGGCATCAATGGCCGTAACGTCACCAATGCTGAGTCTTAGTTGTTCGGTACTATATTTGGCCAGTCGCTTA
>CAYWXW010000198.1:1933-4213 GCA_964462265.1 uncultured Porticoccaceae bacterium | reverse complement strand
GGATAAAATCTTCCGGTGCCTGTGCATTTTCCATGGATGCGCCGATTACACCTGTGTTTTTTCTGGCAGTTTTCCTGATCCACCCAGATCTTGGCTGGATCATAACCGGCTTTGCAATCATCACGGTCTTCCTGGCCATGTTGAACCAGCGTGCGACCCGTCTGCATTTCGCCGAAGCCCACAAGGCCGGCAGCCGGGCGGCCTTGCACCTCGATTCCATCGGGCGTGCGCACGTCGGGCAGCCCCAGCCGCGACCAGGTGAAAACCGAACTGCGCTGGTTGCAAGAGCAGGGCCTGGTCAGCATTGACGATGTCAGCGACTTACTTATCGCCACCCTCACCGAGCGCGGTGCCGACGTCGCCGCAGGCCGCGCCCAGGTGCCCGGCGTGAAAAAGCCGGGGGCATAAGGTGGGCCGCAAAAGCAGCATCGACAAACTCAAACCCGCCGTGCGCACCCACATTGAGCGCCGCCTGCGCGAGAACCGCTTTACCCTCGACGAGCTTATCGCCGACCTGCACAGCGAATTCCCGGCCGAACAAAAACCCAGCCGCAGCGCCCTGGGCCGCTACCGGGTGGGCTTCGACGAACTGGTCGAACGCATGCGCGAACAGGAAACCATGTCCCGCCTGCTGGTCGCCGAGCTCGGCGAAAACCCCGACGACCGCGCCGGTGCGCTCATGGTGCAATCCCTCACCACCCTAGTTAACCACGCCGCCTTCGCCGCCCAGCAAAACGCGGCAGAAAACGACGAAGACCTGGCCATTGAGGATATTCGCAAACTGGCCCGCGCTGCAAAAGACGTGATTCAGGCCCGCAAACTCAGCATCGACGAACGCCGCGAGGTAGAGGCCGATGCCCGTGCGCGCTTGATTAAAGAACAAGAGACCCGCCTTGAAGATGCCCGTGGCACTGACGGCATGAGCGAACAGCTAGAAGGCCGCATTCGCAATATTCTACTGGGCAAGGCTTAACAGCCATGTTTTTTAAGGTGAGAAATAATGAAAGCATTTAAGCAGGGCGCAGAACTTCGACTTAAGAAAGATGATCTTCGTGAGCTTCTGACCGATGCGCTTAACGAAAAGCTGTTCCGAATGGGAATGGAAAAACATGAGGTTATCGATATTTCACTGCATCCATCAAATGCATACGTCATACGTTTAGAACTAAAACCTACAAGCAACGCATAACACAGCCATGAGCGATAACACAGCCAACCTAAAAGCCACCAATCAGCCCCGTAAAATAAACCTTGCTGACGAGATGACCACCTTCGGCGTGGTCGTGCCGCAAGAGGTTAGCGAGGCTGTACCCGGTGGCGAGGCCGTATTTTTGCCCTACCAGCAGCGCTGGTTTGAAGATACCTCACCCATCATGCTCGCCGAAAAGTCTCGCCGCACCGGTTTAACCTGGGCCGAAGCCGGGCGCAATGTCATCAACGCCGCTAAACCCCGCAGCCGCCAGGGCTGCAATACCTTCTACGTGGGCAGCAAGCAAGAGATGGCCCTGGAATACATCGCCGCTTGTGCATTGTTCGCCAAAGCGTTTAATGAGCTGGCCGAGGCCGACGTCTACGAGCAAACCTTCTGGGATAGCGGCAAAAAAGAAGAAATTCTCGCCTACATGATTCGCTTCCCCAAAACCGGCCGCAAAATTCAGGCCCTCAGCAGCCGCCCCAGTAACCTGCGGGGCCTGCAGGGTGACGTGGTGATTGACGAAGCCGCCTTCCACGAAAGTCTCGAAGAGCTGCTCAAGGCCGCACTGGCGCTAACCATGTGGGGCAACAAGGTGCGCTTGATTAGCACCCACAACGGTGTCGACAACGCCTTTAACCAGTACATTACCGACGCCCGCGAAGGCCGCAAAGACTACTCCATCCACCGCATTACCCTCGACGACGCCATTGCCCAGGGCCTGTACCAGCGCATTTGCTACGTCACCGACCAAGACTGGTCACCCGAGGCTGAAAAGAAGTGGCGCGACGATCTCTACAAAAACGCTCCCAATACCGAGAGCGCCGACGAAGAGTACGGCTGCGTGCCGAAAAAATCCGGTGGCAATTACCTGTCGCGCATTCTTATCGAGCAGGCCATGGTGGGCGCAGGGATTTTCTATTTAGGTCTATTTATCGCCTTCTGGATCGTTCATCTCCGATTCTCGGGATGTCCAAACTGCATCAATACGGATTGTCCCTTAAATCCGGATTACTCGGCTTAGGCCTATTGTTTCGTACTCAGGCCCGCGTCAGCGGGACGGTACTCGTGCTCGTAATCGTACTCGA
>CAYWXW010000198.1:0-1923 GCA_964462265.1 uncultured Porticoccaceae bacterium | reverse complement strand
CGGCAAGACCAATTTCGCCATGATGGTCCCGCCCGAGGGTTTCGAGGGCTGGACACAACCCCAGCGCGAGGCCGAAATGGACGCCTGGTGTGCCGAGCAGCTCGGGCCAGAGCTGGCCAAACTCAATAAAAATGATCGCCATGTGTTTGGCGAAGATTTCGCCCGCCGTGGCGACTTAACCGTTTTCGCCCCCCTGGCCATCGCGCCCAGCCTGCGCAAGCGCAGCCCCTTTGTCGTTGAGCTGCGCAACCTCACCTATGAGCAGCAACGCCAGGTGATGTATTTTATTCTCGACCGCCTGCCGCGCTTCAGCGGCGCCGCCTTTGACGCCACCGGCAATGGTGGCTACCTGGCCGAGCAGGCCGCGCTGAAATATGGCATCGGCATGGTCGACCAAATATCCCTCAACTTGCCCTGGTACGCCGAATGGATGCCCAAACTCAAAGGCGAGTTCGAGGCCTTTAACCTCGAGCTACCGCGTCACCAAAGCATTCTCGACGACCTGCTGCATATCAAGGTTGAGAAAGGCATTCCGGTTATCGACAAGGGCCGTCAGAAAGACCTCGAAAGCACCGACAGCAAGGGCAAGCGCCACGGTGACTTTGCCGTCGCCCTGGCCATGGCCATTCGCGCCAGTTGGATGGAAGGCGGCATTATCGAATTCCAAACCCTGCCACGCCACCCCAGGGGTTTTGACAACCTGCCTGGAAATTCGAGCGGCAACGCCTCAGACAACGACCCAGAACACGATAACGACAATTTGTTAATGGAGCCCAACGCATGGTGATGACCTCTATTTTGGGCCTCGACGGCAAGCCGATGAAAATCGACAAAGCCACACTCAACGAGCCACAAACCGCCAAATTGCTGGGCCTGCACCACGAGTTCCAGGGCCATCCCTCGCGGGGCTTAACCCCCTCAAAATTGGCTGGTATTCTCGACCAGGCCGAGCGCGGCAATATGCAGGCCCAGTTTGAGCTGTACGAAGATATGGAAGAAAAAGACGGCCACGTTTATGCCGAAATGGGCAAGCGCCGCCGGGCATTGCTCAGCCTTGAAGCCGAAGTCGTGCCGCCGCCCAATGCCAGCAAAAAAGAACAGGACAACGCCAGAATCCTCGGTGAGCTGCTCGAAGGCCTCGACGATTTTGAAGACGTTCTGTTTGACATTACCGACGCCATCGGCAAAGGCTTTGCGTGTTTAGAGTTCGGCGGCTGGAGCCGCACACCCGGCGAGCGCCTGCCCCTGAGCATCAACCACCGCCCGCAAACCTGGTTCACCACCGCCCGTGAAATTGACTCTGGCCCTGCTCAGTCCATACGCCTGCGCGGCCCCGCCGGTGGCGAGCCCCTCAACCCCTTCGGCTGGATCACCCACATCCACAAGGCAAAAAGCGGCTACCTTGAGCGCTCGGCATTGTTCCGCGTGCTGGTCTGGCCCTACCTGTTTAAAAACTACTCCGTGGGCGATCTCGCCGAGTTTCTCGAAATTTACGGCATCCCCATGCGCGTCGGTAAATACCCCGGCGGTGCCAGCAATGCCGAAAAACTCACTTTGCTGCGCGCCCTGGCGCAAATCGGCCACAACGCCGCCGGTATTATCCCCGCCGGTATGGAGGTGGACTTCCATAACGCCACCACGGGCGATCCCGACGCCTACAACGCCATGATCGGCTGGGCAGAGCGCACTCAAAGCAAAGCCATACTGGGCGGCACCTTAACCAGCGACAGCAGCGCCGGCACCAACACCAATGCCCTGGGCAATGTCCACAACGAATGCCGCCTCGACCTGCGTGACGCCGACGCCATTCAAGTCGCCAAAACCATCAGTCGTGACCTCATCTACCCCATCGCCATCATGAACGGCCTCGCCACCGACTGGCGACGCTGCCCCCGCTACCGCTTTGATGTCAGCGAGCCGGAG
>CAYWXW010000197.1:0-4236 GCA_964462265.1 uncultured Porticoccaceae bacterium | reverse complement strand
AGAGCTTCTTATTCCAGGGTGTGGTCACTTAGCTAAGGCATTCGACAGGGTGGTAGTGGGGATACTGCCACAGAGCTGCTCGAAAGTCCGTAATTGCGGTGATGGCGCAGTGTCTATTGTTCAGGTGGATGTGGATGAGGCCTGACTTCACAACAACAAAACTCATAACCCCTTAATATCATTGTGGTGGCAAGTCCTTGTTTGCTCACGGTAATACTGAGAGGGAGACCTGTGCCACAGAATTGTTGGGGTGCTTTAATTAGCATGGCGTCGTTGTTAAAAGACAAAAGGCGGGAAGGAGTGATGAGCGGAGTTGTTGAGTGCAAATATGAGTACCAATAAAAAGCAAAAGGTGTGGGTATCTAGCCGCCATTTTATTCTTTGTCTCAGCAAGCCCCTTTCCCCAGTGTTATTAGCTAAGGCAGTGTTAAGTATTATGGAAAAAAACCTAAGGGTTGCTATGGCGCTGCTTACAGCATTGCTGGTGACCGCTTGCGCGCCGACACCTTTAAAGATGTCGGAGCACCATATTAATCCTGATCTCGATGTCGTGGTGGGCGATGTTCCCAAGCCAGTTTTACAACATCCACCGCTAGCGCAAGCTGGGGGCTTTAATCAGACTGTCACAGAAGCTGAATTGTTGGATGAGGTTTATTCGGTGGTCGTCAACAAGGTCAATCTCAGAGAGTTGTTGTTCGCGCTGAGCCGTGATGCTGAGATTGATGTGGATATCGCACCGGGTATTACAGGCACGGTCACATTAAACGCTGTCGATCAGAGTTTGTTTCAGATCCTCGATCGCATTGTCGATATGTCAGATATCCGTTATCAGATGAAAAACGGGGTGCTGGTGATTCAGAAGGATAGCCCTTATTTGGCCCACTACGACGTGGCTTATTTGAATATGGGGCGTTCGAGCCATTCCAATGTGTCCATATCGACTGAGGTTGCGACGACCGGCGTTGGCGCTGACACCGGGGGTTCTAGCTCTGGGGGTTCTGACGATAACAGTTCGAGTACGGCTATTAAAAATACCTCGAACAATAATTTTTGGCGCACCTTAACCGAAAATATTGATGCCATTTTAAATGGTGGCAATAGTACAGAATCAGCGTATACGAATAGCTCAAGGCAGCCGCAATCAAACAGTGAAAATGAAGGTTCACAATCGGCCTCCAGCGTGATTGTGAATTCCGAAAGTGGCTTGTTGACGATTAAAGCCACCCGTAAGCAACACCGGGAAGTTCAAATATTTTTAGATCGTGTTCTCGACGGTGCACAACGCCAGGTGTTGATTGAGGCGAGTATTGTCGAGGTACAGTTAAATGACACGTATCAGGCAGGAGTCGACTGGTCCCGTCTGGTGCAGTCAGGCGCGAACGGATTCAGTTTTGTTCAAGATCTGATTGGCACCAACCTTGGTTCTGCACCCGTTTCCACCTTGAGTTATAGCAGCGGTGGTAAACACGACATTAGCGCAACCGTTAAATTACTCAGTGAGTTTGGCAATACTAAAGTGCTCTCTACCCCTAAATTAATGGTGCTGAATAATCAAACAGCCCTGCTTAAAGTGGTCGATAACCTGGTTTATTTTTCTATTGATGTCGAAGAAGATGTGCAGGAAAACTTTATCAACAGAACCTTCACCTCGGATATTCACACCGTGCCGGTGGGTTTGGTGATGAGCGTCACTCCCCATGTGTCTGACAGAAGTGAGGTGACATTGAATGTACGGCCGACGATATCGCGAGTTTTACGCTTTGTACAAGACCCCAACCCCGCTCTGGCTGACTCAGAGGTCGAAAGCTTAATTCCGGAAATATCGGTACGGGAAATGGAATCGATGATGAAAATTAATGGTGGTGATACCGCCGTTATTGGCGGTCTGATGCAGGATGTTCACAGCGATGACTCCTCCGGTTTGCCCGGCCTGTCAAAACTGCCCTACGTCGGTGGTCTGTTTAGTTATAAGAATAGAGCCTATACCAAGTCAGAGTTGATTATTTTCATTCGCCCGGTAATCATCGAGCAGGCGAGTCTAAAAAGTAAAGCCTTGTCGCCCTACCAGCATTTTCTGCCCGACAATTCTGCTGTTGATGCAGTGGAGTAGTTATTTTGAGTTTATTACTGGATGCATTGAAGGAGGCACAAAAACAACGTCAAAGCGATGATAACGCTGTGCCGGACAGGGCTGAACCGCTTGATGATAATGGTGAAAATGAACTCGATTTTGAATTAGAACTTGATCTGGAAAATACTGCAGAATCTGATAGCGATGGATCAAACACATTGCACGATTCCACAGAAGGGGAAAGCAAGCCAATTGCCGAGGTTAGCCGGGTAGATGTAAATCAGGTCGACAGCGTTGATAAGCTTACATCGGGGTCAGCACAGCAATCTTCAACACCCGCTCAGCAAGAGCAAGTGCCCCCGCCAGTATTTACAAGGGCTAATATTGAATCACCCCACTCGGCAAATGCAGTATTTCGCAATAAAGGTACACGTAAGACAAAGCGTTATTTGTTATTGGGTTTAATGGTTGCCTGTCTGTTATTGCTCGCTATTGGGACTTACTTGTTTTTTATCTCAGAGAGTTTTTCACAGCCCCGGCAAGCACCATTGCGGACAACAAACATTAATCAGCCTGTCGAGCCCCCTACACCTTTGCCTCTCGTTGATCCGACCAGTACCCCGGGTAGTCTTACATCAAAGCCTGTAATAGAAGCTGTTACGACCGCAGTTAAAGCTAAGGATGTGGCAGTCGATAAAAGTGAGGTCGTTGCGGGTGAGGATAAACTGGCGACAGTGACAGGGCAGGGTGCTGTGACTTTGGCAATAAAAAGTAATTTAGAGGCCGAGAGCCCTCTTAAACCTCTAGCAGATACTTATGGCGAGAAAAACTCAGTTGAGAAAGGCGCAGGGCTTTCTTCTGTAGAGGAAAGTTTTAGCGGTATTAAAATTCGTAAACGGCGTATACCTGCAAAACGAGAGATCAGCTTACGGCGCGCCCAGCAGGCCATGGCCAGTGGTGATCTGGTTGGTGCCGCGTCAAATTATGGCTCCGTGCTCAAGGCATCACCAACAGATGTTGCGAGCTTATTGGGTATGGCAAATTTGTCAGCAATAAAGGGTCAATATGATCAGGCACAATTATATTATCAAAAGGTGTTGGCGCAGAGCCCCCAAAATTTAAATGCCAGGGCCGGGTTATTAAGTCTGGCCAGCTCATCTTCATTGGATGTTGGCAGTGCCCTGCAGCAGTTATTGCGAGAGAGCCCTGAAAAGGCTTTTCTACATGCAAGCCTGGGTGATTACTACCTAAAACGCAGTGAATGGCCTGCCGCTCAAGGGGCATACTTTGATGCATTGAGTCGCGACCCGAAGAATGCAAATTATGCTTATAACCTGGCAATTTCTCTGGATCAAATGGCCAAACCGAAATTGGCCCTGCAATTTTACCAACAAGCTTTAAGTTTAGAAAAGTCTACGCTGGCACACTTCGATAGCTCCGTGCTAGTAGCGCGGATAGCTGTTTTAAAGGCTAATCAGCAATGAATAGTCCCGTTCAGCCCAGGAAAAGAATTGGCGACCAGCTAATTGATAGCGGTGTTATTAGTGCTGATCAATTGTCTATTGCGGTAATTGAGCAAAAACGCTCCGGCGAGCGGCTTGGCGGTGTGCTGGTTCGTCTCGGGTTTCTTACAGAATCGGTCTTGAAGGAGGCCCTCGGTGAGCACCTGGGTCAGGACAGTGTCAATTTGCGGGAGGTGGTGCCAGATTCAGATGCCATCAAACTGATCAATAAATCCATGGCCGTAAAGCTCAAAGTAATGCCGGTTAGTTATATTGCCGATCAGCAAAAACTATTGTTGGCGATGCCGGATACTTTTGACATTCTTACCATTGATCGTATTGCTGCGGCCTTACCAGAGGGTGTTAATGTCGAACCCTTGCTGGCGAGTGAACAGGAAGTAATGTTCGCCATCGATCAGTTTTATGGTTTCGAATTATCTATCGACGGCATTTTAAATGAGATTGAGACCGGCGAATTTGATATTCGCAGTAATGAGCTGGAAGGTAAGGAATACAGTCACCCGACAGTGCGATTGGTCGACGCCTTTCTGACTGATGCAGTAAAAAAAGATGCCTCGGATATTCACTTTGAGCCGGAAGAGGGCTTCCTGCGCGTACGCTATCGCATCGACGGCGTGCTAAGACAGGTGCGAAGCCTGCACA
>CAYWXW010000196.1:0-4250 GCA_964462265.1 uncultured Porticoccaceae bacterium | reverse complement strand
CGATCCGTACAACCACCAAAACCACCCTGGCCTCGGGCCATGGTGTTTTGAATCAGCGTGCACAGTGGCTCGCCGTCTTCGGTCGTCACTGTGCGTGAGGAATAAATAAAGACGCCCTTGCCTTCACCCTTATCGATCACTTCATCAACCTTGGTGGTGGCTTTTAGCGTGCCCGATGTGGGCAAGGGTTTGTGCAGAATAATTTCCTGATCGGCGTGCAGCACCTTGGTCCAATCGACACCAGTGTCGGGCTCTTTCAGCCAAAAACCCGGATAGGCCAGCACGGTCGCCATGGTTGGCAGCGCACTGAGATTTTCTTCATAGACGTAATTCAGGGCTTTTTCATCCATTGGATCGAAACCAACACCCGCGCCAAGGGCGTACAACATGGTGTCGCGCTCAGTATAGGTGTGGACGATTTCTTCAAATTTTCGATTTTTTAATGTTTCGTAAACAATTGCCATAGCTCTGCCTCTATATTCTCAAACTGCATGTCAAAAAAAGGAGCGTCAACGCGCCCCTTTTGTAACTCACTTTTTACTCAAATCCAGAAGGCACTTATAAAAATAGTGATTTTTTCGTGAGAGCAAGGAAGCGCCGCACGGAGATCCGCAATGTATAAATCATACATGAGGAATCGAGTACGGAGCTGACGCCGCTATCGCGGAAAAAGTGCATTTTTAGGAGTGCCGTTATTAAACCGGATCCCAGGAGAAGATGTCCTGAGAACGATCCAGCGGATAAAAGTGGCTTTCGAGCTGAGGCATGGCGGTGTCAAAAATGCTGTCAATCGTCCAACCGCCACCGGCATGGCTAGAACGCACGGGGCGCGACTGGCTCATCAGGAAGATTTCGTTCATGCGTACCGCAAAAATCTGACCAGAGATATGGGCGGCCCGATCAGAACACAAAGCAGCAACTACAATACCAACCTTTTCAGGGGTCATTTTTTTCAGCTTTTCAACACGGGCAATTTGATCCGGTGTGGTGGCTGGAATTGAAGCGGTCAAACGGCTCCAGGCAAAAGGAGCAATACAGTTTGAGCGCACGTTGTAGCGCTGCATATCGAGTGCGATGGACTTGGACAAACCGACGATGCCAGCCTTGGCAGCCGCGTAGTTAGCCTGGCCAAAGTTGCCGATCAAGCCAGATGTTGAGGTCATGTGCACGCAGCAGCCGCTCTCCTGGTTGCGAAAGTGAGTCGCGGCCGCACGGCTGACATTAAAGCTACCGTTCAAGTGAACGTTCATCACCTGGTGCCAGTCGTCCTGGGTCATTTTGTGGAAGATGACATCGCGCAGGTTACCGGCGTTGTTCACAACGGCGCTGATCTCGCCAAAGTTATCAACCGCCTGGGTGACCATATTGTTGGCGCCTTCCCAGTCGGCGACGCTGTCAGTGTTGGCAATGGCATCAACACCAAGGGCTTTGATTTCTGCAACCACTTCTTCGGCGACATCGCGGTCGAGGTCATTAACCACTACGTTACCGCCGGCTTTGGCGATTTCCAGTGCGATGGTGCGACCAATGCCACGGCCAGAGCCGGTGACGACAACAGATTTACCTTTAAGATGTTCAGTAACGCTCATTGCTTTTCCCTTCTTTTAATTAATTAAAATGCTATAAAAAAATCACCTGGCTTTAACTGTTAACAGCTTAAGCGTTGGCAACCAGTTCACGAGAAATCACTTTCAAGGCCAGGGTTTCCTCTGCGCCCTCAAAAATTGATAGTACCCGTGCGTCGACAAAGTAGCGACTAACAGGCACTTCTTCGGCATAGCCCATGCCGCCGTGAATTTGCAGCGCTTCTCGCGTCACCCACTCGGCGGCGCGACAGGCAAATAGTTTCACCAGACTCGCTTCCATTTTACCGCCACCGGCATCGACTTCGCGAGCCACAGCATAACTAAACTGGCGTGAGGCCAGCAAGGTTGTGACCATGCGGCTCAGCTTCACCAGAGTCAGTTGGTAATCTGCAACCGGCTGTTTAAAGACTTTACGTTCTTTTGCGTAGGCAATGGCTTGCTCGCTGGCCGCCTGCATCACCCCCGCCGCACGGGCTGAAGTTTGAATACGGCCCCCGGTTAAGCCGGCCATGGCGTAGTAAAAGCCTTTGCCAATGCCTTCTTCTTCACCAACGAGATTGGCGTCCGCAACAAAATAATCCTCAAAGAACAGGTCGAAAGAGTGCATACCCCGGTAACCCAGAGTGGGTATCGACTTGCCCGAGAGTTTGCCGCCCCCCTCTTGCACGACATCTAAATCGTGGCCATAAGTGCGAGGTTTTTCGACGAGAAAGAAACTCAAGCCTTTGTAACCATCGGCCTCAGTACCCGTACGCGCCAGGGTTAACAACACCGAGGCAGCACCGGCAAAGGTACACCAGGTTTTACTGCCGTTGAGCAGCCAGCCGCCATCGATTTTGGTGGCTTTTAATTTAGCCGAGGCCAGGTCAGAACCGTAGTCGGGTTCAGTTAAGGCGATACCACAGAGGGTTTCACCACTGGCGATTTGCGGCAACCACTTTTGACGCTGGGCATCGGTGCCACCCTTCATCAAGGCGCGGGCAAGAATTTCGGGGCGGGTAATTAAGCTCCCCGCTGCACCGAGGGAGCCTCGCGACAATTCTTCGGTGACCAAAATCATATAAAGACTGTCATCGCCCGCGTCTGGCTGTAGGCCATCAAAACGCTCGGGGATGGAGATACCAAAGCAACCCATTTCGCGCAGGGGCTGGAGTATGCTCTCGGGGATATCGATATCCTGACGGTGAATATCTTCAGCCAGAGGCATCACCACTTCTGTAGCGAACCGGCGGAAGGTATCACGAATCAGTTCTTTTTCGCTGTCGAGATTGGAAGGCAGGAAATCGCCCTCTCTATCGATCAATTGACGACCCAGGGCGGCCATCATTTTCGCCGAGAGATAATGTGCGGCAATACCCGTATTATCAAACACCTCAAAGCTGGCGCAAATTGTCGCCATGGTCAAACCGTAGTCTGCAGGCCGTGCCAATAAGCGACCGGCAACGGCTTTCAGAGCCTCACTGCCAAACTGGCAGGCAACCCAAGCGGATAGCTCGTCGCGCTCGACAACTTGCTGAGTGTAATTAAGCAGGGCTTCGATGGCCGACAAATCAGCCACACAAAAGGATGTTTCGTAACAAACCAATTGTTGCTCGTCAAGCAGTGCGGGCGACAAGCCTTTTTCGGTACTACTAACCTTTTTAATATGGGCAAGAGCCTGGTCAACCAGTACTCTGGCGCTAATCACTGCCTGAGCCACATGTTCAAGATCACCGGTATAAGATCCGCTGACTGGCTGGTTTTTAACTACGTCCATTTTTGTCCTCACGCTTACTCAACAGACTGTTAAGCGAAATACTACTCTTTCAAAACAAGAAACCGGCCTTGCAGCCGGTTTCTCAAGTACAACGATAATCAGATGCCGTATTCACCAATAATGGCGACACTTGAAATATTCTGGTGGGGGAAGCCACCGAGGTTGTGGGTCAAGCCAATGGTCGGATTCGGCAATTGACGCTCGCCCGCTTTACCCGATAGCTGCAAATACATTTCATACAGCATGCGTAAACCAGTGGCACCAATGGGGTGACCAAAGCACTTCAGGCCGCCATCGATCTGGCAGGGGATTTTACCGTCGGCATCGAAAACACCGTCCAGCACATCCTTCACCGCACCACCGTCTTCTGACAAGTAGAGATCTTCCATGGTGACCATTTCGGTCACGGAGAAGCAATCGTGGACTTCAGTCATACTGACCTGCTCACGGGGCTTGGTAATGCCCGCTTCTGCGTAGGCGCGCTTAGCGGCAACGCGGGTTGTATGCACGTAAGAGCCATCCCAACCTTCGTAGCCACCTTCCTGACCGTTTGAAGCACACAGCTGCAGTGCTTTAACGGCGATCAAGCGATCTTTACCGAGGCTCTTGGCAATTTCAGGCGTGGTAACGATGGCACAGGCGGCGCCGTCACTAACACCACAGCAATCGAACAAACCAATGGGTTCGGCGATCATTGGCGCGTTGAGGGCTTGCTCCATAGTAATGGCACGCTGCAAATGGGCCTTGGGATTCTTCACCCCATTGGCATGGCTTTTCACCGAAACATGGGCCATGGCACGTTTCAGATCTTCTTTACTGGTGCCGTACTTACCGCGATAACCGGCAGCCAACTGGGCGAACATGCCCGGTGCAGAAAGATTGGGGTAGTACAGATCATTAGCCACACC
>CAYWXW010000195.1:0-4262 GCA_964462265.1 uncultured Porticoccaceae bacterium | reverse complement strand
GTATTTCTCAGTCGGGTGAAACCGCCGATACGTTGGCTGCACTACAGGCGGCTGATGAAGCCGGCTACCTGGGCACGATGGTGGTTTGCAACGTCGCCAACAGCTCACTGGTGCGCGAATCTGATCTCGCTGTAATGACCCTGGCTGGGCCAGAAATTGGCGTTGCCTCCACTAAAGCGTTCACCACTCAGTTGGTTGCTTTGCAATTACTATCAATCGCACTTGCGCGTTTTCGCGGTGGTATTGATGAAGCTAAAGAGCGGGAGCTGGTCGAAGCATTACAAAAGTTACCCGAGCTGTGTCGTGAAATACTCACCCTCGATAAAGAAATTGAACGCACTTTCCAAAGTTTTTCCGACAAACACAATGCCCTCTTTCTCGGTCGCGGTGTGCAATATCCCATTGCCCTGGAGGGTGCTTTAAAACTTAAGGAAATTTCCTATATTCATGCCGAAGCTTACCCCTCGGGTGAGTTAAAGCACGGCCCGCTGGCACTGGTCGATGCTGATATGCCGGTGGTCGCAGTGGCGCCCAATAACGAGTTGCTGGAAAAACTCAAATCCAACCTCCACGAAGTGCAGGCACGGGGGGGGCAGTTATTCGTTTTTGCTGATAGAGCTGCAGGTTTCCACGGCCAAGAGGGTGTGACCGTTGTTAACCTGCCCCACGTTCCCCCCAGCATTGAAGCGATTATCTACACCCTGCCTCTGCAGCTCTTGTCCTACCATGTGGCTGTATTAAAAGGCACTGATGTCGACCAGCCGCGCAATTTAGCGAAGTCGGTTACCGTCGAATAATGATATTGATGGGCCTTTATTGACCTTGGGGAATAGACAATCGAGAGATATTTAATTGTCTATTCCCCAATGGCTTATTACTCAAAAAGGGACTTACTCCAACACATTAGCCAGGCGGCTTTGTGTTTCCAGAAACTCATCCATTATTTCGTAAATCACCTGTTTAACGGCTGTCGGCTCGCTCATATTGCCGACCACCTGCCCGACCGGATACGTTAAGAATTCAGCTTTGCGAACACGCTCGACGCGGGTGCGTCCCTCCGCCCACCAGAGGATATTTTGCAGTGGCGCTGGCAGGGGTTCCAGCGCACCGGGTTGGTCATAAGCATCGGTAAATGCATTGCGTAATGTGCGGCAGGGTTTGCCTGTCACCGCGCGAGTGAGTACAGCATCGTCAGCCTCGGCAGCAAACAGCTTTTCTTTGATCTCCGGCATCACCTCACTTTCCACCGTTTTCAGCCAGATGGAGCCACACCATACGCCCGCGCAACCCAGTGCCATCGCCGCCGACAAATGCCGGCCACGGCTAACGCCACCGGCGCCTAAAACGGGCATCGGCGCCACAGCATCAGCAATGTTGGGCCATAATACCATCGAGCTAATAGGGCCGGTATGCCCGCCCGCCTCGTTGCCGACGGCAATCACAAAGTCGCAACCGCGCTCTTTGTGTTTAAGGGCGTGCTTGGCTTTGCCGGCGAGTGCGGCAACGCGAATACCCTTTGCATGGGCTTTTTCGATCAGCTCCGGCGGTGGCGAACCGAGGGCATTAACAATCAACTTAATAGGGTGCTCAAGGGCGATTTCTATCATCTCCATACTTTCGCGCGGAGTGAACGAAAGCTCACCGAGCAGAGTGCGGATGATCTCGTCTTTGTCTTCTGGCGGTAGTGGTGGCACACCGGCGGCGTCGATCATGTCACGCACAAAAGCGACATGCTCAGGCGGTAGCAGCTTGTCGATATCGTATTTTAAATCGCCCGCATCGCTATAGGTCGTCGGCATTAGCACATCAATACCGTAGGGTTTGCCGTCAACGTGATCGTCGATCCACTTCAGTTCTTCGCGCAGTCGCTCTGGCCCCATGCGCGCCATACCCAGCACGCCCATGCCCCCGGCTTTTGATACCGCTGCGACCACGTCGCGGCAATGGGAAAACGCAAATACGGGAATGTCTATCCCGAACATTTCACACAATGGGTTTTTCACAGCCTTCTCCAGTGTCGTCGTTTATTATCCCCAGCAAACAGCTTGGGGGCTTGTCGCCTGATTTTACAACGAGAAGAACAAACGGAGCTTGATTGAAAATAAGCCCAGGTGCCAATGTGCTGCGCAAGATGATCAAATCAGTAACAGTCGAATAAAATAATAGATAAGCAAATTAGCTCGGTTGTGCTTTAAATGACTTACTTGTACTATGATTTAGTACAAGTAAGTTTGAGTACCATTATGCACACTATTAATATCAGTGACTTTAGAGCTAACCTGTTGAAGTATTTAGAAATTGCCAATTCTGGCGAACAAATTTCTGTGACATCAAATGGTAAGTTGCTCGCAACCATTACACCACCGGTAAACCAGAAAGAGCTGGCAAAACAACAGCTAAAAACATTGGCTGCGAAGGCAAAGATACATGATGTAACAAGCCCCACTGATTGTGAATGGGATGCTATGTCATGATTTTGATGGATACATGCGCGATTATTTGGGATGCGCTTGATCCATCAGCGCTTTCCAGAAATGCCCTGGCATCAATTAATGAAGCCGACGAGCGTGATGCTTTGATCATTGCCGATATTTCAATTTGGGAAATAGCAATGCTGATTAAAAAGCAGCGGCTTGAAATCAATGCAAGCGCCGCCGCTTTTATAAACCTCTTCCTGCAATCACGGAATGTTTCGGTTAAACCTATTTCCGCTGAAATCGCGGAGTTATCAGTCAATTTCGATAGTGAAATAAACAATGACCCCGCCGACAGGTTAATTGCAGCGACGTCGATTATCCATAATGCTCAACTGGTAACAGCTGATAAAAACCTTCGCGGGGCGAGCATTCTTAGTACGATATGGTAGCTACCTTGCCTAAGCCCAAATAAGCTAAATCGGGCACAGCCATTAATTAGTAAAACGAAAGCCCTCATAATCATTCGCCGCACAATCTTTCATACGCTGACGAAACTGCGGTAATGGCCCGGCGTACAACAGTAAGGCGCGAGGCTTGCCGGCGACGTTGTCACCCATAATCCACGAGTTGGTTTTGCTCAACAGGGTTTTATTGGCCTCTTCAACGGCGTGGTTGGTCCAGCCAATTTCTGCGGCCTCGGTGGGCTCGACACTGGCCAGTTTTTCTTTACGCATATGTTCAATCAAGTCACTGACCCAGTCGACACTAACCTGTGCACAGCGGGGGATATTACAAAAAGCAGCGTGGGGGCCGATATGAATAAACATATTGGGGTAGCCCTCAACCTGCAAACCCATATAAGTGCGCAATTCTTTTGCCCATTTGTCCTTTATGTTTTCACCGCCTGTGCCCCGTACATCAATGCGCGATATCGCACCGGTACCCGCATCAAAGCCGGTGGCGTAAATAATCAGGTCGAAGTCAAATTCTTCAGTGGTGGTTTTTACCCCCGTCCCGGTAATGCGCTCGATGGGTGTTTCGTTAAGATCGACCAGCTGCACATTATCTCGGTTGTAAGCCTCGTAATAATGGGTCTCCATCGGCACCCGGCGCTGGCCGAAACCGTGGGCACTGGGCACCAGTTTGTCAGCAATAGCCGGGTCGTTGACGCGCTGGCGTATTTTATTCGCCATAAAATTTGACAGCAGTTTATTGGCCTTCATGTCCGTCATAATTTCAGGGAAGTTAGACAACCAGATAGAAAAGCCCTTTTCTTTATAGAGTTTTTCAAACAAGGCATTGCGCTCATCATCGCTCACATCATAAATAGACCGGGGGTCGAACTGGTGAACAAAACCACCCGAGGTAGAATCACAGGCTTTAAAGATCTCAGGGTAAGCGGCTTTTAGCGCAGGTTGCTCGGCGTCAGTGATAGGGGCGTTAAACAAAGGCGAGGCCCAGTTTGCTGTGCGCTGAAAAACAACCAGTTCTTTCGCATCTTTAGCCACATGGGGAATAACCTGCACCGCACTGGCACCGGCACCAATCACCGCCACTCGTTTACCGGCATACACTGATTTATCGCCGCCCAAACTGTTGGGGTCATGGGGCCAGCGTGCCGTGTGAAAGTACTGCCCCTTAAAGTCGTCAATGCCCTTGATATCGGGGTACTGCACCGCTGACAATATGCCGGTGGCCATAATCAAAAACTGGCAACTGGCCTGCTCACCGTTGTCGCTCTCTATGGCCCATTGGCTATTGCCTTCGTGATAGGTGGCGGATCTAATGCGGGTATTGAACTGTATATCGTCACGCAAACTAAACTTGTCGGCAACGTGGTTGAGG
>CAYWXW010000194.1:616-4382 GCA_964462265.1 uncultured Porticoccaceae bacterium | reverse complement strand
TTAGAAGAACGCACCAAAAGGCGTATGTGGATACGCCACATAACGTTATAAACATTACGGAGTTCGTTGTATCTACTCCAGGTCTTGTACCACATGCATGCCTTCAACGGCCAACGGCGCTCCGGCATAGGCAAAGGCGGTCAGCATTAGCTCCTCTAGCTCCGCTTTCGTGACACCGTGGCGTATCGCCGCAGGCACATGAATATGCAGCTCTTTCGTTCTGCCAAGAGCGGTCAAAACAGAGACCACCAGTAGACTTCGATCGCGTCGCGATAATTGAGAGCGCGCCCACACCTCACCAAAGGCGAAATCAATACCGTAGGCCCCCAGTGGCCCGAGTTTACCCGCCATTGCGGCAATCACTTTGTCGGGGTCGGAGGCGGGATTACCCGAGAGTTTGGCCATCACCGCTGCACCGCGTTGGCGTCGCTCGGCATTGGAGAATTTCTCCGCTGGGGGCAGCTTGCCACCTTCTGGCCCGTGGCCCAGTTTGGCGAGTATGCGGTTGGTTTCAGCCATGGCATCAAGGGCACGAGGGAAGCCGGCATAAGCTGCGATGTGGGTCATGATTTCGCGAATCTCAATGGCGCTAAGCCCATGATTCAAACCACCGGGCACGTAATAACTCAGTTGATTGGTTTGATGCAAAGTGGCGAGCATAGTGAGCACAATAAGATTGCGGTCGCGCTTACTTAAGCCGGGGCGGCTCCAGATATCACCCAAAACAAAATCGAGAGCGAAAGAACCCAGCGCGCCATTTTCCGCCTCGAGCTTAGCGGCCATTTGGCTGGCGTCAGCCTGCCCGGTGAGTGAGCTTAAGGTCGCGAGACCCCGAACGCGGCGCTGCTCAAAATCATTATCACCAATACCAGCACCAGCACCGGAACTGCTGCTGGAAGCGGCATTGGCATAGCTCATGGCGAGTACTGCAGAGAACAAAACTAAGCGGGTAATAAAGGACTTAAATGTATTTTTATCAATCATTTATAACACCTATCTATCTATTTTTATTTATTAAGTTAAGCGACCTGTTATTCTAATACTCATGGGCCAGTGTCAGCTTATTTTCACAGCCCCTTTTGTTATCAAGACTTTCCAGCTTGACACTGCCAGCAGCCTGCAAAGGCTGCGCCATTCATTTCCTGACATTGGGCACAGCGCCAGTCTGGCCCAATGTCAGTATTAAAAGCGCTCTTGATAAGAGCTCGCGCCTCTTGCTCGTCGCCATCATTGCGCAGCCACAGCTCCATCCAGGCATCAAAGGGCGAGAGATCACCGACAGCTCCTGCGGCGTATTCGTTTTTCACCACAAGCTCAATGCCCGCTAACTCAAGTAAGTTTTTAGCATGGCTAACCAAAAAACGGTTTTCGTTGCTATAGACCAGCTTCATTAGCAGCTCCACGCAAGACTAAAGCGGGACACTTGGCCTAACGACCCACTCGCAATTTGGCCGTTTGGCGAGATAAGGCAACCAGGTTATCGGCGCTATCCCAAATCATGCCGTCTTCATTAACCACGCCCTCGGTAATAAAACTGGTTTTAAATTGGCAGCGCAGTGGCCCAGCACAGGGGCGACGATGGACTTGCACTGACATTTCAATCGTCGGCACCCTGCCCTTGGCGCCGTAAACAGCAAAGGCTGGCGGTGGTAAGGCGTCGCAGAACATCAGCACGCCGAACAGGTCGATGTCTGCCCCGTCTTTATAGTCTTGCCAGCCCTTCCAGGTCGAATCACCATCGGGGCCATTAACCAGCGCATCAATATTATTGGGTGCCAGGCGTTGTATCAGCCTGTCGCGCAGCTTGAGGTTGGGCGCGTGGGGCATATCGACACAGCGGTCATAAGCGGGCATTACAGGCACCGCCTCCTTCACCAGAGTCTCGCCATTTAAGCGTTCAATATTTTGGAAGACGCCGATCAGCTGTATTTTTACTTCCCCGTTTTGAATCAGCTTCACCATGCCGTTGGAGGTCGATTTGCCGACCCGCAAGGGTTCAAACTCACAGCGCACGGGGCCAGGTTCGGTGCGCGCCAGATAATAGGCGGTGACATTCAGGGGGTCACTATGGGGCAAGGCTTCACCCAATACTTTGGCACCCAGTGCCAGGGTGTAGCCACCATTGGGCACCTGGCCGATACACCAGTCGGCGGAGAAATCGCTCTCCCACACCTGCTCATCAATTTTTCGTAGGGCCGTACTGCGGGCAAATTCACTGCCCTGACTTTGTATGCTGTCGCTCAACTGTCTACCTCTCTCGATGTGATTTTATTAAAGCTTCTTGTCAATGACGATAGTCCTGGTCACTGCCGACAGCCCTAGTCACAGACCAGGCCGCCATCGACATTCCATGACTGGCCGGTGACATTACGCGCTTCCTTTGATGCCAGAAAAACAGCAAGGTCGGCGATATCTTCCGGCTCGTTGGAGCGCTTTATGGGAATGGTGCCGTCAAATAGTTCGATAATTTCCGCTTCAGATTTGCCCAGCGTTTTTATTTTGCCCTTTACCACTTCGTAGTAAAGCTCGGTGCGCGTGACCCCCGGGCAAATGGCATTGACGTTGATATTGTCTGGGGCCAGTGTCGAGGCGGCAATTCGCGTCATCGCTATGACCGCGCCCTTGGCGCCGGCATAGGCGATATTGGAGGTCGATGGATAACCCTTGCCGGCAATGGAGGCAATATTGACGATGCGCCCATGGCCCTGCGCTTTCATCACCCGCGCAACGCTTTGCATGCAGAAGAACAAACCCCTTGAGCTGACACCGTGTATCCAGTCCCAGTCCGCTTCACTCACGTCGAAAAAGCCCAGGCTTTTGGTCACCGCCGCGTTGTTAACGAGAATGTCGATACTGCCAAAATGCTTTGTTGTGGCGCTGGTTAAAGCCTCAATATCCCCGACCTGACTGATATCCGTTTTGATAAATAGGGCTTCAGCACCCGTATTTGTCAGCTCCTTTGCCAATTTTTGACCGAGCTTTTCGTCGAGTTCGCCGATCACAACTTTGGCACCCTCGCGGGCATAGTGACTGGCTATCGCCTTGCCAATACCCCGCCCGGCACCAGTGACGATAGCCACTTGCTGGTCTAGTCTTTTCATTTCTCGCACCTTCCTGTTATTTTATTATCTGAATTCAGGATTTTTTAGGAGGCTCTTATTGATAAGGAGCTTCTAATTGTTAAGGAACCTCTAATCGATCTATCGTAAACTATTTTTACAATTGGCCCCAGAATAACGAGATCGACCAGCAAGCGTATGTTCGCATAAAATCACTCAACAATAATCAGGAGTCATCGCAATGGCAGACCAGGAAAAAAGAGAAAAGGGAATCGCATTCTTTAAAAAACTCACAGAAGGCGCAGCTAACCCGCCCTCATTAAGCAAAGGTGCAATGCCAGAAAAGTTTGTCAATTACACACTCGAACATCTGTTTGGCGATGTCTGGCAAGGGGATGAATTAAGCTTGGAGCAGCGTTCGCTGATCACCTGTACCATTCTTGTCGCGCTTAATCGCGAAGCCGAGCAACGCATTCACTTCCCTGGCGCGAAGAACCTGGGCGTAAAACGCGAACAAATTGAGGCAATGATTACCCATGCGGCTCACTATGCAGGGTGGCCAGTGGCAGCCAGTGCTTATCGGGTGCTGGCAGAGGTCTGGCCTGTGGAGCAATAAGTAGGGAGCCTCCACTTATTGGAAACCGTACAAGCCTAAAAAAACCCGAACTTAATCAGGTTTTTTTAGGCTGCTAAGTTTATCGAACACC
>CAYWXW010000194.1:0-508 GCA_964462265.1 uncultured Porticoccaceae bacterium | reverse complement strand
GTGCTCGCCCTTTTGGGTCCAGCCATCGAGCCGTTCAGTGACCACAGTGTCACCCGCGACCACTAATTTGCAGAGCTCAAAGGTCATATTCTCGCCTGTTTTGAGAAAGCCTTTAACGGCCTTTTCAATTTTCTCCAGGCCACTCACTGGCTTATAGGGGATATTGTGATAAACCGCATCTTCAGCAAAGAATGCCAAAATCCCATTGGCATCTGCGGCTTCCCAAGCGGTAAAAAATTCTCTGGTGAGTTGTTCATTACGACTTAATGTCGCGTCGTCTCTCGATACGGCTAGTACTGAATTTGTCATTTTTATGGCCTCTTTCATTTTTATGTTTATATAAATTATCGAATAATTTTTGTCAGCCTTAGTATAGCCTCAATTTATCCCTCCCTATAACTACCTGCTTAGCATCCATTTCCTCAGAATTCCATTCTATGCTTGGCTTAATGCGGTATTAACAGGAATAGAAATTCCCTTTAATTCTTGTTTATAGCAGGACTGTAAT
>CAYWXW010000193.1:0-4395 GCA_964462265.1 uncultured Porticoccaceae bacterium | reverse complement strand
AATCGTCACCGGGTAGTATTTACAGTCATCGGGGCGGTCGTAATAGATGCCGCACAGGTATTTTTCCTCTCCCGCTACTTTGTTTAACCAGAGGCAAAGCTCAAGCTGTTGACCGTCGTCGGGGTTCATCCATATTTTGCCGTCGTCAACATAGCGGGCTATTTCGGGTCGGCAAATATCCCAGAACTCAATCTCGCTATCCGTCGCCGACAGGCCGCCGTTGCTGTATTTGGTGCAGCATTTTCCGCAGGAATTGCAGTTTTTCATAAGGCTTTCCCGCGCATTAAAACGGCGTTGCCGCAAAAGCCTGATTGCGTAAGTCATCGATCTCATTAACCAGGTGGTGTTGGCCGCCAGCAATCATTTTAATGTCGGCATTCGGCAGTTTCTGCTGGAATTGCGCCAGGTTATAACACCAGTCGAGAGTCATATCCCGGTCACCTTGCACGATAGTAATTGCCTTGTGGTTGCTCGGCAGGTGGTGAAACTCCTCTGTCCAGCGCTTCATCGAGCCGACCCATTCGAGGGGGATGTGCCGACTTTGCAGGGGGTCGCTGTGTTTGAGGAAATCGAGGAAGGCAGCATCGGCCGAGTTGGATTTAAAGTCGCGTTTGATGCGCGAAATAAAACGGTGCAGCAGCCGGTAGGTGAGCCGCCCTCTACCCCAGTGGCGGGTGTGTAGTAGTGGCGCGAGCAGGGCGATGTGCTGAAACAGGGATTTGCCGTCGGCTTCTTCGAGCAGGTGTTTGAGCACAATGGCACCGCCGGTACTTTGGCCGACGGCGTGCCAGGGCTGGGGCAGGTGGTCGGCGCAGGCGGCGAGCAAACCGTCAAAGGCTTCGACGTAGTGGTCAAAGCTGGCGATGGAGGCACGCTCGCCATCTGACAAACCATGCCCGGGCAGGTCAAAAGTGACGACAGCGTAGCCACCTTGTAATAAATAGCTAAACAGGTGGCGATAGAGGGCGCTGTGGTCAAAGTAGCCGTGCACCACAAACACGGTGCCTTTGGCTTTTTGCGGCAGCCAGTACTGGCAGGCCACGTTGTAACCGGCGGTATTGAGTTGGCCGAGGAAGTGCCGGGTGCCGTGTTGGGCTTTGGCGGCGGCATTGATGTCGCTTAGCTGGTAGTGGTTCAGATAGCTGTCGGCGTGGGGTATTTGCTGGCTGGGGGTGTCTGTTTGCGGTGTGAAATTCAGCGTTGGCAGAGTCTCGTGCAGGCGCTGTAGGTCGGCGGTTATGGCGGGGGGAGTGGCAGCGGTTGGGGTGGTGACCATGGGCCGGTTTCTACGCAACAAAAGTAGGCCCAGATTAGCACAGCCCAGGCCTTGCCTGTGGTCGGCTGCACATTGCAGGATGGGGTCATCTTCGGCATAGTGTCGGCCCTCGCGCCAGCCAATCTGAACTCGCCAATTTAAGGCCCCGATCATGTCCGACTATCTTATTGCCCCCTCTATTTTGTCTGCCAACTTTGCCTGCTTGGGTGAAGAGGTCGCCAATGTGCTGACCAGTGGTGCCGATGTGGTTCACTTTGATGTGATGGACAATCACTACGTGCCCAATCTGACCATCGGCCCCATGGTGTGCAAGGCACTGCGGGACTACGGCATTACGGCGCCGATTGATGTGCATTTAATGGTCGAGCCCGTCGATGACATGATTGTGCAGTTTGCCGAGGCCGGTGCCTCGTGGATCACCTTTCACCCAGAGGCGACTCGGCATATTGATCGCTCACTGCAACTGGCGCGTAGTCTGGGCTGTAAAACAGGGCTGGTGCTCAATCCGGCGACCGGGCTTGAAGTCACCAGGCACGTGCTCGACAAAATCGACGTGCTGCTGCTGATGTCGGTGAACCCCGGTTATGGCGGGCAGAAATTTATCCCCGAAACCCTCAACAAGTTGCGCGAGGCGCGGGCTTTGATTGATGCCAGCGGTTTACCGATTCGGCTGGAAATCGATGGCGGTGTCACCGTCGATAATATTGCCGAAATTGCCGCCGCTGGTGCCGATACTTTTGTCGCGGGTTCTGCCATCTTCGGTGCCGATAGTCGCGATGCGGCGATTGCCGCCATGCGTAAGGCATTGGCTGGCGTCTAATAGAAGAGAAATGGCTAGCGGTTTAATAGCAGGGGTAAATGCTTTAGAATCCCGCTGCAGATTCAGGAGTTTTTTTGGTGATATTGGGTAAGCAGGGTGGCTCGGTTTTCCTTTCCCCGCGTTGGCGATGGCCATACGTGTGATTTTTGCCGTCCACTCGGGCGGTCGATAGAAATAAATCCGGTTACAGCACACACCAAATATTATTGGAAGGAATAGTCATGACGCCTGATATGTCGTCCCAAGAGTTCGCCCACCTGGCAGCACAAAATTACCAGCGCATCCCGGTAATGCGGGAAATTCTCGCCGATCTCGAAACCCCACTATCGTGCTATTTAAAACTGGCACGCGGGCCCTATACCTATTTATTCGAGTCTGTCGAAGGCGGCGAAAAATGGGGCCGTTATTCGCTGATCGGCCTGCCTTCGGCCACGGTGCTGAAAGTTTGCGGTCATCAGTGGACACTGGAAAAGCACGGCGCGGTCATTGAAGAGCGCACGGTGGCCGATCCACTGGCTGAGATCGAAGCCTTCCAGCAACAATTTAATATGCCCCTTGCTTTGCTAGAAATTCCCGATCTGCCACGCTTTACCGGTGGGCTGGTGGGTTACTTTGGTTACGACACGGTGCGCTATATAGAGCCCCGCCTGGCTGACAGCTGCCCGCCCGACGAACTGGGTGTGCCCGATATACTGCTAATGGTCTCTGAAGAAGTGCTGGTCTTCGACAATCTGGGAGGCACATTAAAGTTAATTATTCACGCCGATCCGAGCCAGGCCGATGCCTGGGAGCAGGCCCAACAGCGTCTCGATGAAATTGAGGCGCAACTGAAACAGCCCGTACCCGAGTTACCGCCGGTTCGTTTACAGGGCGAGGGCGTGAGTGAAGAGGCCTTCGTTTCGAGCATGGGTCAGGCCGGTTATGAAGCCGCCGTTGAAACCATCAAAGCCTATACCCGTGCCGGTGATGTCATGCAGGTGGTGCCATCGCAACGCCTGTGCCTGCCCTTCCCCGCTGAGCCAATCAATCTCTACCGGGCGCTGCGCAATCTCAACCCTTCACCCTATCTGTATTTTCTCGATATGGGCGATTTCCAGATTGCCGGTTCGTCGCCCGAAATTCTCACGCGACTGGAGCAGGGCGAAGTCACCGTGCGCCCCATTGCCGGTACCCGTCGCCGTGGTCACACGGAAGAAGAAGATCTGGCGATGGAAGCCGAAATGCTCGCCGACCCGAAAGAGATTGCCGAGCATTTAATGCTGATTGATCTGGGCCGCAACGATGTCGGTCGCATTGCGCAAACCGGCACCGTTAAGCTGACAGAAAAAATGGTGGTGGAGCGTTTCTCTCACGTTATGCACATCACCTCCAATGTCACCGGGCAGGTCAAGCCCGAGCTGTCGGCGATTGACGTGCTACGCGCAACTCTGCCGGCAGGTACCTTGAGCGGCGCGCCGAAGATTCGCGCCATGGAAATTATTGACGAGCTGGAGCCGGTCAAACGCGGTATTTATGGCGGTGCGGTGGGCTATCTCGGCTGGAATGGCAATATGGACACCGCGATTGCGATTCGCACCGCCGTGATCAAAGATGGCAATCTCTATGTGCAGGCGGGCGGTGGCGTTGTCGCCGACTCAATACCGGCGCTGGAGTGGAAGGAAACGATGAATAAGGCGCGAGCTATTTTCCGCGCTGCAGCCATGGTTCTGGGGGAGTAATGCAATGATTTTAATGATTGATAACTACGACTCCTTTACCTACAACGTGGTGCAGTATCTCGCTGAGCTGGGTGCCGACGTTAAAGTGGTGCGCAATGACGAGTTAAGCATTGCCGACATTGAAGCCCTGGCGCCGCAGAAAATCGTTATTTCCCCCGGCCCCTGTACGCCCAATGAAGCGGGCATCTCACTGACAACTATTGAGCATTTTGCCGGCCGAATTCCACTGCTGGGTATTTGCCTCGGGCACCAAAGCATCGGTCAGGCCTTTGGCGGCAAAGTGGTGCGCGCCCGAGAGGTGATGCACGGCAAGGTGTCGGCCATCCACCACAATAATAGCGGTGTTTTTTACGGCTTGAGCAACCCCTTTGAGGCGACGCGCTATCACTCGCTGGTGGTTGAAAAAGACAGTCTGCCCGATTGTTTAGAAATCACCGCCTGGACACAGACCGCAGATGGCGAGGTCGATGAAATTATGGGCCTGCGCCATAAAACCCTCGATGTAGAGGGCGTGCAGTTTCATCCCGAGTCGATTCTCAGTCAGCACGGCCACGATTTACTGCGCCACTTTCTTGAAGGCG
>CAYWXW010000192.1:0-4456 GCA_964462265.1 uncultured Porticoccaceae bacterium | reverse complement strand
GCAGGGAAAGAGTCTCTGACAGGGGGGCATCTTTGGCGATGTTTTCGAGGATGCAATTGTCGTGTTGTTGCCGTTGTTCGGCTTCTTTGCGCTCTGTAATGTCCTGCACCGTGCCGCGAAAGCCAGTCACTTTGCCCTCTTTATCGCGCACAACCTGCCGTGCTATCTGCACCCAGTGCAGAGTGTTCTTATCGGTGTAGATACGCACGTCAATTTTACTATGACCCAGGTGGACAACATTTTTTTCGTCGGCACTCATCGCCAGGCGATCTTCGGGGTCAATGTGTGCAAACGTTTGTTCCAGAGTCAGTTGTTTGTCTGACTGTTGCAGGCCGAAAATACGCGAGGCTTCTTCAGAGTAATAGGGATGATCGTCACTCAGGTCCAGCCACCAGTCGCCGATACCACCTATTTTCTGGGCCTCTTCAAGCCGCCGCTGCTCTTGCTGTAAACCCAGTTCGATGGCCTTGCGCTGGGTGATGTCCTGCACGACGCCCATCATGCGGATGGCACCGCCCTTGGCGTTGCGAATCACATCGCCACTCTCGTGAGCCCAGTGCACCGAGCCATCGGGCCAGGTTATTCGGTGTTCAATACTGTATTCCAGGCCGCGCTCAACACAATCGTCGATGGCAAGCATGACCCGTGGCAGGTCGTCGGGGTGTATTGCCGCCTGGAAATTCTCGAAGCTGGTTTCTAGTACTCCCTCTGGGTAGCCGAACAAGGGGGCGATACGCTCCGACCAGTGCAGCTCATCACTGACGATATTCCAGTCCCAGCTGCCAATGTTGGCGAAGTCCTGGGAGCGATGCAGGCGTTCTTCGCTAACGCGTAAAGCGGTGATATCGGTGCGCACAGAAATGTATTGCCAGGGGTCACCTTTGCGGTCGAGAAAGGGCACGATGGTCGAGTTGACCCAGTATTCACGACCGGCTTTGGTAAGATTACAAATTTCACCGTGCCACACTTTTCCCGAGCTGATGGTCTGCCATATGTCTTGGTAAAAGGCTTTGTCGTGTTGGCTCGATTTAATCAAACGGTGATTCTGCCCCATTAATTCTTCGCGAGAATAACCGCTAATGGCGCAAAACCTGTCGTTGAGGTCGGTAATACGTCCGCCCAGGTCGGTAATGCTGACGATATTGTGCTGATCCATGGCGACGTGGTAGAACTCGCTTCGATCCAGGTTGTACTGTAATTGCGGATCTAACTGACTGTGGGAGTTTGCCTGTTTTGCCCGGGCAATAATGCTCTCAATCAGTTGTTCGGGCCTTGTCGATTGGCTTATGAAAGCATCGTCAGCGCTACTCATAGCTTCAAGGTACAAACCTTCATCAGCCTTGGCGTATAAAAAAATGATGGGAGTGTGCGACGTGGCGCCGTGTTGGCGGATGACCTGGCCCAGCTCAAGCCCCGAACAGGCGGACAGCTTGAGGCTAATAACGATGACATCGGCCTTAAAGTGATCCAGGCTGCTCAGTATATCCAGTGGCTCGGATAGGGTTTTAAGGTTAAGCCGCTCGTCACTTAAGGTCTCTTGGTAATTGTGTGACTGAGCGGGTGCATCATCGACAATTAAGACCTTGTAGGGCGCGGAAGGTTTGGCATCAGTCAATAAATGATCGAGAGCGCTGAACAGCGCCTGGTGGTCGAGTGGCTCGGTGAAAAAAAAGTGGCCACCGGCACGAACTGCGGCTAAACGATTGGCGATACTACCGTCACTCGAAATAAAGATGACCGGGCAAAGCGCTTGGCGCGTTTGCTTTAATTGTGAAACTGCCTCGATTCCCGCGTTGTCATCACCGCGAAACGAGGTATTGAGGACGATGGCCGCAGGTGCGCGCTCATGTTCGAGGGCCGCCGACAAATCATTGAATTCGGTGAAGAGGCGCACCGCATAGTTGGCGTCAGTCAGCTGCAATAGCAGTTTTGCAGCACTGTCTTTATCGTCATTAATCAGATAAATCAGTCTGCCATCCTGAGATAGGTCATCCGTGACACTGTGTTGTGTCGTGTTCATAGTGGCCTAAAAGGTCGGGTGCCAGTCTCCGGTTACTGTGGGCTGTTGGGCCATTGGCGAAGATAATAACCTTTTTTGCAGTATGGTTATAGTTTGGGTCTGCAAATACAGCGGATAGGTGCAGTAAGCACGCGTAACTTTATCTGACACGCCAATAAGGTGATAGGTGTAGGCAAGCCCTATGGGTTGCCCGTTAATGGCTTTGCGACCTGGTTAACATTGGCTGGGCAGGTTAGGGTTTGAAAATGAGGTGGGCGGGCTCGCTCACGGCACCTGCTTATGCTTATGAGCGCTATAATATCCGCTAGTAAAACTAAGGGTGTGGAATAGAAAATGGTTGGTATTGGCAAAACGTGTGTCTTAGAAGTGGTTAAACAAGTGGCTTTCGGTTTTTATCTCGATGCCGAGGAGCTGGATAATGTCCTGCTACCGAGCAAATATGCGCCAGATGATCTGGCTGTTGGTGACACTATCGAGGTCTTTCTCTATCTCGATTCTGAGGATAGGCCCGTAGCCACCACGCAAAAGCCCAAGGCCTGTGTTGGCGAATTCGCCTATTTACAAGTGGTGGATAACAGTGGTGTTGGCGCGTTTCTGGACTGGGGTCTGGAAAAAGATGTGCTGGTACCCTTTGCCGAGCAGCACCGGCCGATGGAGGTGGGTAGTTCCTACCTCGTCTATTTATATGTCGACAGAATCGATGGGCGAATTGTCGCCTCATCGAAAATTGATAGTTTCCTCAGCGATGACAGTGCCAACACTTACACACCTCAGCAGCCGGTTGATTTGATTATCGCCAACAGTACCGAGCTGGGCTACAAGGCCATCGTCAATCACAGCGATTGGGGGGTGTTGTATAAAAACGAGGTCTATCAGCGTTTAAGTTTTGGCCAGTCGATCAAAGGTTTTATTAAATACATTCGCCCCGATGGCAAGATTGATTTAAGCCTGCAGGGCGGGCAAGAGGCGCGGGACAAAAATACACAGAGAATTTTAAATCACCTGCAAGAGCAGGGTGGTTTCGCCGCCGTACATGACAAGTCCGCCCCGCAGTTGATCGCCGAACTTTTCGGCATGAGTAAAGGGGCCTTTAAAAAAGCCATTGGCGGGCTGTATAAACAGCGAATGATTCGTATTGAAAAAGACGGTATCCACCTGATCGATCAATAGCACCATTCGCTAAGCCCCGATTGTTGGGGTATATTTGTTGCTTCTTATAATTATAAAGCCCTGAACACAGCGGCTATACTCGCGAGATATTGACAAAAAAACAATGGACGTTTACGGACTGTTGAGTCTCGCAGGATGTCTTCCATGCATAAATTAAAGCTGTTACTTTTATTGAGCCTATTGCCTGCGGGCCTGTTTGCGGAAACTGAAAAAAACCCCGCATTAAGCTTTTTTGGTGCCCAGTTGTCGGGCAATAAAGAGGGTTCTATTCCGCCCTGGCAGGGTGGCATTGTCACGCCACCGGCAAGCTACAAGCCCGGCGACTGGCACCCAGACCCTTTTGCCAACGATGCGCCGCTATTTATTATCGATCAGCGCAATGCGGCGCAATTTCAGGATAAGTTATCCCCTGGCCACCGAGCCATGCTAGCGCGTTACCCCGATAGTTATCACCTGCGGGTTTTTCCCAGCCGCCGCAGTGTTTCTTATCCCCCTGCTATTGCAGAGCAAACCCTTAAATATCAGGGTCAAGCCAGAGTAGTCGACGATGGTGCAGGTATTGCCGGCATCGTTCGTGGCATTCCCTTTCCCGAGCCAAAAAATGGCGAACAGGCCATGTGGAATATGCGCCTCAGCTACAAAGGCGGTGGCTACCGGGGCTATTTCACCACGGCACTGACGGCAAAAGATGGTACTTACGAGCTGGGAGTTTCCGCTCATGAAATTGAATATATGTACGGCGACCCAAGAACTACCCTCGAAAATCTCAACAATATAAAAACCCGTGCGGTGATGTACACCCTGCGCCCGGCAAAGAATGCGGGCACGATTTATTTATACCATTTCTTGTTAAACAGTCGTAACGAAGAACGCCGCAATTGGGCCTATAGTCCGGGTAAGCGACGGTTCAAACGCTCGAGCATGATTAGTCACGACCAGCCGATGTCGGGTTCTGATGGCATCCACATTTGGGATCAGGGGGATATGTGGCTGGGGCCAATCACCGATTTCAACTGGACCCTGTTGGGCAAGCGGGAGATGTATGTGCCCTATAACGCCTACCAGCTGCACAGTGGTGCCACGGCTGTTGATGATATCGTCCAGGCAAAACATATTAATCAAGATCTGGCGCGTTATGAACTGCACCGGGTATGGGTGGTCGAGGCGACGCGCCGCGATGGTAGTTCTCACCGCTATAAGCGTCGCCGTTACTATCTGGATGAAGATTCCTGGCGCGTGATGTTTGCCGAGCACTACGATGAACAG
>CAYWXW010000191.1:3473-4463 GCA_964462265.1 uncultured Porticoccaceae bacterium | reverse complement strand
AATCAACCCAGGACAGCAGCGAAGAGATGAGTTTCGCGGAACTCTTCGAAATGGAAGAAAACAACAAGGTAGTCGCCGTCGGTGATGTTGCCATGGGCACCATTATCGGTACGGTAGACGACTATCTCCTTGTTGACGTCGGTGATAAGGCAGAAAGTTATATTGCCAAATCGGAATTCCGCCTGGAAGATGGTGAAGAAATCAATATTGGTGACGTATTCGAGGTGTTCGTAGAGCGACGTAAGGAAGAAGGTGGACTCCTCCTGTCGAGAGAAAAGGCTATTGCTATAAAAGTTTGGGAGAAAATTGCCGAGATTCAGGAAGCCGACGGCACAATTTCCGGAAAAATTGAAAGCCGGGTCAAAGGCGGTATGTCGGTTGATATCGGCGTCCCTGCATTTCTACCCTATTCGCAGATCGACCTTCGTCCCGTCAAGGATCTCGATGCCTTGATCGGTGACTCAATGGATTTCAAAATTTTGAAATTCAACAAGAAAAGAAACAACGTTGTTATTTCCCGCCGGGCTATCCTCGAAGAGGAACGCAACAAGCTTCGCGAGGAAATGCGCTCCAAGCTCGAAGAAGGGCAGATCATTAAGGGCGCCATTACCAATATTACCGACTACGGTCTCTTTATCGATATGGGCGGCATGGACGGACTCTGTCATATCACCGATCTTTCCTGGGGACGTGTCTCCCATCCGGCGAAACTCTATAAGGTCGGCGAAGAGCTCGAGGTTAAGGTTCTCAAGTACGACAGAGAGCATGACCGTGTTTCCCTTGGTGTCAAGCAGCTGCGTGATGATCCATGGGCAACGGTCACCGAAAGATATCCGGTGAATCAGACGACCAAAGGAAAGGTTGTTTCCATTACCGATTACGGTGTTTTTGTCGAATTGGAAGAAGGTGTTGAAGGTCTGATCCATGTCTCCGAAATGACCTGGTCGAAGAAACCGCGGCATCCATCCAAGATGGTTTCCGTCGGTGATG
>CAYWXW010000191.1:0-3460 GCA_964462265.1 uncultured Porticoccaceae bacterium | reverse complement strand
AGAATTATCCGGTTGGTTCTGTTATTGAAGGAAAAATTAAAAATATTACCGATTTCGGTGTGTTCATCGGCATTGAAGAGGGCATTGACGGTCTGATCCATGTCTCCGATCTGTCCTGGACCGAGCGGATTAAACATCCTTCCGAGAAGTATGCCAAAGGGGAGACCATCCAGGCCGTTGTCCTGAAGATCGACAAAGAAAACGAGCGATTCTCCCTCGGTATCAAGCAACTTGTTCCCGATCCATGGCAGGCTGCCTATAACAACTACCCCTCCGGCACCGTCGTTGAAGGTGAGATCACCAACGTCACCGATTTTGGTGTCTTCGTTAAACTCGAAGAAGGCATCGAAGGTCTCGTGCATGTATCAGAACTCTCCAAAGACAAGGTGAAAACTCCGGTCGGTATGTATCAGGTCGGCGATACCCTGAAGGCGATTGTCATTAATGTTTCTGCTAAAGATCGTAAGATTGGCCTTTCCGTGAAAACCCTTGAGGGTGATGACGAAGAGGTAGCGGTAGAAAAATTCAAGAAGGCCGAAAAAGTTGCTGCCGAGACAGCACCATCAACTTTTGGTGATTTGTTGAAAGCGGCTGCAGAAGGTAATGATGGCGCTGACAACGAATAGGTAGTAGCCGAAGCAAGGCGCTTGGAATGCAGCTAAAAGGTTGTCTTGCCGGATGTATGGCAAGACAACCTTTTTTTATATTTATGGGGATCGACCGGCATCGTCGTCCTGGTAACGAGATGATTATACGTAATTAGGTATGTTGAAGTATGTTGAAAAAAGATTTAGTAGATAAGGTCAGCAGTGAACTTTCCATGCAGAAACAGGATATCAGCCTGGCTGTTGATATTATGCTGGATACTATGGCAACGGCTCTGATGGATGAGAGACGTATCGAGTTACGTGGCTTCGGCAGTTTTTCCGTGCGAGCGCGTAAACCGCGGTCAACGAAAAATCCCCGCACCGGCAAAATTATGGATATTCCGGATCGGAAGACCCTGCATTTTACCATGAGTAAATCTCTGAAAGAAGCGCTCATCAGCGAAAAGGATTAACGTCGCCCTTGCCGACGCGGAGGATCTCCGGGGAGTCGCCGGTCAGATCGATGACCGATGAGGGGTCGGGATAGATTGGGCCGCCGTCAACGACGAGTTCGATTCTCTTGCCGAGATATTCTTCAATTTCGTAAGGCTCGGCCAGTTTTATCTCTTCCTCTTCCAACTGGACACTGGTGTTGACGAGGGGGGTGCCCAGGGTCTCGAGAAGGAGTTTGCTGATCGGATGACTTGATACCCTGATACCGACGGTCTTTTGCCGAGTGGCCATGATCTTCGGCACCAGTTTGGTGCCTGGCAGGACAAAGGTATAGGGCCCGGGCAGGTTCTTTTTCATGAGCCGGTAGGCGGTATTCGAGACATGGGCATACTGACTGATATCGGTCAGGTCACAGCACATAAAGGAGAATGGCTTATCTTTCGGCCTTTTTTTCAATTGAGCAAGTTGTTTAATAGCTTTCTGATTAAAAAGGTCGCAACCGATACCATAGCCGGTATCGGTTGGATAGCAAATTATCGCTCCGTTTTTTAAGGCCTTGATGACCTGTTCAATCAGACGGAGCTGAGGGTTTATCGGGTTGATTTCGAGCAGCATAGTGGCAAAAGTTCCTTTGTCGGCAAAGAGCGGACCGCTTGCAATCCGGCTCTGTTAATCAAATTTCAAGTAAGATTATCCGGTATCATAAAATGGGATCTTGAGTAAAGATGCCTTGCAGTGATACTTTTAAAATAGAGCATAATGTGAATTATGAAAGGTAGCCCCGGCGTCCTTTTCGGCGAAAAACGTGTGTTGCCTGCAAAGAGGACCCCAAACAGCCTTTTATGCTTCACTCCCTGACAAGGAGGGGACATGTTACCAGATCAGATAGAAACCGCACTTACATTTGACGACTTACTGCTCGTACCTTCCGCTTCCGAAGTTCTGCCCAGCGAAGTAAACCTCGACACCCGGCTCACCGACACCATCTTCCTCAAGGTCCCCCTGGCCAGTTCGGCCATGGATACCGTGACCGAACACCGCACGGCCATTGCCATGGCCCGGGAAGGCGGCATCGGTATCATCCACAAAAACATGAGCATCGAGCAGCAGGCGATCGAGGTCGAACGGGTGAAAAAATCCGAATCCGGCATGATCATCGATCCGATTACCGTTACCCAGGATCAGTCGGTGGCCGAGGTGCAGGAGATCATGAGTACCTATAAAATATCCGGCCTCCCCGTTCTGCATGACGGTAAGCTGGCTGGGATCGTCACCAACCGTGATCTTCGTTTTGTCTCCGATGATGGCCTGCGGGTAGCTGATGTGATGACCTCGAAGAACCTGGTTACCGCCAGGGTGGGCATCAGTCTGGAGCAGTCGAAGGCCCTTTTGCATGAGCATCGCATTGAGAAACTGCTGGTGGTTGACGATATGGGTGGCCTGAAGGGGCTGATTACCATCAAGGATCTGGAAAAAATCAGGAAATATCCCCTGGCCGCGAAGGATTCCTTTGGCCGTTTGCTGGTTGGCGCCGCTCTCGGTGTCGGTGATGATATCGAAAGTCAGGCGGAAAGGCTTATCAAGGCAGGAGTGGACGTCGTGGTTGTCGATTCCGCCCACGGCCATTCAAAAGGTGTGCTGCGGGCAGTTGCCAGAGTGAAAGCCGCCTTTCCCCAGCTGTCGGTTATCGCCGGCAATGTCGCCACCGGCGAGGGAACGGAGGATCTGATCAAGGCCGGAGCCAATGGCGTGAAGGTCCGCATCGGGCCCGGCTCTATCTGTACCACCCGCGTTGTGGCCGGTGTCGGGGTGCCGCAGATGACTGCTTTGCAAAATTGTGTCAAGATCGCCAATAAATATAATATTCCGATAATTGCCGATGGTGGCATCAAATATTCCGGTGATGTGGCCAAGGCTATCGGCGCCGGGGCCAGTACGGTCATGCTTGGTAGTCTCTTTGCCGGCACCGACGAAACCCCGGGGGAAATTTTTCTCTACCAGGGCAGAACCTACAAAGGCTATCGGGGCATGGGCTCACTTGGCGCGATGAACCAGAGCCAGGGGTCGGCTGATCGCTATTTCCAGTCGGAGGTGACCAGCTCTTCCAAGCTGGTGCCGGAAGGTATTGAAGGCAAGGTGCCCTATCGCGGCCCCCTGTCAACAGTCATATATCAGATGATCGGCGGCCTGAGATCGGGTATGGGCTACGTCGGCGCCGCGACCATCGCCGAGCTGCAAGAGAAGGCGAAATTTGTACGCATCTCCGCCGCCGGCCTCCGGGAATCCCATGTACATGATGTTATTATTACCAAGGAAGCACCGAACTATCGGACGGCCTAGGAGCCTGTCCGAGAATGCCCTTTTGCCCAAACTCTTCGTTGTTTTAGGAAAATAATGCTCGGAATATTAACTATATGCCT
>CAYWXW010000190.1:793-4537 GCA_964462265.1 uncultured Porticoccaceae bacterium | reverse complement strand
GGCGTGACTGCAGGCGAATACGGCCTGCAAGTACGTGGCCGCGTGGTGCGTTTTGAGGGCTTTCTGCGAGCCATTCCTGTCTTGCGCAGCAAGGACGATACCGAGCTGCCGGAATACAGCGTTGGCGAAATTCTGAAAATGCTGGTGCTTGTTCCTCGCCAGCACTTTACCAAACCGCCCGCCCGTTTCAGCGAAGCGGCCCTGGTGCGCGAGCTGGAAAAAAGAGGCATTGGCCGCCCATCGACTTATGCAGCAATTATTTCCACCATTCAAGATCGCGGTTATGTGCGCCTTGAGAACAAGCGTTTTTATGCAGAAAAAATAGGCGATATCGTCACCAGCCGTCTGAGTGATAATTTTAATGACCTGATGGATTACGGTTTTACTGCGGTGCTTGAAGAGCAGCTCGATGAAATTGCCGAGGGTAGCCTCGAGTGGAAAGATGTGCTCGATCGCTTTTATGAGGGCTTTAGCGACAAGCTGGAAAAAGCCCAGGCGGAAGAGGGTGGCATGGCACCCAATGGCGCCACCGCAACTGATATTCCCTGCCCTAAGTGTGAACGCCCAATGATGATTCGCACCGGTAGCACTGGTGTATTTCTCGGTTGCTCCGGTTACGACCTGCCCCCCAAAGAGCGCTGCAAAGAAACTCTGAATCTTGTACCGGGTGATGAAGCCATTAGTGCTGATGAGGATGAAGAAGCTGAATCCAAGCGTTTGATGAACAAGCATCACTGCAGTATTTGTGCGACGCAAATGGATAGCTATCTGATTGACGAGACACGCAAGCTGCATGTTTGTGGTAAGAATCCCGATTGCCCCGGTTATGAAGTTGAGAGCGGTAGCTACCGGATTAAAGGCTACGAAGGCCCTGTTATCGAATGCGATAAATGCGGTGCTGACATGCAATTAAAGTCGGGCCGTTTCGGCAAGTATTTTGGCTGTACGGCGGATGAGTGTAAAAACACCCGCAAATTATTGCGCAGTGGTCAGGCGGCACCGCCGAAGATGGATCCGGTGCCAATGCCAGAATTGGCCTGTGTCAAAGTGGATGACACCTATATTTTACGCGATGGCGCTGCGGGCTTATTCCTGGCCGCCAGCCAGTTTCCGAAGAATCGTGAAACCCGTGCGCCACTGGTAAAAGAGTTGTTGCCCCACAAAGATGAAATAGATCCTAAATATACCTTCTTGTTTTCAGCGCCCACGGAAGATCCCGATGGCAATAAAACGGTGGTGCGCTTTAGCCGTAAGACCCAAGAGATTTATGTGCAGTCTGAAGTGGAAGGTAAGGCCAGCGGCTGGAAAGCGTTTTATCAAAATGAAAAATGGGTCGTTACCGACAAGCGTAAAAAATAGATTTTTTTGTTGTGTATTTGTTGTTGTGTAAGAGGTGAGTGCCCGTGAACTATCGACGTCTGGCTAATCAGCACTTATCCTCAGCGCAACTCATTTTAAATGAGCTTGCGCGCCAGACCCGTGTTGGCGATTCCCTGCAAGGTGCTTTTCAACACAGTGTGCTGCACCTTCTCAATAGTGCTTACCTCTGCCACTTGCGGGCCATTGGTGAAAATTACCACTGCTCGGATATTGGTGCAATTAGCGCTATTGAGGCTTTGCAGGCGGCACTTGTCGCCATAGATAAGCCTGCTCCCGAAGCTAGAGAAATAGAGGTGCTGGCCAGCGAAGGCTGGTTGGCTGAGCTGTTAATAGCGCACCAGCAGCTCTGTCTGCCACCATCTTCTCAGCTTTCTACAGAAGTCATGCCCAGTGCCAGTCAATCAGAGATTGCACTGCGCGACGAGAGTCGAGAGCAGCCAGCACTCAATGGCGCTAAGCTTCGACAGTGGTTACTCGCGCTTGAAGAATTAGTACAACGCCAGGGTGAAATGATGGTGGAATATTAATCTCAGCTCTGTATTTATTACCTCAACTCAGGCATTTTTACGAAAGGCTGGAAACTCACGCACTCACCATCAATGGTGGTTTGCATGCGTTCATGAAATAGCTGCTCATCGGCTGCACGCAGCCTGCGTGTGACTTCTCTGCCCAGGTTCATTTGCAGCAAGGTAAATTGCTCAAGATCCTGATGATAAATATTGAGTAGATCGGCTGCCGTTATTTCAATTAGCGCGGTGTTTTCAGTGCTAATAATAGAGGCGCTGCGTGGCAAAAAATCAAACAGCGCCATCTCACCAATACAATCCCCCTGAGTCAGTTGTTTGAGTAAATACTCTTCTGCGCCCCATTTTTTTATGGCGGCCATGCGACCACTTTCAATAATGTACATTGAGGTGCCCGTGTCGCCCTCACGAAATAAATAAGCGCCATTTTTAATGTTTATTATCGGTGCTTGCTCAACTAGCTGGGCAATAATTTCTTCGCGAATAGCACCGAAGACGGGTATTTGCATTAATAAATTAATTCGTTGCTTATCCATTAGGCGGCTTTCTTTGAGTTTTTAAGGCCTGTCGTTTTACTGATAATAGTTTGTAAATGTTATTTCTGCTGCATTAAAAAACCCGCAGTACTCGATGAGTTATGCGGGTTTTGTTGGGTTGGAAACCCCTTAGCTAACTAGAAAATACTCAGCAAGCTAGCTGGCTTTACCACCACGCAACAGCTGCCCGGGTAGGTCTCCCTTAGGGTCTACCTGGTCTTCGCCCTGTTGACGTAAGAGGGTGCCATTGACGATGACGGACTCTATGCCGAAGGCTTCGGCAATTAGCCTGTCCTGGCCAGCAGGCTGGTCGTAAACCCGGTCCAGTTTTCCGCAGTGGACCGTTTCTGGATCGACTACCAGTACATCGGCGGGGCGGCCTACTTTTAAGAAACCGCGATCACTAATGCCAAACACTTCGGCGGGGCGAGAGCTGAGCATGCGAATCGCTTCTTCGAAGGCGATCACTTGTTTTTCTCTTACCCAATGGCCGAGTAAGTAAGTCGGTAGGCCGGCATCGCAAAGCTGGCTGGCGTGGGCACCGGCATCGGAGAGACCGATAACGGTGTTTTTATCGGTGATGAGTTTTTCGACTTCGTCTTCATCGGCATTGGCCACGGGCATACGGAAGCGGGCTTCGAGCTCGTTTTCCAGGGCCAGATCAAAGCCGAGATCCATGGTGTGTACACCCAGCTCGGTGGCCACGTCGATGACGGTGCGCTCTTCGTATTCTGGCTGACTGGGGCAGCTTGAAATTAGTGAGTTCTCCCAGGCGAGGCGAAAGGAGGGTCGCACATTGTCCATCTTTTCTTTGGCGGCGGTTCTAAATTCAGCGTCGGCGTAGAGGGCCTTTTTACCGTCAAAGTCGGCACTTGATATGGGCTTGAAGACCGGCAGAGCTTCAAAGGGGAAGGGCTCTTTAAACTGAAATTCAAAGCACAGGGGGCGCGGTGTCACCTGGGGCACGATGGGCAGGCCCTGCTCGGCAAGTTCTCGTGAGCGCTGTTGCTGGGCGATGTGAGCATCGGGTGAAGCCATGCCAGCGAGCATTGCTGTCCAGCTAATCGTCATGCCGTATTTGCGGGTGAGGTCTTCGTACTCGTCAAACCAGAAGCCCTTGCCGGCAGTGACTTGCATTACCGCGTCGCGGTGTTCCAGGGTTGAGGCTAGGCTCTCCAACTCGCCCAGAGAGGCAACGCGGCTGGGTACAGGCTTGCCCTTAAAGCCGACATGGGTGGGTGATTTTGAGGTGGCGAAACCGAGAGCACCGGCATCCAGTGCCTCGACAACAATTTGGCGCATTT
>CAYWXW010000190.1:0-701 GCA_964462265.1 uncultured Porticoccaceae bacterium | reverse complement strand
GGCCCACCAGTACGCCAACATTAATTGCGGTGCCGAGGTCTTCGATGGCATCGAGGTATTCGGGGAAGGTTTCAAAGGGCCAGTCATCGCCCAGACCTTCGTTGAGTGTTGCGGGACTCATGCCTTCTACTTTTTCCAGGGTGCCGACAATCAGATCGCGTTGATGGGGCCGGGTGGGCGCGACTCCAAAGCCACAGTTGCCAAGCACTACGGTGGTAACGCCGTGCCAGGGTGAAATTGTCAGCATTCGATCCCATACCACCTGGGCATCGTAGTGGGTGTGAATGTCGACAAACCCCGGGGTAACGGCTTTGCCTGTGGCATCGATGGTGTTCGTGGCCTCACCAGGGGCATCACCCAGGGCGACAATTTTGCCATCTTTAATACCGATATCACCGGGGTAGGCCGGTTGGCCACTGCCGTCGACAATGCTTCCGCCGGTGATTTTTATATCGTAATTCATTTTCTTCATCTCCTTAGGTATTACTTAAAGCTATAGTCTAAAAAGCAACACCCGGCTTGCTCGCACAGCGCCGGGTGTTATTTCAGCTATTTACTCAGTTGTCTTAACCTGTTTTTTAGATGGGCAGGTTGTAACACTCCACCACATTGTCGTGCAGAATCCAGTCCTTTTCTTTCTGGCTCATATCCTTGGTGTGTTCTGCCAAAATACCCTGGGACCAGGGCCAGGTTGAATCACT
>CAYWXW010000189.1:0-4560 GCA_964462265.1 uncultured Porticoccaceae bacterium | reverse complement strand
GTCCACCAATCAAACAATATAAACCTGGACACATGCAACAGATGGGTGTTCTTATGGGTCCCGGGCAGGAAACACTTCCACTCTACGGGAAAGAAGTCACGGGTCGTCGTGATCGGTATCATTATTACACCACAACTGGTGGTGAAAACTTGTACCCAATCCCAGTGAGTCACGGTGCTCGGGACTGCATGGAAGATATCGGATGTGAAGAACTCTATGGGAATGAAGCAGTCTCAGTAACTGGTAAGACTGGTTCATACTCGGTGAATATGTACAGAACGGATGACTTTTTCTAATTATTTGGGAGGTGGTGATGGTCGAGTAAACCGATCGTACGTATCTTTGGTTACCATCACCGATGAAAAACCACTTGATATACAACATACACCCAACATCATCATAATTGGTGGTGACTTGAAAGGGAAACCAATCATACGCTGAACAATCATAGCCGAACACATACACGAACAGATCAGAGATATCAGAGTACTCATATCAAGATCTTTGTTCTTATCAAATGCCATTTACTATACACTAACAAAAATTATTACGCAAACTCGTGATCACACCAAACTCCCTCCCCTGAAGTCCCGGATTACTTGAGAGTTTTGCCTTGAGTCTCAAGAGTTCCTTAACGGTTTCATCGTCTAAATTTTTGAAAAAGTCCCTCTTTGCCTCCATGTCATCAAGTTGGTGCGCCTCCTTAGATGCTTGGACATATGGCCATGTGTGTCTTCGCAAAACAGCCACTTCTTCTTCAAGTTGCCTGATCCTTGGCATAAGAACTTGGGTTATCAGTGCCTTTGTTTCCATACCACTACAATGACACACATCTTTAAGATAATCCGACTTAAAAATATCTTCAGACGGATATTTAATGGTGAAGACCCTCAAGCGGTTTGGGTACTGGTCTCCCGAACCCAGATCAATTCGTGGGAGTTTACGGGTCATCGCAGCGCACAATGGTGACTATGAACGTAAGAAGTGTGAAATCACTCGTATTGCGCTCCAACAATTGTATGAGGCACCCTCATTGAGGGAAGCCCCCGAGGTTACAGTGAGACAGGTGCGCCTCAAAATGATCTTGGGTGAAGCCCTTGACTTGGCACATTCCATATGTGAACACCAAGATGCCCAGGAATGTCGTTGGGCTTGGGAAATGGTTGATGAAATTGATGATGCGGCGACACGAGCTGGTGTCAGATATCAATAATTTCCTCACCTATAGTAATGGAGTACGATAAACTCAAAGAAAAAGTCAAGATGTTAGGCTTCCGTGTCACCAAAGATGTCAAGGGGAAGCGTGTCAAACTCACAAAGAAGGAACTCGCGGCAAAATTACCAAAGAAGATGAAGGCACAACCATCTCTCGAGAACCAAGCCAAGAGTGCCAAGAAGTTCATCAAGGTGTGTAAGATGGTTCTTAGAGAGGCTGAACCCACGCAACCACGAGCGCCCCGTGTTGTTCAACAGCCAATTCGCGTCTCACCAAGACGTGCAGCTCCCCCACCTCCACCTCCACCACCAGGGGTTCCACAAAATCCACGTGCCGCCCTTTTGGCGGATCTCAAGGCTAACCTGATAAAGAGAGGTCTCGCAAAGAACTAGCACCTAAGTCACGTGATGTAATTACATTTTCAAGTTCAAAAATGTCCCTCACCCCCGAAAAGAAGCAGTTCCTCAAGAAGATCAGTGGTGGTCTTCGCGTTCTCATGAGTTGTTCATACAAAGCTGATGAGATCGTGACCAATCCCGAATGCCCCATTGAAGAGTTCATCAGGGATAATCTCATAACCCATGGCCAGTTTTCGGAAGCAAAGTTTGATACAGTGGTGGATACCGCATGTGATGAAGATCTCGTCAAACTTCTCGACTATTTTGACGACATGGACATGTATATGAAACGTGTGTACTACGAGGCAAGTTTGCCCATGGATGATGAATATGCGTCTCTCATTGAGAATGGAACGTTAGTGACTTTTGACGATTTTAATACCAAATCTTTTTAACATAAATCTATTGACATCTTCAAAGTTTGGTTGACTCCAGAGATACCAGCGCGACCAGAAACCAGCTCCACCCACCCCACTCAATGTCCAGTTCTCCTTGTCACTCCTATTCACATCTTCCATAAGTTTATGGATCTTTGTGGGTTCCCTCTCAGCCACTATACGCTTGGGGATTTGTCCACCATGTCTAAGGACATATGAACGCATTCGCGAAGGATTCTTGTGTTTGGTGTAGTCAGAATACCCACTGGCACCAAAGTCAACAGTCCTGCCGTCTTCGAGGATTGCCCTGAACTTCTTTGTAGTGTTTGGGCTACGAATAATTTTGACGCGCATACTTACAATCTACTATTAATTTATTTTTGGCACATACCACAGTACCCCTCCTTCTTGGCTTCTGGGAAGAAGAAGAGGCGTTCGTCACCACGCTTGACGCGGTACATGTGATCATACATGTGGAGGAGGCCAATGGCAAGAGCCGCAGTGGAGACAACAGCCTTGTTCATCTTACGCACACTGTACGCATAGTAGAGGATCATCCCGAGGATGGTCAATTGGACAAGGGTGACCTTTGGCATCACAAAGCGTTGTTCCAATTCTGGGGTTTCCTTGGTAGGTTCTGGGGCATATCGTTCCATTCGCTTGCCGTAACCTGGCATTTTTATTATATACTGAGAAATTAATGTGGCGTCTCCTCTGGATACCCGTGGTTCTTGTACTCCACGATTATCTCAAATCCCCAATAGATAGACTGTATTTTCAAAAGCCACTCAGACCCCTCATTGGTATGAGAAATACCCTGGTAGACTTTGCCCTCTACAAGCTTGATTATAATGTTTTTGACTACCCAAATCTTTGGTTTGTCAAGGCAAATTACAACAGAATACTCCATGAGTTTGAGAAGGGTGTCAGCACAGCTAAGAAGCACTACTTTCACAGACTTGACCCGTGGTTCAAGAAGAATGATAAGTATTACTACTATAAAGTTAAGGACTTCCCAGAAATTCAAAAAATAATTGATCAGGTTCCATGTGTTGATAAAGAGACTGCCAAGTTTGCCGTCATGGACGCACCTATGAATATACCAGCACATCGAGCTGAAAGTAATATGATGTTGAGATACCATCTCACTATAAAGAGTGGTCGTGATTGTGTTCTATACACCGAATATGAGGCCCACCGACACCAAGCTGGACATGAATTCTTATTTGATCACTCGAGATACCATCGAGTCACGAAACGCGGATTTCAAAAACGAGTGGTTCTTATTTTGGATGTCCATAGATTTTAGGTGTGTACGACATACCGCTTTGTACATGTCTGTACCACCAACTAATTCAAGTGCATCACTCTGGACGATTCTTTTCGTGAATGGTCCAGGTGTTCCATTACAACAGTCCATACAGAGGGCGGAGAGTTTCACAACATCACTCGCCATTGGGATACAGTCCAAGATTTCTCCAAACTTCTTCTGTTGATAATCCCCATCAAGACCAGCTATAATTACTGATTTTTCAAGAAAGAGGCACATCTCTACAAACTCTTTGAGGTTTGAAAAGAACTGGGCTTCGTCAACCGCCACAATGTCGGCATTACAGAATGATTCCTCAATAATACACCGAGAAATGTGGTCAACTTTGAGACATGGAAATTGAACACCGTCGTGGGTATTCAGAACTTCATCAGGGGAGCGAGTATCTTTTGAGGAATTGATGACAACAATCTTCTTACCTATGACTTTGTATCTCTTAAGTCGCCTGATGAGTTCCGATGTTTTACCGGAAAACATATTTCCCATAATAATCGTGAGACCCATCTCAACTTTCTATAAAATAATCTTTCTTTTTTATAATGGTTGATATACAACGAGCGTATTTCAATGGACACAGGGGGTGGATGTCCGCCAAAACTGGGAGAGTTCGCTTTGGTAACACAATTTACTCAAATATTTTGGAAGCCATCAAACATTTGAGTCAAAAATAACCAGCGACGTGCATTTTTACTAAAACCACAGTGGACATCAAACTTAATACAGTTCCAACTAAGCAACAATTGTAACACTCATTTTTACAGACCTCTTCAGGTAGAAGAGCCTGCTGACGACCCCATTCCATTAATTTAATTCTACATAATAATTAAGATGCCTCTCACAGATCAGGAGATTTCCAAAAAAGTTAGGGAGTTGCGCAAAACGAGGGGTCTCATATATGCTCCCCTCAAATACTTCAGGGGTCTCAAGACCCTCAAAGATGTGGAGACCCGCTACATAAAGATGCTCAAGAGAGACTATACCACATTCAAAACGGATAAAGGCGTCAAGACCCGAACATCCACATACACCCAACGATTCCGCACAAAGTATCCCAAGGCCAAGTCCCTCCCAGAGATAGCGAAAGCTACAAAGATACCTCTAAAGACCTTGGAGACTGTGTATAACAGAGGTCTCGCCGCGTGGAGAACTGGTCATAGACCTGGAGCTTCTCCACAGGCGTGGGGCTACGCGAGGGTTCATAGTTATGTGATGAAAGGGAAGACATATCGTACAGCTGAT
>CAYWXW010000188.1:0-4613 GCA_964462265.1 uncultured Porticoccaceae bacterium | reverse complement strand
AGTGATGCTCGCTGGTCAAATGGCGACCCGGTGACGAGTGAGGATTTTGTCTGGTCGTGGTGGCGCGCTCTGCAACCGGCGCTGGGTAATCTTTACGCTTATATGTACTACCCAATCAACAATGCCGAGGCCTATGCCACCGGCAAGCTCGATGACTTCTCACAGGTGGGCGTTAAAGCGCTCGATGCTCAAACGCTCGAAATCACCCTGGCCAACCCCACACCCTACTTTCTGCAATTGCTCGACCACTATTCAATGTTTCCCGTGCATCGCGCCACTATCGAAAAATTTGGTGGCGCAGCGGAGCGCGGCACCCGCTGGACACGCGCCGGTAATTTCGTTGGCAATGGCCCTTTTATTCTCAAGCAGTGGGATTTAAACCGCTTAGTTATGATTGAGAAAAGCCCTACTTATTACGATGCCGATAAAGTACGGCTTAATGCGATTCGCTTTTACCCCACCGAAAACGTCTCGACCGAAGAGCGCATGTTTCGCGCTGGCCAGCTGCATGTCACCGGCTCACTGCCTGCCGACAAAATTGCGGTGTATAAAGAAACCAACCCGCAAGCCCTGCGCATCTCGCCCTATCTCGGCACTTATTTTTATCGTATTAACACCACTGTTGAACACCTCGCCGATAAACGCATACGCCGCGCACTGGCAATGGCGATTAATCGTCAGCAGATTATTGACACCGTAACTAAGGGTGGGCAAACCCCGGCCTTTACATTTACACCGCCCAACACGCTCGGCTATACAGCAGAGGATGGCTTTGCTGAAGATATTGCCGCTGCAAAAGCCCTGCTGGCAGAAGCGGGCTATGCCAATGGCGAGGGTTTTCCACCAACGGAGCTTCTCTATAACACCAGCGAGGGTCACCGCAAGCTCGCCGTTGCTATTCAGCAAATGTGGAAAAAGAACCTTAATATCGACATCACCCTGAATAATCAGGACTGGAAGGTTTACCTCGACAGCGAGGCCTCGGGCAATTTCCAGATCTCCCGCGCTGGCTGGATTGGCGACTACGTTGACCCCAACACCTTCCTCGATATGTGGCTCAAAGATGGCGGCAATAACCGCACCGGCTGGCACAACAATGAATACGACCAACTAATTAGCGAAGCCGCACCGGCAGCCAAGCAGCGCGCACAACGCTACGCACACTTTCGCCGCGCCGAGGCGATTTTGATGGATGCCATGCCCATCATCCCCATTTACACTTACAACAGCACCCACCTTGTGCATACCCATGTTAAAGGCATGCCGTCGAACATTCTCGACTACCCGCTGTATAAGCAAATCTATTTGAGCGAGGATTAAAGCGCCATGGCTCGCTTTATTTTAATGCGCCTGTTGCAGGCGATACCGGTGTTACTGGTGGTGATTACCGTCACTTTTTTTCTTGTGCGTCTCGCCCCCGGCGGGCCTTTTAGCGCTGAGAAAGCCGTGCCGGCTGAGGTATTAAAAGCCCTGGAGGCTCGCTACCACCTCGACCAGCCAGTGATACATCAATACTTCTCCTACCTCGGCGATTTGGCTCACGGCGATTTTGGCCCCTCGTTTAAATACCCCGGGCGCTCGGTGAATGAAATGATTGCCGCTGGCCTGCCCGCCACTGCCGAACTGGGCCTGTACGCCATGTGCTTTGCCCTGTTGATCGGTGCCAGCGCGGGGATTATTGCCGCGCTAAAACCCAATAGCGCCCAGGACTACATTCCCATGTCCACCGCCATGCTGGGTATTTGCCTGCCTTCGTTTTTACTCGGCCCGCTATTAATGCTGGTGTTTGGCGTTTGGCTTGAATGGGTGCCGGTGTCGGGCTGGGGGGATATTCCCGGCGATAAAATACTGCCCGCCCTCACCCTTGCCTCTGGCTACACGGCTTATATTGCCCGGCTTTCACGGGGCGGTATGTTGGAGGTGATGTCGCAAGACTATATTCGCACGGCGCGCGCCAAGGGTCTGCCGGAGTGGAAGGTGGTGCTCAAGCACGGCCTGCGCGGCGGTATGATTCCGGTGATCGCCTTTATCGGCCCCGCCTTCGCCGGGCTGCTCAGCGGCTCCTTTGTGGTCGAGACCATTTTTCAAATACCCGGCCTCGGGCGCTTTTATGTGCAGGCTGCCTTTAACCGCGACTACACAATGATTATGGGCACCACGGTATTATTTGCGACACTGATCATCCTCTTCAACCTGCTGGCCGATATTGTCGCCGTGTGGCTCAACCCGCGTTTGCGCGATCTCTACCGCAGTGGAGGGGCGTAACAATGAGCAGCCTTGAGCGAAACAAAAGCACAGAACTCAACAACACAAATCCAGCAACACCTGCCGCGCCCGCCGAAAAAGGCAGCTCCCTGTGGCGCGATGCCTGGCACCGTTTGCAAAAAAACAAAATGGCGCTGCTCGGCCTCGCGGTGATGATCACGATGTGCATCGCCTCCCTGCTCACGCCGTGGATTACCGTCTACGGTTATGAAGAGCAAAACCTGGTGCTCGGTGCTTCACCACCGTCTGCCGAGCATTGGCTGGGCACCGATACTCTGGGGCGAGACTTGTTGACTCGCATCCTCTACGGCAGCCGTATCTCCCTCGCCGTGGGCTTTATTGCCACCGCCGTCGCGCTGTTGATCGGCGTCATTTATGGCACCGTTGCCGGTTATATGGGTGGCCGAGTAGACGCGGCGATGATGCGCCTGGTCGACATTCTCTACGCCCTGCCCTTTATGATTTTTATTATTTTGCTGATGGTGATTTTCGGACGCAATATTCTGCTGCTGTTTCTCGCCATTGGTGCCGTCGAGTGGCTGACGATGGCACGGATTGTTCGCGGGCAGGTGCAGTCGCTGCGCCAACAGGAATTTGTCGAGGCCGCCGTCTCCATCGGTCTCGGGCCGTGGGCAATTATCCGCCGCCACCTCATCCCCAACACCCTCGGTCCGGTCATCGTCTACACCACCCTGACCATTCCCAATGTCATGTTGCTGGAGTCATTTTTGAGCTTTCTCGGCCTCGGTATTCAACCGCCGCAAAGCTCGTGGGGGCTGTTGATTTCTTACGGTGTCGAGACCATGGAAGAGTACCCCTGGCTATTGATCTTTCCCGGCCTGGCGCTTTCGCTCACCTTATTTTCCCTCAACTTTCTTGGTGACGGTTTGCGCGATGCCCTCGACCCCCGTGCGGCGAAGGACTGAGAAATGATGAGCGAAAGCACGCAGGGAAATGTACTGGCCGTTGATGACTTATCCATCAGTTTTAAAACACGCAATGGCTCTAGTAAAGCGGTTAATAAGGTCAGTTTTGAGATTGCCCGTGGTGAAACACTGGCCATTGTTGGCGAATCTGGTTCGGGTAAATCCGTCACCTGTTACAGCCTGCTGGGGCTAATCCCCCAGCCACCGGGTGTGATTGAAAGAGGCACCGCACAGTTCAAAAGTAACGACCAAAAACGTGACCTATTAAGTAGCGACAAGGCTACACTGCGCAATTTGTTAGGCGACAAAATCGCGGTGATTTTTCAAGACCCGATGACCTGCCTCAACCCCTACTTAACGGTCGGCGAACAATTAATAGAACCCCTTTGCCAACACAAAAACAAGACCCGACAGCAGGCCCGAAAACGCGCCATTGAGTTACTCGAAGAGGTGGGTATTAACGATGCGCAAGCCCGCTTTGGCAGCTATCCCCACGAATTCTCCGGCGGTATGCGCCAGCGGGTAATGATCGCCATGGCGCTGATTACCGAGCCCGAACTGCTAATCGCCGACGAACCCACTACCGCACTGGATGTCACCATTCAGGCACAGATACTAGACCTGCTCGACGCGCTAAAAAAACAGCGCAATATCGCCCTTATTTTTATCTCCCATGACCTGAGTGTGGTCACCACTATTGCCGACCGGGTGGCTGTAATGCGCGCCGGGGAGATTGTCGAGACGGGTAAGACTCAGCAAATCTTTAAGCAGCCCCAGCATCCCTACACCCAGCAATTACTCGCCTCCGTACCGAGCGGCCCAAAACCAGGGCAAGCCTTTCAACCGAGTCCGCAAGAGCAGCCCCTGTTAAAGGTCGAACATTTAATGACGGTTTTTGAACAGGGTAAACCAGGGCTATTCGCAGCCCGGCCGGCGCCGACTGTTGCGGTCAACGATGTATCGTTTACATTGCGCCACCACGAAATTCTCGGGCTCGTTGGCGAATCGGGCTCGGGTAAATCAACCCTGGGGCGTTCGGTGATTCAACTGATTAAACCCACAGCAGGCAGTGTGCAGCTCGACGGGCAAGAGCTAAGCCAGCTCGGCCCCAAACAACTCAAACCCCTGCGCCAGCGCATGCAAATGATTTTTCAAGACCCCTACGCCTCGCTGAACCCACGCATGACGGTATTTGATGCACTGGCCGAACCCTTGCTCTACCACCGTATCGCCAGCCGTAAAAACGTTACTCCCCAAGTACTGGCTTTAATGGACGATGTTGGCCTGGCCCACGCCGATATTCGTAAATACCCCCATGAATTCTCCGGCGGGCAACGCCAGCGCATTGCCATTGGACGCGCCATTGCCACCAAACCAGAATTGATCATTGCCGATGAGCCCGTATCCGCACTGGATGTCACT
>CAYWXW010000187.1:3485-4623 GCA_964462265.1 uncultured Porticoccaceae bacterium | reverse complement strand
CGTGGGCGAAGCGGTGGCAACCCCGGCACACATCGTCACCCATGCTTGATGAGCAAATACCGATGCAGGGTGTGGCGATGGGTTTACTCATCCGACTGACCAAAGAACGGATTCAAACGCTGGGCAGTCGCAGCGACGGTTTCTTCCATATGAAAATGATGAGTGCCTTCGATGATTTCAACCACCAGCCCCGGCGCGTACTGCTCCATGCCGTAAAAGCGTTCCATTCTTTGCGGGTCGGAGAGCAACAGTAGACTCGGGCATTGAATGCGCTCCACAAAAGCCTGGACAATGGCGGGCGTTAACTTGACCTCTGAAGCCACCTTTAATTTCTCATCGGCACGCCAGCGAAAGCCCTCCCCTTCATGTCGTAAACCCCGCTCGGCGATTAAGTTGGCCGATGCCAGCGACAAGCGGGTTTCACCCCGACTGGTACGCGAGGCGATAGCTTCGTCGCGTGTGGCATAAATTCGCGGCTCGCGCTGCAAGCGTAGGTGCTTGTCTTCGATAGACAGAGCCAGCTGCTCTGGCACTTGTGCTTCACTCATAGCCTGGGGCACGAAGCTGTCGATTAAGCCAAGATGGCTAACGCGCTCGGGATAAGTACCTGTCGTCAGAGTCGCAACCATTGCCCCCCTCGAGTGGCCAAGCAGAGCAAATGTTGTCAGGCCAAGCTGCTCTACCACGGTGTAGACATCGGCCACGTCCTGCCAGATATTGTAGGTATTATCGAGGGAGCGATGGTCGCTCAAACCGTGACCGGCGAGATCGAGGGCGATTAAACGCACACCCTTCAGCCTTGCAGCCAGAGGCGCAAAACTGGCGGCGTTATCGAGCCAACCGTGCAGAGCAATGACCGGCAGGCCATCGGGATCGCCCCACTCCACAGCCGCAAGGCTAATACCGTGGTTATCAAAGCGGTGTTCGATAGTGTTGTTTAAGAGCTGCGTACTTGGTGAAGTCATTGGCTAAATTTTTCGCTGGTTATCATTTCAGATTTGAATCCAGGGTTCAGTCTAAGGGCCTGGTAAGAGCGCCTGGTAAGAGGGTCTGGAGAGAAAAAGCCTCAGGCGGGAACCTGTCTCCAGCGAACATCGGCAAAACCCGGCACCGGCGCTTCTGTCTGCAGAGCCACCAA
>CAYWXW010000187.1:0-3475 GCA_964462265.1 uncultured Porticoccaceae bacterium | reverse complement strand
GATATTATCGCCGCTGAGCAGACTCAGTACATTACCCACTAATGGCTGGTGGGTCACCAGTAATATGGACTCGGCATCGAGGGCGTCGATAAAGTGAAATAGAGCCTGCGGTTCAGCGCCCGGTTCGAGCTGCTCGGTGACCACTAGCTCCCGATCAAAGCCCAGAGCCTGGGCCGCTATTTTTGCCGTTTGCAATGCCCGCCGATAGGGGCTGGTCACGATAAGTTCAACGCCAGCCAGCTCAGCCCGGCGGGATCCAATAACGCCCAGCACATCCCTCTCGCCTCTACTCGTCAGGCGGCGCTCGGCATCACTGGCGGCGCGGGGTTCAGCTTCGCCGTGGCGAAGAAAGAACAAATCCATAATGACCTCTGTATTCAACCCTTAATAAACAAGACTCGAAATCTTAACGGGCGATGACTGCTAGTGATTAACCCGAAATTCAACATCATCGGGCTGCTCAGAAAGCATCACTCGCAACAACACTCGCGGCAATGAGCCGCCCTTAAACATGACATCGTAGAGACCACTGGCCAGCGGCATATTAATGCCCAGTTGCTCGGCTTTTTCTTTGACGATGCGTGTGGTGTTAACACCTTCGGCCACCTGCCCCACATCTTCGATGGCCTGCTCAAGGCTTTTGCCTTCACCCAGGGCATAGCCGATGCGGTAATTGCGGCTCAACTCGGAGGCGCAGGTCACGAACAAATCACCCACACCACTCAAGCCGAGAAAGGTCATGGGGTCAGCGCCCAGGTGTGCGGCAAAGCGGGTCATTTCCGCCAGACTGCGGGTAATCAGTACACCCAGCGAATTTTGCCCAACGTTCAGAGATGCGGCCATACCGGCGGCAATGGCATAAATATTTTTTAGCGCGCCGGCCAACTCAACACCGTACATATCACTGTTAGCGTAAACCCGGAAGAAGGCCGTCTGCAGAACATTTTGTACCGTCTGGCACACAGCCTGATCAGCACTAGCAATGACGGTCGCGGTAATTTCCTTGGCGGCAACTTCCTGAGCCAGATTGGGGCCGCTGATAACACCGATACGAGGCTGATTAAGCTCCTCTGCAAGAACCTCACTCATCAATTTAAAGCTATCGCCCTCGATGCCCTTCACCGTGCTGACGACAATGGTTTGGGCGGGAATCAAGCCAGCCACCTGCTGGCAGACACCGCGAAAGGCCTTGCTGGGAATGGAGAAAAAAACCACCGAAGCACCTTCAAGGGCAGCCTCTAGGTCAGCACTCACCTGCAGTCGTGGATCGAGCTTATAGCCCGGCAAATAGGGCGTATTCTCACCGGCGTCCATACAGTGGCGAGCGTTTTCTGCATCGCGCATCCACAGGGTCACCGGATGGCCATTGCTGGCGATCATATTGGCGATGGCGGTACCAAAACTGCCGCCACCCAGTACAGTGATCTTACTATTTTTCAAAACGTCCCCAGAAAAACTTGTTCAGTCATCGTCCATTGATTATCTACATTCAGGGCGCATCCAGGCGGATCGCGCTGCACTTCCCTGTGCCACTTAATGTATTAACTATTAACTATTAACTATTTACTAAACAATAAGCGATTGAGGCGCTGTACGAACAAGGCGGGGTTTTCCAGCTGCTCACCGGCTGAAAGTACCGCCTGGTCAAACATCACACCCACCAGATCTTCAACTTTGTCATTGTCCTGTTCATCCTGCAGGCGTGCAAGCAGTTGATGATCGGGGTTAATTTCAAGCACCGGCTTGGTCTCTGGCACCGGCTGACCAGCGGCTTCGAGGATTTTGCGCATTTGTGGGCCAACATCACCCTCGCCCAGCACCAAACAGGCCGGTGATTCGGTGAGACGGGTGGTGGAGCGCACATCGTCAACCTGATCGGCGAGTACAGTTTTAATCCGCCCCAGCAGATCATCACTAATGGTCGTGGTTTCTTTGTCAGCCTCTTCGCTGCTTTCACCCAGCTCACCCAGGTCGAGCTCGCCACGGCTAATATCCTGTAGTGGCTTGCCTTCAAATTCCTGCAGGCTGGACATGGTCCACTCGTCCACTCGCTCGCTCAACAACAGTACTTCAATACCCTGCTTGCGGAAGATTTCGAGGTAGGGACTATTGCGCGCGGCAACATCAGTTTCGGCGATCAGGTAGTAAATTTTGTCCTGCCCGGTTTTCATCGTCGCCACATAGTCGGCCAGTGAGACCAGCTCACCGCCATCGCGGGTGCTGCTAAAACGCAGCAGTCCGGCAATTTTTTCTTTGTTGGCAAAATCTTCGGCCGGCCCTTCTTTTAAGACCGAACCAAAGGCCTCCCAAATCTTTTTGTAATCGTCGGGCTGTTCTTTGGCCATTTTTGTCAGCTGGTCGAGCACGCGCTTGGTAAGTGCCGAGCGAATGCTGTCAACAGCGGGGCTATCCTGAAGAATTTCTCGCGACACGTTGAGTGGCAAATCAGAACAATCGACCACACCCTTGATAAAGCGCAGGAACATCGGCAGAAACTGCTCGGCGTCATCCATAATAAAAGTGCGCTGAATATAGAGCTTCAGGCCCTTGGCACCATCGCGGTTATAGAGGTCGAAGGGTGCGTGACTGGGGATGTAAATCAGGCTGGTGTAATCAAATTTGCCCTCGACACGGTTGTGGCTCCAGGTCAGAGGGTCCTGAAAATCGTGGGAGACGTGTTTGTAAAACTCAATGTAGTCCTCGTCACTCAGCTCACTGCGCGGGCGTGTCCACATAGCTGTCGCGGCATTGACGCGCTCAAATTCAGGCACGTCGACAATATCTTCTTCAGATTCGTCTTCCGCTGGCGGTGGTGTGGGCTTGAGCATTTCAACCGGTACGGCGATATGGTCGGAGTATTTCTTAACCAGGCTACGTAAACGCCAGTCACTGGCGTACTCGGTAGCATCGTCTTTGAGGTGCAGAATGACTTTGGTGCCGCGTTCGGCCTGCTCAATATTTTCAACAGTGAACTCGGCTTCGCCGTCACAGCTCCAGCGCACGGCCTGATCGGCGGCCTGCCCGGCGGCACGAGATTCTACCACCAGCTTGTCAGCCACCAGGAATCCGGAGTAAAAACCGACACCAAACTGGCCGATCAACTGGGAATCTTTCTTTTCGTCACCACTCAGGGCATTGCAGAACTCGGCGGTGCCGGAACGGGCAATGGTACCCAGATGGGCAACAATGTCATCGCGGCTCATGCCAATGCCGTTGTCGATAATGCTCACGGTGTTGGCCTCATCATCGACCTCAATGCGAATCACCAGTTCGTCACCACCTTCCAGTAACTCGGGCTTTTGCAAACCCTCAAAACGCAGCTTGTCGCAGGCATCGGACGCGTTTGATATCAGCTCTCGCAGGAAGATATCTTTATTGCTGTAAAGGGAGTGAATCATCAAATGCAGTAACTGCTTGGCTTCTGTTTGAAAGCCCATGGTTTCGGCTTGCTGAGTGGCGGACATGCAGGTCTCCT
>CAYWXW010000186.1:0-4793 GCA_964462265.1 uncultured Porticoccaceae bacterium | reverse complement strand
TTGAAAGGCCATCAAACGCAACATCACCATTTCAAAGCCGCTGCGCGGATCGGCAGCTAGCGCTAAATCTCGCTTACCGAGCAGGCAAATCTGGTAGTACAGCTGCACCTCTTCACGGCCAAGGCTAGTCGCCAGCGTGGTAATCATCTGCTGATCGCCGAGGCTATTATCCGCCGCCTCGGGCACCACTTGAGCGATGGCAACGCGATGCCACACCGAGAGCATTTCACTCAGGGCCGCAGCAAAATCGGGCGCATGTTCTGCCAGCAAGGCCACCTGCGCCAATACTTGCGAGCTATCGCGCTCGGCGAGGGCCTGACAAATAGCGATGATCCAGCTGCGATCAATACTGCCAAGCATGGTGCTCAGTTCGGTCTCGCTGAGCTTGCCGCCGCCGTGGGCAATGGCCTGATCGGTGAGGCTAAGGGCATCGCGCATACTGCCATCGGCAGCGCGGGCCAGGGCCCAGAGTGCGGCCTCTTCACAGGGCACTTTCTCTTCACCGAGCACAAACTTCAGGTGCTCAACAATGCGCTCGGGGCTGAGATTCTTAAGATTGAACTGCAGGCAGCGCGACAAAATTGTCACCGGCAATTTTTGTGGGTCCGTCGTCGCCAGCAAAAACTTCACATGAGCCGGCGGCTCTTCGAGGGTTTTTAACAGCGCATTAAAACTGTGGGTCGAGAGCATGTGCACTTCATCGATCAGGTAGACCTTGAAGCGCCCATGAGAAGGCATGTACTGCACGTTGTCGAGCAGCTCGCGGGTGTCTTCAACCTTGGTGCGCGACGCCGCATCGACTTCAATCAAATCAATAAAGCGGCCATCGGCAATCTCGGAGCAGGCACTGCATTTGCCACAGGGAACCGAGCTAACGCCCTCTTCACAGTTCAGACACTTGGCAAGAATGCGGGCGATGGTGGTTTTACCCACCCCGCGAGTACCTGTAAACAAATAGGCGTGATGCAGGCGGTCATTGTCGAGGGCGTTAATCAGCGCCTGCAGCACATGCTCCTGCCCCGCCATTTCGGCGAAGGTACGCGGACGCCACTTGCGGGCCAGCACCTGATAGCTCATCGTTTATTTGCCTCGATAGAATACGGTAAATCGAAAGCGAGCATTATACGGAGATAGGGAGTTTCGGGTAGCTTATTCAAGCAGATCGGTGCCGCTACAGAGATAAATATTGAAGCGCCCGGCTAAAACTTTCTCGGCTTTGGTTTCAACTTGGGTTCAACGTATGTGTCGACTTGGGAGCTAAGCAGCCTGCCCAGGTGGCGGGCAAAGGAAGAGGGAAATTGGTGGCGACCCTCATCAGCCACACCCCAGCACACGAATTCTCTGCTACCGTTGCTCCCTTCCGGGCCTGGCGGAGTTCACAGATGTTCATTGCGGGGGGACCGACAAGGGCCACCATTGCGGAGCGGATTATGGTGATTTCGAGGGGCGAATGCAACAGGCTTAAAGGCATCACCCCGAAATGACGAAATGTAAGACCTAAGCTCATTTGTCAGCACACACACGGGCAAAGAGAGCCAAGTAGATTTCACTGCCACCCTCATCAAAAAAGACGTCTTCTCGTAGACCGCTGCGCAAGGCGAGATAGTATCTGAAACCATTAATCGTAGTATTTGCCAGTTATAACCAATGGATTCGTGGTCTACCCCTATTGTCCAAACACCTTACTGCGATAACGCTCTAAGTACCGCTTTTGGTTCTTTTGCTACAACATTTAGTAAAACAAGTGCTGGGCCTTGAGGCTTACGATCGCCACGCTCCCAGTGGCGCAATGTGCTAACACTAATGCCAAATGCTGATGCAAACTCAGGTTGCGACATACCAACTTCAGATCTTATATTCCTTACATCAACTGGTGTGAATTCGTGCACAACGGCCTTTGGGCAGCTTCCTTTTGTGAATTGAACGGACTCATCCAAACCCCGTTTTATTGATTCAAACGCTTTATTCATGAGAGCCACCATATGTAGATTTCAATAGTTTTGTGAGTTTTACCAATTCATTACGCTCGGCTTTAGATAGATTTGCCTTTTCTCCCTTACTGAAAAGAGTTAGCAAAAAGAGCGGGATTTCTTCGTTGTGAAAATAATAAATAACACGAACACCGCCACTTTTACCTTTACCTTTGGCTGCCCAGCGCAACTTACGCAGACCACCAGTTTCTCGGATAAGATCACCAGCTGCCGGGTGGGCCGCCAAGTAGTTGACTACACAAGCTTTCTCTTCAGCTGAAAGCCTAGATGAGGCACGTTTTTGAAATTCTGGTAGTTCAACGATTGTTTGCATGCCACAATAGTAATCCATTGGATTAGTTCAATCAAGCAGTATAAGATCGTATTAGAGGACAGGCTGAACTTCCCCCAATTTTTTGCTGGAAATGCGTGATTGCAAGACCCGACCCCGTATTTTTTGAGCCTTCTCCAGTTTACCGCCAAAACGGTAAACTTAAGGCGCGAACCATAACGGAGAAGACTGATGAGATTTTATACTAATTTGCACCCTTATTACTGTGGCATTGATTTACATGCCAGAAGCCTTTACGTCTGTATTATTGATGACCAAGGTGAAACACTGCTTCACCGAGAAATAAAAGCCGATCCGGCGGATTTGTTTAAGCTCTTGGAACCCTATATCGGCAATATCATCGTGGGTGTTGAATGTATGCACTGTTGGTACTGGGTAGCCGATTGGTGCGAAGCCAATAACGTTGATTTTATTCTTGGCCATGCTCTGTACATGAAGGCCATTCATGGCGGGAAAGCCAAAAATGATAAAATTGATTCCTATAAAATAGCCAAACTGCTACGGGGTGGTAATTTTCCTATTGCGTACCACTACCCAAAAGCGATGCGTGCAACCCGTGATTTATTGCGTCGACGCATGCATATTACCCGCCATGGTGCACAGCTTAAAGCCCATATTAAAAACACCGGCAGTCAATACAACCATCCACCCAATGCACTGAACCTTCACTACCCTTCAGCACGACAGAAAATGCGTGATCGATTTGAAGACCCTTCGGTGCAGACCAGTATTGATCTGGATTTAAACCTCATTGATGCCTATCAATCAGAGCTGTACAAGGTGGAATGGCATATCAAAAAGCATGCGAAGCAGCACCGTGCCGCTGATTTTAATTTATTAAAAACCATCTCCGGTGTAGGTGATATTTTAGCCCTGACGATACTCTATGAAATCGGAGATATTAGCCGGTTTGAGAGTGTGCAGAAATTTGCTTCCTATGCCCGATTAATTAAGTGCAAAGCGGAATCAGCCGGTAAGACCTATGGCACCCAAGGCAATAAAATTGGCAATGCACACCTAAAGTGGGCCTTCTCTGAAGCCGCTGTGCTGTACTTAAGGAACAATGACGTGGGTAAACGCTATATCGCCCAGTTAGAAAAACGGATGCCAAAGAGTAAAGCCCTATCCGCACTGGCGCACAAGCTCGGCCGAGCCATGTACTACATGTTAAAAAACAAAACGGTGTTTGATGAAAGTAAATTTATGACAAGTTAAGTCGCAGCAGGTCGTGAGCTGAAAACCTAACTGGCAATGAAGCGAGAATGACAATACCCGCGTCCCCCAATGACTAGTCTAAGAGGCTGAAAAAGCGGTTAGTAATTCCAACAGCGAACGCCCAGCGCCTTGAATAGACACGGCCTGTTTGCGCATTAAGAAAACTTAGCAAGATCGTTTACACCTGACCTGAGCCTGAAACTAACTGGCAGTAAACCAGCCCCTTGAATAGTGCCAGGAAGGGTTAACCGATAAATGTCTAGTGCCCCTGGCAGCCCCACGGATGGAGCAAGATCAGGCTGCGATGAGATCGTATAAGAGAGCCTCAATATGTGTTTGCTGTAAATGGTCGTAAAAACCATTAACAACGCTGTATGACTGATGAAGATAAACACTCTTGCTAAGTGTTTTATTTAACTGAAAGGGTTAAAGAGTCGTTTATTGCCTATTGACTCGAGGAAGGCTCATATGTGTTATGCGCTTTATGTTGCACCTAAAACTCGTTTAATTGCCTCATCCAGTTCATCCCCTGATGGAAGGTTTGGCCCAGAAATAAATCGGCCTGAAAACTCTTCAAGGGTGAAACGCATTTTTCGGACTTGAACAAGTTCACGATGCTGACCTGTTGCCACATTATCTCCTAAAGAATAGGTGAACACTGTTAGTGTTTCGTTGGAGGCATTTTGTACTATTGGAATATCGCTGCCGATTACATCTTCAAACTTGTTATACACGATTTCAGGAACAATAAAATACAACCCTTTCCTTACAAGTTTAGATCGCGAATAAATCACACCCTTCCTTATTAACTGAGGTATTAATCGCTTATGAACGTTTGCCCAATTCAGCCCATGGCTTGATGATGGTATTTGATCTACTGATGTTCTTGTTTCTGGCAAATTCTTATAGCCGTGCCATGCATCTCTGTAATTTCCGGTAATATCAATACTTTGGACCTCAATGCCAACATATTCAACAAGTTGAGCATCCACAATCCGAGCTAAAACCCAGTCCATAGACAGATGACGACCTACCTGAACCTCTTTACCTGAATTCTTTCCGAGAGCCACAATGCTCTCCCCAACTTCGCCTCGTTTTGAAATATATTCATCAAAAAGCAATAATGGTATGTCACCAAATGCATCATTTGATACCTGTTTCAATGTGCCATAGTTTTCTGCATATAAACGGTTTGGGCAAATAATAATATCGCCATAGGGTGAATCGCCCCGGTTTTATCGGAGGCAGTTTTATCT
>CAYWXW010000185.1:0-4897 GCA_964462265.1 uncultured Porticoccaceae bacterium | reverse complement strand
GTCATGCCCAGATCGGGCAAGCCATAGGAGGCATTGGCCACACCGCCACCGGACAGATAAATGGCTTTGTGGCCAATTTGTTCGGCCATCATCGCGCAATAAGGGTTGATGGTGCCGAGAATTTGCAGGGGTTTGTTATCGACCAGCGCCTTGCGAAAGCGAGCACCGGGGGTTAATGATGTCGTCATATATCACCTATGTTGTCGTACGTTGTCTTTCTATTGGTACTTGTTAACTGTTACTTCTTAATTGTTACTTGTTTATTTACTGAGTCACAGCACCCTTAACTAAGGGGTTTAAGCGGCAGAACAAGGGCATCGCCCATCTGCCGTTCAACATTGATTCGCGATGCACGTATATGTCTGCGCATCAGCATTTCGGCCATTTCACCATCGCGGTCGGCAATGGCCTGCACGATGTGGCGGTGTTCAGAAAAGGCATCACTGGCCCGTGGGCTGAGCATGCCAAACTGGTAGCGGTACATTCTCACCTTGGCGTAGAGTTCATCGCAGAGCAGGCGAATTAATTCGCTGTTGCAGCTACCCATAACCAGGCGATAGTGAAAATCCAGATCGCCCTCTTTTTGATAATAGGCCCTGCCCTCTTGCAGCTCGCTATTTTGCATGTGCTCGGTGAGCAGCTGCTGTAATTCGGCAACTTCAACCTCACTCATTTTCTGCGCGGCCAGACGGCAGGCCATCCCTTCGAGTGCTTCGCGCACATGGTATATCTCTAGCAGGCCATGCACGCTGAGCTCGATAACCCGAGCACCGGCATTGGCCTTGCGCGATACCAAACAGGCGGAGACCAAACGAGCCAGGGCCTCGCGTACGGTGCTGCGCCCAACTTTGTATTGACGACTCAGCTCTGCCTCATTGATCTTGCTACCCGCCGCTATCTGGCCACAGATAATATCGCCACGCAGACGATGAAATAGGGTATCAACCGCGGTAGAAACATCATCGACTGGGGTAGAAATATCAGAGTGGGCAATATACGTGTTCAATTTGTTCAGCTGGGGGGCAAGGCCCACCTGTTGTCTGACAGGGCGGGTTTTATACCAATAAACAAGCAACCAATCAACCGCGATTGTCTGACAACCTTATGTTCTTTTATTACTTAGCACGCGTTGGCTGAGTGCAACCGGGTACACAAATAAGCACCAGGCTTATGGTTTGCGCAAAAAAAAATGGGCATAATGCCAACGCTTTTTAACCGAGTTCCTCAACCCAGTGTAATGCCCAGAAAACTGTTCCGCCGGCTAATACCGGTCAAATTGAATCCGCAGCCCAACTCCCTCGTCTCGCGCTGGTTCGGCCCCATTATCCATGATCCCCACCTGCTGCATTTAAATCGCCACTCGGTTTCCACCGCTTTTTTCATCGGTTTATTCTGTGCTTTTTTACCCGTACCGGGGCAAACTTTTGTGGTCACTGCACTGGCACTGGTGTTTCGCTGCAACCTGCCAATCTCGGTGGTGTTAATCTGGGTAAGCAATCCGCTAACGATCCCGCCAATGATTCTTGGCCTGCATAAACTTGGACAATGGATGATCGGCCATGGCGCAGTCGCCAGCACCACTCACTTCAACTGGCAATGGCTCAGCGAAAATTTCGACAATATTTATTTACCCATGCTCCTCGCTGGAGTCACTTGCGGCCTGATTATGGGCGGCATCGGCTATTTAAGTGTGCGGATTTTATGGCGCTGGAAGGTGATAAAAAGCTGGGAAGCCAGAAAGCAAAAACGCCTGCAACGCTCTTCATAAATCTTACCGATATAAAAATCCGCAAGCCGAAAACACCTTTGTACAAGCTATTATTCGTAACGCAAAACCTGAGCCGGCTGTAATCGAGCAGCTCGCCAGGCTGGATACAGCGCCGCGAAAAAGTTAAGCGCCAGCGCAACTAAAGCCACTAGTATGACGTCAGAGCTGCGCAAGTCGGAGGGAATATAATCGATGGGGTAAATGTCGATACTGAGAAATTGCCGCCCCAATAAGCCCTCGAGTACAGCAATAATATCGGCCACAAAATAGCTACCCAGCACCCCGAGCAAGACACCTAGCGCCGTTCCCGCAACACCAATCATCGCACCTTGCACCAGAAAAATAGCCAACACCGCAGCGTTGGTCGCACCCAGGGTTTTCAGCACGGCAATATCACCGCGCTTTTCGACGACGGTCATCACCAGCATTGAAACGATATTAAACACGGCGATGGCGATCACCAAAAACACCAGCAAGCCGACCAGCTTGCGCGACATTTGAATCGCTTGATAGAGATTGCCGTGAGTTTGCAGCCAGTCGGTAAAACGGAAATCTTCGGGTAATTGCTGCAATAACTGATAGGCAATTTGCCGGGCATTAAAGACATCATCAACTTTAAGGCGCAGGCCGCCGACCCGCCCTTCAAGACCTGACAGCGTGCTGGCCGTTTGCAGGCTGACCAATGCCACTCGGGCATCGACAGCGGTGTGAGTTTGGTAGATACCGGCCAGCGTAAAGACGCGAGTTCTCGGCAAGGCCTGACGGCCCTCGGTAATCTGGCCCGGAATAATTAAAGTCATACTGTCGCCGGTTTTCACGCCCAGCTTTTCAACCAATGGCAGAGGCAGCAGGGTTTCATTAGCCGCCAGATTTGAGTAGGCGACACTAGCCTCCCCCAAACTAAAACCTTCACCCAGGCCCTCACCCGTGGTGCCCAGTAGCTGCACCGCCTGTGTACTACCGCGAAAATTCAACATGCCATCTAGCTGAGTAAAAGGTTTTACTTCACTAACCTGTGGCGCCTGAGCAATTTTCTCTGCCAAGACCGACCAATCACTGACACCACCCGGTGTGAAGAGTTGAATATGCGGCACCACACCGAGCACCCGAGTACGCATTTCCTTATCGAAACCGTTCATCACCGAGAGCACGATAATCATCAAGGCGACACCCAGCACCAGCCCACTAATTGCCAGCAGGGCGATGAATGAGGCCAGCTGCTTATTAGCACCGTTGCGGGAAGAGCCGGCGCTAAAGAAACGTCGGCCTATAAAAACAGGGTAGCTGCGCATTAAACGCTGGACTCGCGCAATTCACCCTTCTCCAATACCAGCACGCGATCCATCTGGGCGGCGATATCTCTGTCGTGGGTAACAATGACAAAGCTAATCAATAATTCAGCATTAAGTTCAAGTAAGAGCTGAAGAACCGTTTCGGCCGTGTCGGCATCGAGGTTGCCCGTTGGTTCGTCCATCAACACACAGGAGGGCTCACAGACCAGAGCACGAGCGATGGCCACCCGTTGGCGCTCGCCACCGGAAAGTGTCGATGGTTTATGTTTAAGGCGCTCACCCAGGCCCACACGCTCAAGTATTGCCCGCGCGCGCCGCCGTGCTTCGCCGCGTTTTATACCGCCAATTAAAAGCGGCATGGCAACATTCTCGAGGGCCGTAAACTCGCCCAGCAAATGGTGAAATTGATAAACAAAGCCCAGCTGCTGATTACGCCACTGTGCAGATTCCGACTCACTCATGGTCGCGAAACTGTGACCGCTGACGATGACCTCACCACTGCTCACCGCATCCAAACCGCCGAGCATATTCAACAAGGTCGATTTGCCGGAACCGGAGGCGCCAATAATAGCCAGCTTTTCACCGGCTTTAATCATCAAATTAATATTCGACAGCACCGTGAGCTGATTGCCACCCTCTACATAGGATTTACACAGCGCCCGGCAATCGATGACCGGCAGACTATCGCTATTCCCATCACTATGATTGCTCATCAACTCTCCACTTACTCATAACGCAGGGCTTCTGCCGGCGGCACTTTGCCCGCACGCCAGGCCGGATAAAGAGTGGCCAGCACACTTAAGATGACGCCCAGTGATCCCACCACAGTGACATCGAGCCATTGTAAGTGCGAGGGCAGTACGGTGATAAAATAGAGCTCGGGATCGAACACCTGGGCACCCACCAGGCCTTCTAAAAAGACCACCAAGGCACCAATATTCGGCGCCAATAGACAACCGGCGACAACACCAAAAACAACACCCAGCACGCCAGTCACGCCACCCTGGGTTCTAAAAATCGCCGCGATAGTCACGGGCATCATGCCGAGACTTCTCAGCACCGCAATATCCTTGCGCTTTTCATTCACCATGAGCACCAGGCTGGCAACAATATTAAAAGCCGCCACCCCGATGATCACCGACAGCAGTAGGCCGACCACGGTTTTCTCAGTGCGAATAGCCTGAAACAGTTGAGCCATCGATTGCTGCCAGGTCTCGAGCTGATAGCCCTGTGCGCTAATCGCGTCGCGCAGAGAGGGCAAGGCAGCCATCGTAAAGGGATCATCAAAAAATAATCGCAGGCCACTGACTTTATGCCCCATGCGCAACAAGCGACCGAGATCTTTGATATGCATAAAGGCAACGCCGCTATCAATTTGCGCGCCCACCTGAAAAACACCGAGCACGGTCACTTGTTTGACCCGTGGAAAGACACCCAGCGGGGTGACGGATAATTCGGGCAAGGTGAGCAATAGTGTATCGCCCACACGAACACCAAGGCTTCTAGCCAGTAGCGAACCTAACACGACACCATAATCACCGACTTGCAGTTTTTCGATCTGGGATGTCAGGGCATTGGGGCCAGAAATAGACGGTGAATCACTGACACTGGGCAGCACCCCCTGCACACTCACGCCTTGAAAATGCGAAGCTGCGGTAAGCATAGCCTGACCATCAATATAGGGGATGACAGCCGCCAGCCCCGGCTGATCCAAGGAGCTAGCCAGAGCCTGCCAGTCTTCAAGACCCTGGGGCACATTGATCGTGGCATGGGGAATCACTTCGAGCAGACGGCTTTTAATTTCTCGGTCGAAACCGTTCATTACCGACAGCACAAG
>CAYWXW010000184.1:0-4953 GCA_964462265.1 uncultured Porticoccaceae bacterium | reverse complement strand
TGTGCGCCTGCCATCACCGGCATTGGGTGAGCACACTGATGAATTGTTGGGCTCGATTGGTTGTAGTGCTGATGAGCTGGCCAGCCTGCGTAAGTCGGGGGCTATTGCCTAAAACCTGATGCTGCTCTATCAGCAGCTTGTTGAAAAGGCTTGCTGAGAAATGCAGTATCAAAGCCTGTCCTTTTGTTGATCGGGGCTGCTAAAGTTTTGCTGCGACAAACTCCCTGAGCTTTTTGTTTACGAAGCCGGTTGCCGCCCGTGTAATCAGTTAAAATACACGCCGGCAATCATCTCGGGCAATGACGTGGACAATAAGGCACAGAACTTAGAACACGTTGCACCCATTGCCAAAGTTCGCCGCTGGCTACAAGAGGTGGTGATTGGCTACAACTTCTGTCCCTTTGCCCAGCGTGAGTTTGATGCGGGGCGTGTCCGTTATCGAGTCTTCGAGGGGCGCAAAAGCAAAGGTGCCATTGCCGCGCTGCTCGATGAGCTGCACTTTCTCGATCAGCACCCCGAAATAGAAACCACATTGCTGATACTCGCCGATGGCTGGCGTGACTTTTATGACTATCTGGCACTGCTGGATACGGCCCAACAAGCGCTGGAAAATGCTGATCGCGAGGGTATTTATCAGTTGGCGAGCTTTCACCCCGACTATGTTTTCGCCGGCGAGGCTGTGGATGATGCCTCTAATTATACCAACCGCTCCCCCCTGCCTTTGCTGCATCTTCTGCGCGAAAGCAGCATTGAGCGGGCCATCGCCAGTGCCCCCAATGTTGATCAAATCCCCGACCGCAACAAACAATTAGCGCGTGCTAAAGGTGCTGATTTTTGGCGTGGGTTGTTAGCAAAAATTGATTCCTAGTTTTTTGGAAAGTTTTTTGAAATTTTTTTCAAAGTGTTTTTAAGGTACCTGAAATGTTAAAAGATTTGAACCTGCATCATGGCTTACAGAGGGCATTGGCAGCGCTGAAACTGACGGCGCCGACCGATGTTCAAGCACAGGTGATTCCCGAAGCGCTATCCGGGCGTGACCTTTTGGTCAGCGCCAAGACCGGTAGTGGTAAAACTCTGGCCTATTTAATACCCAGTGTTCAGCGCATCTTGTCTGAACAACAGGCAGCCAGTGCCGGCACTTTGGTGCTTGTTTTGGTGCCGACGCGGGAGCTTGCTCGGCAGGTCGAAAAACACTTTGCCCAGCTGGGTAAAAATACCGGTTTGCAAGCGGGGGTGATCATTGGCGGTAGTGATTTTAAATATCAAAAATCGATTTTGCGTAAAAACCCGGAGTTTATTATCGCCACGCCGGGGCGTTTGGTGGAGCTAATTAAGATTGGCAGTGTTGACTTAAATGCTCTGCAAACCCTGGTGATTGACGAAGCGGATCATATGCTCGACATGGGTTTTCGTGCCGACGTACTGACCATCGTCGAGGCCTGTGCGCCACAGCGCCAGACCTTATTACTCTCGGCCACGCTGCGCCATAGCGGTGTGACGCGTATCGCCAGTGAAATTCTTAAAGACGCCACACAAATAACGGTGGGTAGTGAGCGCAGTCGCCATGTGCATATTCATCAACAGGTGATATTGAGCGACGACAAAAGCCATAAAGAAAAGCTACTAGTTCACCTGCTGAATTCCAATGCCGACGTGGACAAGGGGCGCGTTAGAAAAGAGGCGGCTCCACAACAGGAGGTCGTGCCGCTTGAAGCGACTGATGCGGACGAACCGCAAGTAACACAAAGCGAGGATAAATCCCCCTGGGCAAATGTAAAAGTGAAAGTGAGGCCCAGGCAGGTCGATACTGAGAGCAGCGGTTCTGAAAATATAGCGCCTGAGAATAAAGAGCCTGAAAAAGAAAGTGTTATCGGTGAAAATTCAGCGTCAGAAGATGTTAGAAAAACACTTGTTTTTACCAATAAACGCGTGACTGCCGATCAACTAAGCGCCTTGCTGCGCTACCATAAATTTCGTGCCGGCGTGCTGCACGGGGAGCTGAGCCAGGAAGAGCGCAACTTTATGGTCACCCAGTTTGCCGAGGGCAAAATTAAGGTGCTGGTGGCCAGTGATGTGGCGGCGCGAGGTTTGGATGTTAAAGACATCGACACGGTGATCAATTTTGATTTCCCCCGAGGTGTCGACGACTATATTCATCGTATTGGCCGCACGGGCAGAGCGGGGCGCCAGGGCCTGGCGATTTCTTTTGTCAGTGCCAATGACTGGAATTTAATGGCGGCCATTGAGCGTTATACCGAAACTGCCTTTGAACGACGCACCATAAAAAACTTAAAGGCAAAATTCACCGGCCCGAAAAAACTAAAATCCAATGGTAAGGCGGCGGGCAAGAAGAAAAAAGATAAAGGGCAGGACAAGAGTGCGAGTCGACACCGCAATACGAAGAACAAAGGCAAGCGTAAAAATAAAGGAGATGGGGCAAAGGGCGTCCAGTCCCCAGCCAATGATGGCCTGTCGCCCTTGATGAAGAAGGCGCCGAGTAAGTAGCGGCCTATTGTTTGGCCAGAGTTGCTGGGCCTGAGTTTAAGGGTCAGAGACCTTAGGTCACGGGCTCGGGGTATTGGCCCATAATGTCGATAATTTCAGGCACCACAGACATAAAGTGCCCGGCTAACCGGGGGTCGAAGTGTTTGCCACTTTCATTGCTAATCAGGCTTAAGGCATCGGCCAGCTCCCAGGCTTTCTTATAGGGGCGCACCGAGGTCAGAGCATCAAAAACATCGGCGAGTGCAGTGATGCGAGCCATTAAAGGAATGGCCTCACCCTCCAGCCGATTGGGATAGCCCGTGCCATTCCACTTTTCATGGTGAGAGAGACAAATTTCTCGCGCCGTTATCAGCAGCGTCGATTCATCACCCTTGAGTATGTCGGCGCCGATTTGCGAATGGCTTTGCATGATGTGCCATTCATCAGCGGTCAGCTTGCCGGGCTTTTGCAGAATGTGGTCGGGAATGCCTATCTTGCCGATATCGTGCATGGGCGCCGCATTGAGTAAAAGTTCACACTGGGCATCGTTCATGCCACTGGCTTTGGCAATGAGCGCGGCGATCTTGCTCATACGAATAATATGCAGGCCGGTTTCATTGTCGCGGTACTCTGCAGCGCGACCCAGACGGCGTACCACTTCCAGACGTGAATCGGCCAGTTCTTGAGTACGTTTGTGTACTTCGCTCTCCAACATCTGGTTTTGATGGCGCATATAGGTTTGCGCGCGACGTACTTCCAGGAGATTGCGAATGCGTGACAGTAGCTCGTGGGTGTCAAAAGGTTTAACAACATAGTCCAGGGCCAGACTATCGAGGGCTTGATGGCGATAATTGCGGTCTGATTGGGCGCTCAATACCAGCACCACAGGTTTCTCAGTGCCCAGCGTTTCAAGTTGCGCCATCACCTCATAGCCATCCATATAGGGCATGTTGATATCGAGCAGCACGAGGTCAATTGCTCTGTTTGTACACAGCTCAAGGGCATCGCGTGGGTCTTGCGTGGAAACTATATTCTTATATTCAGATACGCTCAGTAAGGTCTCCAGCAAGCTGACGTTTGCGGCCTCGTCATCGACAATAAGAATGTTCATTGACTTCAGGTCGATTAGGCTAGGGCTGTTTGATTCCATCGCTATTCAAGGTCTTATAAGTTTGATCGCAATTCTAATTGTTTTTACAGAAAAAGGGTTGTTGTTTAGCCCTGTTTTGTTAGCTGGTTCCGCTAACCAGGCACGGGCATTGAAACGGCTTTGGGGCTTCTATTCCGGGTTTGAGAGCGCTGTTGGCAATTCAATCCAAAAGGTAGAGCCTTTACCAGATTCGCTCTCAACACCGATGGTACCCGCCATATTCTCGACCAGGCCTTTAGCGATGACCAGGCCGATGCCACTGCCTTTGATACTCGTGTGTTCTGCACCGAGCCGTTCAAAGGACAAAAATAACTGGCTTTGCTGGACTTCAGTCAAGCCTTCGCCGGTGTCAGCGACAAGAATGCGCAGGTTTCTGCCGGCAGGCTCGCAGCTGATGCTAATACTGCCACCGTGGCGGTTATATTTGACTGCATTACCGAGCAGGTTAAGCAAGACTTGTTTCAGGCGCTTGCGGTCTGCTTCGACTAAAAAGGGGTGGGCGGGTGGCTCTCGACCCTCTGTGTGAGGCGTGGTGAAATTGATGTCGCGCTCTTGCGCTAGCGGGGCGATAAGCGCTTCACACTCTGCGACTAGCTCGCAGGTGTTGACGGCTTCCAGCTGCAGCTCAATATGACCACTTTCTATTTGCGCGAGGTTGAGTATGTCATTGATCAGATCCAGTAGATGTTCGCTGGCCTTATTGATTTCAGCGACACTGTCAACTTGACGTTGACTTAAGGGCGCGCTTTTGTCCATGCCCAATAATTGTCCGAAGCCCATAATGGCGGTCAAGGGGGTGCGCAGGTCGTGGCTGATGCGCGATAAAAATTGCGACTTTGCCTGATTGGCTTTATCGGCCTCTTCTTTGGCCTCGTGGTTAGTAAAGCGCAGCCATCGCTCAGCGGGTGGGGTTCTCTGCTGTACATCAGTAACAGGCCCAGTAATTTCCCGGAAGAGGATTGGATGACTCTTGAGCAGCAAATAAAGAAGCCTGCATTTTCGGAGACTGCACGTAAACTTTGCCAGGCGGGGTGGCTGGTAATGTCGTTAATGATAGTTTCTTGATGAAGGGGCTGGCGAGTATCGGTTTTGAGTGTACCCAGGGCGGTGACTAAAAAGCTGGGCAGGCTGGGCCCGGCTTCGCAATGTAAATGGCCGTCTTCCGGGTCGGCAATGAGCACAGCGCCAAATCTGTCTGACTGTATTGCTTCAGCCTGCCCAATCAGCAGGGAAAGAGTCTCTGACAGGGGGGCATCTTTGGCGATGTTTTCGAGGATGCGATTGTTGTGCTGTTGCTGTTGTTCGGTTTCTTTGCGCTC
>CAYWXW010000183.1:4359-4980 GCA_964462265.1 uncultured Porticoccaceae bacterium | reverse complement strand
AGTCATGGGGCTTATAAAGGTAAGGGTAATGCCGGGGGCGATAAACTCGATTTTCGACCACCACGACAGGTGCCTGGGATTGGCTTTTACGGGACTCGGCTTCGTCGTGACGCAGTTTTGAGCGCAGCTTTCGGTCTTCCTGCAAACGTTGGGTGGTAGCGGCCATTTGGTCGAGGCGGGTTTGCAGGGCTTCGGTCGAGGTGTTTTGTTGATAGCTGGGGCGCTCGAGGGTTTCAAGCTCAACAGCATTGGCCCCGGGCTGATCACCAAAGCTGACACGGCCCTGCGCATCAACGGATTTATAGATCAATTTATTTTCTGTAGATGCTTCTGCTGGCTTTGCGTTATCGCCAGTAGTGCCTGCCAGCACTTCAGCGAAGCTAAAAAGGGGGGCCGCGAAGATTATAAGCAGGCTAAAACGCCTCACTGTATTTATCCTTAGCCTCACATTCTGGGGCACTATAATCAATCTATTCATATTTCCATCATAGTACGAAAGTGCATGTTTAGTAGAACCAAACGGGGCCTTGTACTGAAAGTAGCCGTGCTGCCCCGCCTAGTATTTTCTAACTTTTATCGCGAGAAAGTAATACGCCTTTCTCTTCTAACTCAGCAATATTG
>CAYWXW010000183.1:0-4349 GCA_964462265.1 uncultured Porticoccaceae bacterium | reverse complement strand
TAATTGCATCATAGTACGAAAGTACGTTTTTGGTAGAGCTAAACGGGCCTTAGTAGTGAAAATAACAGTACTAAGGCCCCACCTGGCATCTATTTAGCTTTTATCGCGAGAAAGTAATACGCCTTTCTCTTCTAACTCAGCAATATTGACACTGCTGTAGCCGAGTAGTTCGCTCAGCACATGGCCATTGTGCTCACCCAGAAAGGGTGCTTCGAGATCCAGTAGTTCGGGAAACTGTGAAAAGCGTAGCGGCACACCCGGTATTTCAACCTCGCCAAAAGTGCGATCAGAAACCGTTCTCACTGTCTGTCGCTCTTTCAGGTGAGGGTGCTGCATAGCTTCGGCAACGGTCAACATGGGGGCCACGGGTACGCGATGCTTCTCGAGGACACGAATAGACTCCTCATCACTGGGCATGGAGGCCAGCCAGGCTTCGATAATTTCCACCAGCTCAAAACGATGTTTAACCCGCTCACGTAGATCTTTAAAGCGCTCGTCTTCGGCCAGCTCGGGTTGACCCATCGCCGCACAAAGATTGGGCCATTGGGTGATCATGGCGATAATGACAATCTGCGTGGTCTTGCCTTTAAACAGGCCCAGTGGGCTCACGGCGAAATGGTGCTGGCCCGAGCGGGTCGGTTCAATATGGCCATCACTGGCGCTGTACATTTGCACGTTGACTTCGTGGCAGTGGAAATAAGAGTCGAGTAGAGAAATATCGAGATACTGACCACCGTGGCCACGCTCACGGTGAAACAAGGCCGCATTAATCGCCGACAGGGCGTGAACACCCGTATTGACATCACCCAGGCCCAACATCGGCAAATAGGCGGGGCCATCTTTCTCACCAATCATGCTGGTGACGCCAGAATAAGCCTGGGCGATGTAGTCAAAGCCCGGCAATTTGGCCAGTGGGCCTGTCTGACCAAAGGCCGACAGGGAGCACATGATGACTTCCGGATTAAGGGCGTGCACGGTCTCCCAGTCGAGGCCTAAACGGGCGATAACACCGGGTGAGAAGTTCTCCATCACAATATCAACATGGGGCACAATTTCTTTAATAATATCTTTCGCTTCGTCCTTACTAAAATCGAGACAAACGCTTTGTTTACCCCGGTTTTGCTGAATGTAGTACGCGCTGCGCTTATTTTTAATGTAGCCGACGCCACGCACTGGATCCCCATGTGGGCCCCACTCCACCTTAATAATTTCAGCCCCCATTTCGGCCATTAAGCGGGTGGTTGTCGGGCCGGCCAGATACTGAGTAAAGTCCAGCACTTTAATGCCATCAAGCACATGTTTCACTGTCATCGTATTTACTCCTAAGTGTTAAAAAATAAAAATTCGCTGCCTACAACAGCACCTGTAAAAAGTATTAGCCTCACATAAAAAAAGGCAGGGTGCAAAAAGATGGTTGTTCCCGTGTGCATCGGGCTGTGGCAAAATAATTTATGTCAACTACCTCCATAAAAGTAATAGGGCAAAAAAATGCGTGAGATAAGTAAGGGCAGTGTTAGCGCCAATGGCATCGATTTCCATTATTTAGAGGCGGGTGAAGGCCCGCTGGTGCTGTGTATGCACGGCTTCCCCGATAATGCCGATACTTATCGCTCACTGTTGCCCCTGCTGGCCGCTGCGGGCTACCACGCAGTCGCACCCTACATGCGTGGCTATGCGCCAACCGGTCTCGCCCCCGATGGCCGCTATGACTCGGCCCTTTTGGGCCTCGATGTTTCGGCTTTAATCGACGCCCTGGGCGCAGGCCATGCAGCGGCGGTGATTGGCCATGACTGGGGCGCTTTTGCCACTTACAGCGCGGCGGCCTTTGTGCCGGAAAAAATCGATAAAATTGTCACCATCGCCATCGCCCACCCCGGTGCCCTGCTTGGCAAAATGGGGCTCGATTACGAGGTGATTAAAGGTGGCTGGCACGCCTATTTTTTCCAAATGCCCAGTGCCGAGCAGGCAGTGGCACACAATGACTACGACTTTCTCCTGCGCTGGTGGCAGGATGCCTCACCGGAATTGACTATTCCCGCTGATCTTATCGCCGGCGTAAAAGACACTTTCCGCAATGAGGGCACACTGGAAGCCGCCATTAATTATTATCGTCACACCTTTAACCCTGCTGGTGCAGATCCAAAGCTAGCAGAGCTGACGCAAAAAATAGCGGGGCCAACGACCGTCCCCTGCCTCGCTTTTCATGGCACCCGTGACAGGCCCGGACGCCTCGAAACTTTCGAGGGCATGGATCATCTCTTTACCGGGGGCCTGGAAAAAGTGGTGCTGGAAGGCACGGGGCACTTTTTGCATTTGGAGCGACCCGACGAGGTCAATGCAAAAATTCTTTCTTATTTACAGGCCTGAGTTTAAGTAGACAGTACTGCGCTCGGGCAGCAAAGTGGCTGGGGATTGGGCACTTTGCGATAAGGCTTCTTTGCTATGAGGCTTAAAAACTTAGCCCGGCAAAAACATGCCGCCATTAACATGCATCGTTTGGCCGGTGACAAAAGACGAGCCCTCCGACATAAAGAAGGAAGCTGCAGCGGCAATTTCCTCCGGCTTACCACTGCGTTTCATCGGCACGGCTGCTTCCATTTTCTCGACGAAGCGGTCAGTGATGGTCTCCCGTAGACCCTCGTGCATAATCAAACCGGGAACGATGACATTCACCGTCACTCCATTGGGCGCTAAATCGAGTGCCAGAGAGCGGGTATAACCGAGTACACCCGCCTTTGCCGCCGCGTAACTGCCCCAGTCTTTGGGTGGGCTGTAAGCTGCAAGCGAGGCAAAATTAAGAATGCGCCCAAAACCCGCTTCAACCATGGGTTTGGAAAAGGCACGGCAGAGAAAGAAAGTGCCGTACATATTGACTTTAACTACCCTGTCCCAGGTTTTGGTGTCCATTTCCCAGGCCTTGCCCGGCCCTTGAATACCGGCATTATTAATCAGGTAGGCGATGTGAATACCACGCTGCTCTAACTCTGTCGCCAGCTCCTGAACAAGCTCTTCCTTGGTAATATCGAGGGGGAAAAGCGTGACCATCTTGCTTTGCTCTTCGTTCAGCTCCCGAGCACGCCAGGCATTCAGTTCATCGGCTTTGCGATCACAGCCAATCACCGGAATACCCTCAGAAATAAGCTGTTTTGTCATAGCGGTACCCAGGCCGCCAATGGCGCCGGTGATCAGCGCATGGCCTCTGCTTGGTTCTCTTTTCAGGTTTGTAGTCATTTTATTGTCCTTATTGGTTTATTAAATAGTTGGTGCAACTCGTCAGTGGTAGCAAATATCTGGCGAGTTATTAAGAAGTGGTTTTATCAGGATAAATAAAAAAAGGCCTGCTTTACAAGTGAAAGCAGGCCTTTTTAGCGTATGCAAAAAACCACAACGCTGACATAAGTAATTTAAAGGAAGCAATTACATATGTTTTTTCAGCTCAAGCCGGGCAATTTGATTGCGATGCACTTCATCGGGGCCATCGGCAATACGCAGTATGCGCGTATGGGCATAGGCACGCGCCAGGCCGACATCTTCGGTCACACCACAGGCACCATAGACTTGAATAGCATCATCGATAATCTTCAGTGCGGCAATGGGTGCTGCGACTTTGATCATGGCGATTTCGGCGCGGGCAACTTTATTGCCAACGGTGTCCATCATGTGGGCCGCTTTCAGCGTTAGAAGGCGTGTCATTTCAATATTGATACGGGCATCGGCAATGCGCTCTAACCAGACACCGTGCTCGGATATTTTCTTACCGAAGGCAACACGACTCATGGCTCTTTTACACAATAGCTCTAAAGCCCGTTCAGCAACGCCGATAACACGCATGCAGTGGTGAATGCGGCCTGGGCCAAGGCGACCCTGGGCAATTTCAAAACCACGGCCCTCGCCAAGCAGCATATTAGATACAGGTACACGCACGTCCTTAAAAACAACTTCTGCGTGACCGTGGGGGGCATCGTCATAACCAAACACTGGCAACCAGCGCTCGACGGTGATGCCGGGGGTAGCGGGCTCAACCAAAATCATAGACTGCTGCACGTGCTTGGCAGCGGTGGGATCCGTTTTACCCATCACAATCCAGATTTTGCAATCGGGCTCATGTACGCCGGAGGCAAACCATTTGCGGCCATTGATCACATATTCATCGCCATCACGGACGATGCTGGTTTCAATATTAGTGGCGTCGGAGGAGGCAACCAGAGGCTCGGTCATGCAGAAGGCAGAGCGTATTTCACCGTCTAGCAGGGGCTGTAACCACTTTTCTTTATGTTCTTCACTGCCGTAGCGCTCGATGGTTTCCATATTGCCGGTGTCGGGGGCCGAGCAGTTAAAAACCTCGGAGG
>CAYWXW010000182.1:3978-5064 GCA_964462265.1 uncultured Porticoccaceae bacterium | reverse complement strand
CAGCATTTGTACCAGCATTTGTACCAGCATTTGCACCGGCCAGTGCCGTAGCCGTTTGAGTAACAGGTTTATCATTTGTCACTGAATCAGTTTTAGTCAGACTGCCCCTCGGCGTGTACCTGGGCGTAATACTCATCGGGTAGTGCAAACTAAAGCGCGAACCCCGACGCATCACTTGCTGTTGATATTCAAGCACCACTGTCAGCTCTTCACCGGGTGGCACATTGGCCACGCTGGTGCTAAATATATTGGCCCGGTGTTGTTCGACCAGTGCTGCCTGCTGCCCGGCCTGTCGAGCCTGCTGATAAATTTTTTGTGCGGCTTTGCGCTCTTGTATTTCCCCTTCAATAACTCGTTCACCAATGTGTATTTTCAGCTGGTCGACAGCACTGTCTGGGGGTAGCGGAAAGGTATAAATGGCTTCAGCCCAGGTGTCGGATGGATTACTAAACGTTTGCCCTACCCTCACCCGCGCGATGGGCCCGGTAACATGAATATCAACTTTGCTGTGCAACTGCGGCGCGATGACTTCTGCCCGACCATCGCTAAAGTTGAGCGCCAACATAGCGCTACCCAGCAAGCCCATTTCTGCATCTTCACTCTTTATCTCAGCGATAGCATTAGCACTGGCGGCCAGTAGCAATAGCGTGAACAGTAAATAGCTTCTCTGACCAACACGGCGCAAGATACGTAGGCTTGCCCCGATGAAACGCAATAAAGCACTCACGGCCTGTCACCTTGAGAGCGCAGTTTTGCGACCACGGCATCGTATTGATCTTCTTCGTCAACCGTCTTATCTGCATTACCTGCATTACCGATTAGCACAACCTCTATGCGTCGATTAGCGATACGTCCATCCAGGGTGGTGTTATCGGCAATGGCCTGAGTTTCACCGTGCGCTTCGATCAGTAATAAACCCGTCTCCACCCCCAGCTCTTCAAAGCGCTCGGCAACCCAATTGGCGCGGCGAATGGATAACAGCATATTGCTTAATTCAGAACCCTCGCTATCGGTGTGTCCGTGAATCTGTAACTCAGAGACATAATCCCACTGGCGCGATTGTTCAATAATTTGCAGGACATATTC
>CAYWXW010000182.1:0-3867 GCA_964462265.1 uncultured Porticoccaceae bacterium | reverse complement strand
ACAGGCCTCTATCGACAATAAGCCTGCCAGTAACAGACCCGGCAACGTTACTCGCTGTGCCAATACGGAAGTATATTTAGTCATGGCGCTTATCCTCCTGCTGTAATGCCAAAGCCAGTTGCTCGGGGACAAACCCAGGCAGCTCCTCAAGGGGCTGTCGATACAAACGCTGACAGGGATAGTCACACTGATAGGGCACCAATCGACCCAGTATCTGGGGCTGGCTCTCAAGCAAGTCATCGCAAATCGCTACAAATTTTTTCATCACACCCTTCCTCTTCATCGGTTCAGAGGTATTAAAGCCAAACAAACTGCAGGATTAATGCTGAGAAAATGGAGAAGTCATGGATTTATGCTGTGCAAAAGGGATCTCATTAAGGCGAAGAGGTATGCTAGCCCCAACACGTTTATACGCAGAGAAACGCACTTGAGCTATAAGATCGCCATTGTCGAAGACGACCCCGACCAGCGACATAACTACGCCACCGCACTGGAAAAGCAGGGCTACCAGATTAGCGCCTACGCCGACCGAGCCAGTGCTCGTGAAGCCATGAGTCGTGCTATGCCCGACCTGGTGGTACTGGATATTATTCTCGGCAACGAAATTGATGCCGGCTTTCAATTGTGTCGGGAATTGCTCGCCATTGACCCCAGCCTGCCGGTTTTATTTTTGACGGAGCGAGTCGATGAAATCGATAAAATATCGGGCCTACGTCTCGGTGCCTGGGACTACCAGCCCAAGCCCGTCAGCCTCGGTTTTCTGGTTGAGCGCATCGCCTCTTTATTGCGCTTAAAAGCCCTGCGCGACAACCCCGCACCCACCACTCGCCCCGCCCGCGAAACCGGCCACTTATCAATAGACGAAGACGCCATGCAGATTCACTGGCGCGAGCAACTACTTGAACTGACCATTACCGAGTTCCGCCTTATTGCCGCACTGGCACGCAGGCCCGGCTACCCCGTGGCCTACGAGGCCTTAATGCAGGCCACCATCCAGCAATACGTGACCCGCAATACCATCAATACTCATATGCGAAATATTCGCCGCAAATTCTGCACCCTCGACAGCGCCTTTGCCTGTATCGGCAATGAATACGGCCACGGCTATCGCTGGGTACAGGAAAACTAAGCGGCCATCAGAAGGTGAAAATTGGCACTCGCATTATCGGCCCCCGCCTGGCTAGCAAATTGTTGCTGGCCGGTTGCATATTGCTGCTTATTCCCTGGCTGGGCTTACAATCTCTGCGCGTCATGCAGCAGTTTTTAACCGACGGTCAGGCCACTGCACAATTGCTGACTGCCAGCGGTATTGCCGCCCTGCTGCATGGCCGCAGAGATCTATTTGCCGATAGTCCCGACAGCGCCAGCGAACTCGCCGAGCTGCCCCTCTACCCATTACCTGGTCGCATATTGCTCGATGGTTTTGCCGAAGACTGGCAGGGGCTGGAGCAACGCAGCAAACACTACGGCGTCGCACCCGGCCCCCAGTTTTCGCTGGTTCTCGGTGCCAATAAACAGCGTATTTACGGCCTGTTGAAAGTCCGCGATACGACACCGGTGTATCGTCACCCCGCCTATTTAAGACTCGACCACAGCGACCATGTGCGCCTTTATTTTAAGGCCGCCGATAATAACGAAGAGCGTTTACTGATCACCTTTGAGGGCAGCGGAAAAATCACCGCCTACGCCGTCGATGAAGACTGGCGAATGGCGACACCGGGCAACCCCGACTACCGCCTGCAGGGCCATGTCGATATCGACGTTGGCGGCTACAGCATTGAATTTAGCCTGCCCCTGTCAATGCTTGGTGAGCAGCGCCAGCTGGGGCTGGCCGTGGTCGATGTCGACGACCCCCAACAACGCACCATCGCCCATATTAGCCGCACCTTTCCGCAAATTAATCAGGGCAACTACAACCGAGTGTTAATCCGCTCCGTCGCCACAGAAGCTATTATTCAAGGCCTGCACAAAGAAGAAGCGCAAATTTGGGTATTCGATCGCAGCCTCAATGTTCGCGCTATCGCCGGTGGCCTGGCAAATCAACGCGAAGACTATCTCAATACTGAACAGCAGCGCGCCACTCCCCTGTGGCAAAGCGTTATCGATGCCCTATTGGGTAAACTGGTGGGTGCCACCGCCCAGGGTTTGAAGGACTTTAACCCCCAGCAAACCCTGCGCCGCGACGATGCCCTATTACACGCAGCCATAGCCGGTGTGGGTAGTTCGCAACGCCGCCCTTCCCTCGACGGGCGCCATGAAATTATCGCCGCTGCTCAGCCTATCTTCGCTGGCGACAAGGTGATTGGCGCCGTTTTGATCGAACAAAGCACTGCCACTATTTTGAGCCTGCAACGTCGCTCCCTGCAGCATATTGCCCTCTTATCTTTGCTGAGCTTAAGTGCCATCGTCATCGTACTGTTGCTATTTTCGGCCCGCCTCACCTGGCGTATTACACGCCTGGGCAGTGATACCGACAAAGCCAGTGATGAGTGGGGGCGCATGCGCCACAGTGCGGACATTCGCGGCACCCATGCCGGTGACGAAATTGGCGACCTGAGCCGTAATATTGAACAGCTGCTGGCCCGTTTGAATCGCTATCAGCAGTTTCTCAGTGCCATTCCCCGCACCCTGCGACACGAAATTAACAACCCCTTAAACACAGCCGCCACCTCTCTTGAGCACCTGCAAACCCAAGGTGGCGACAGGGTTTATGTAGACAGCGCGCAGCGGGGCTTGCAGCGTATTAGTGCCATCGTCGACAGCCTGGCTGAAGCCGCCAGTCTTGAAGATGCGTTGAGCAGTGACGAAATTTTGCCGATTAATTTAAGCGCTTTACTTACCACCTATAGCAACAATCAAAAGCGCCGCTGCCCGCTCAACATTACACTGAGCACGCCCGAAGATGATGTCTGGATAGAGGGCTCAGATATTCATATTGAACAGCTACTCGACAAGCTACTCGACAACGCGATTGACTTCGCCACGCCCGATACCAGCATCGAAATAAGCCTCGGCACGATGAAAAACCGCTGTTTTATCACTGTTAAAAATTACGGCTCGACAATAGCGGAGACTGAATTACCGGAACTGTTCCAGCTCTTCCACAGCCGCCGCAACCCCAGGCACACGGATAACGGCGAACAACATCTCGGCCTGGGCTTATATATCGCGCGACTGATTTGCGAACGTCATGGTGGTGATTTAAGGGTAGAAAACCTCAGTGCTGAGGGCGCTGTTATTTTCACAGCCACTCTTGGGCTGTATCGTTTATAATCTTCGTCGTTATCAAAACCTTCAACCTATCGCAGCTCCGGGGCAAAAAATGATTCTACTCAATGCCTCATACTTCGTCGGCAAGGGTTTACACCGCGAGTGTTATATCCACCCCGACAACGAACAACTCTGTATCAAGGTCGTTGTCGCCGGCGATTTATCGGAGAGTAAGCGCGAGCAAAGTTACTACAAACTCCTGCAAAAAAGAGATATCAGCTGGGACATACTGCCGCGCTTCCACGGCGTCTTCGAAACCAATATGGGTGCAGGTGCCGTCTTTGATTTGATCAGAGATTTCGATGGCGAGATTTCAAAAACACTCGCGCATTATCTTTCCTCTGAGCAATTAGATAGCGCAGAAAACCCAGGCATAAGCCAGGCTATTAGCGTTTTTAAACAGGAACTCTATCGACAGTCCATTATCACCATGACCCTGTCACCCAAGAATATTATGTATAAAAAAACCGGCCCCAAGGAAGGTCGCCTGATTCTTATTGATAACATTGGCAATTCAGATTTTATTCCTATTTGCAGTTATATTGATTCTTTAGCAAAAAAGAAAATTGCTCGAAAGCTGCTTCGCTTTGAGCAAAC
>CAYWXW010000181.1:1532-5182 GCA_964462265.1 uncultured Porticoccaceae bacterium | reverse complement strand
GGGGAAGGTTTTCCCACAGGTTGCGCCCCGCTTCGCCCGAGGCTGGGGTTTTCAAATCGAGGATCACCACCACGCGCTGATCGACATCGGCAATGGGCAGAGCGCCGCTGGTTTCCAGTGATACCCGGTACCCGGCATCACATAAATCGCTGAGCAGGGGCAGGCAATTAGGCTGGGCCAGTGGCTCACCCCCCGTTACCGTCACATAGCGCGGCTGATAGCCTTTCACCTGCTCGAGAATTTGGCCCAGGGCGTACTTCTCGCCGCCAAAGAAGGCGTATTCCGTATCACAATAATTGCAGCGCAGGGGGCAACCGGTGAGGCGAATAAAAGCCGTTGGCAAACCGCTGGTCGTGGTTTCGCCCTGCAGGGAATAGAATATTTCGCTAATACGAAGTGTGGTTTCTGACATTGCTGATCCTGACACTGACATTAGGCCTGACATTAACACTGAGCTGGCTTGATACTGTACGTAAGCAACGCGCACAGCATGATGGGAATTAACGCAGGGAGTTTAGCGGAGCCGAGGCAGCTGCGCCCAAAGACAAAAACAAGGCCTAGAAGTTTGCCCTCAGATAATCAGCGGCCAATTTGCCAGCACTACCTTTAGTGGCCGCAACCTTGCTTAACAGGGCTTTAGCTTTTTCTTGCTTGCCCTGCAGGTGATAAACCTTGCCGAGTTTAAAACTGGCATCGAGCATTTTGCGGTGCGCCGGGTATTGCTCCACGACAACGGCGAAGGCTTCGCCGGCCTCTTTTAACTGATTGTCGAGCGTGTAGATTTCACCCAGCCAATAGTAGCCATTAGCGGCGTAACGACCCTTGGGGTATTTGGCAAGGTAGGCTGTAAAGGCCTGCTTTGCCGCCGCGACCTGTCCCGACTTCAAAGCACCGTAGGCCTTTTCATAAGCGGCCTTTTCAGTGTCACTAACACTTCCGGGGGCTGCCACGACCGGGGGGAAGCTGCTTGCCCCACTATTTACAGAGCCAATCGGCGATTTCCCCTGAGCACTCAAACCAGCCGCTGCCAGCCCGCCAAGGCGACGATCAAGATCGAGATAGTCATCGACCTGGCGCTGCTTTAGCAGGCGTATCGTGTTGCCCTGCTCCTCCACCATGCCACGCAATACACGCAATTCTTCGCGCAGGCTTTGCAGCAGGTAATAGGTTTCCGTTGACGGGCTGGCAGCCACTGCAGGCTGATGTGCAACCTTCACTGCTGCCTGATTCACAGCGGGTACGCCAGCAATATCAGCAACCGGGGCAGCGGCACGAGCAGTTAAAGCCACCAGACTGGCGACGACAATCAGGCTTGTCTTCCACTTCACCGCGCACCTACCTCTTGCATTAACATTGGCCTACCTATTCAATCTATTCAAGCAACGGATATTAACGGCAGGGGTCGAGCTTATTTAATCTCAACGCGACGGTTTAAGGCCCAACTGCTTTCCGTGCTGTCCAACGAGGCGGGACGCTCTTCGCCGTAGCTAATCACTTCCAGCAAGCTGGCATCGACACCTTGTAAGACCAGGAATTCTTGTACCGAGCTGCCGCGACGCTCACCCAGAGCCATATTATATTCGCGGGTACCGCGCTCATCGGCGTGGCCTTCCAGGCGCACACTGACCGGGTTAGCAATCAGGCGCTGGGCGTGAATACGCAGTGCTGCTAGTGATTCAGGTTTGAGGATTGACTGGTCAAAGTCGAAATAAAAGACGGTTTCTATACCACCATCAGTATCGAGATCACTACCACTAAGGGAGCCATCGTCGATACTGCCGGTAGACACATCACTACCGGAGAGTGTTGTGGAACCACTGTTAGCATCGGTTGAGGTTGATGAAGCCGGGGGCGTGCTAGAACAGGCAACTAAAAAGCTCGACAACAATGCGCAGGCCAAAATGGGTTTCAGTGCTTCAAACTTCATAATATTTTCCTTGTGGATGGGATCAATAACAAACGGGTGTACTTTAAACCATTCTCTTTAAAAGGGCGACCACGCAGGCTCGCGAACATCGCCGCGGCGCGAGGGCAGCAAAAACCGGCTGCCGGCATCAATCGACACCGCCGCCAGCACACCTTTATTACCGCGCTTGGTGGCATACATCAGCATCGCGCCATTGGGCGCTACCGTGGGTGATTCATCGAGACGGGTCTGCGTCAAAATGCGCAAATCCCCCGTCACCAAATCCTGCGAGGCAATATGAAAAACACCCTGAGAGCGATGCACCATTACCAGGGTTCGGTCATCCGCCGCGAGTCGAGGCCGGGCATTGTACGAACCATTAAAGGTGAGGCGCTCCACTTTACGGCTAACGATATTCAATTTATAAACCTGCGGCGAGCCACCCCGGTCGGAGGTGAAAATAAGTGACTTGCCGTCACTCATCCAGTTCGGCTCGGTATCAATTGAAAAGTGGCGCGTCAGGCGGGTAAAAGCCTTCGTTGCAAAGCGATACAAATAAATCTCCGGATTGCCATCTTTAGACAACACCAATGCCAGGCTTTTGCCATCGGGCGACCAGGCGGGCGCGCCATTTAAGCCTTTGAAATTCGTTAATTGCTCACGCTTAGCGTTATCGAGACGCTGGCGGAAAATGGCAGGGCGACCGGTCTCGAAAGACACATAAGCCAACTCTTTAGCGTCCGGCGACCAGGCCGGCGACATAATCGGCTCTTTCGATTTCAGCATCAAGCGCTCGCGAGCGCCGTCGGCATCGGAAACCATCAGCCGGAAAACCTGCCGTCCACCCTCGTTAATGGCCGTGACATAAGCCAGACGGGTTGAAAATGCGCCTTTAATGCCAGTGATTGTGTAAAACACTTTATCGCTAATGTAGTGGGCAATATCGCGCAACTCGCTATCACGACCCTTCACCACATGGGTAAACAAGACGCGCTCACCGGCAACTTCGACCAAACTAAAGGTGGCACTCAAGCGACCATCACTTTGGCGCAGCACGCTGCCCACCACTAAATACTGCATACCAACAATACGCCAGTCACGGTAATACACCTCTGACAAAGCGCGAGGGTTGGACAGCATATTAGCGCGCGGCATGGCGGCAAACAGGCCGCTCCTGTCGAGATCGGCACCCACAATGGCGCTAATATCTTCAGCCAGTGGCGCGCCTTTCATCATAATGGGTGAAATGGCAATGCTGGTTGGGTTATCAACGCCGCTGGTAATTTCTATGCTCAGCTCTGCCAGAGCCGACAGGGGCATAAGAAAGAACAGGAAAACAAGTTTATACATCCTTACCAACACCACTTACCTCTGAAATATTAAAGCTATAAAAATAGGGATATCGCCCAGTAAACCGCTAAAGCCGTAGGTCTTCCGGTCGAAAAACCAACTGAAACTGGCGAAAATTCTGTTCAAAAACAGCCGGCGATTGTCTCGACAACTGCTGTAATTTGTCAAAGCGCCCAACCTTTTTAACGGCCTGTTGAGCCGACAGGTCAAAAGCATCATTGCCGCTCGACTTAAGTACCGACACACCAACTACTTGCCCGGTGGGCACCAGTTGTATGGTCAAAATTGTTTCCATACCCCGTCGAGCACTCAGGGGGCGATTCCAGTTGGCAATAATCCGCTGCTGAATATAGCTCTGATAACCCTGAGCCAGCTGCAGACTTTGCTCGTCAGC
>CAYWXW010000181.1:0-1432 GCA_964462265.1 uncultured Porticoccaceae bacterium | reverse complement strand
CGCCTTTTTATTGGCGGCTTGCTTATCCTGGGCTTTCGCCTTCGGCGCCATTTGTACCAAAGTCGCCTGCACAAAGTTTGGACGCTTGGGTTTATCGACTGTGTTTTTTCCCGTCCAACCCACCAACAATAAAAATATGACAAAAGCATGCAGGGCCAAACTGAACAGGCCCGCCAGACTATAAATACCGAACTTTCTCAGGCCTTTGCTAATGCGCATCAACGAGCCGAAGTGGGCGGTTCCGTTACCAGGCCGACACTCGGCGCCCCGGCAGCCTGTAGCTGGGTCATTAAACTGACCACCACACCATAATCAACGTGGGCATCGCCCCAGACGAGAACCGGCGTATCGGGCTTCTGGCGCAGCACCTTGGCGACTTTGTCTACAATTTCTAACAAAGGTTCCTCGCGGTTTTTACCGCTGCCCAAGTCAAGGTGGTAGCTACCGTCGGCTTTAACAGAAACGATTAACGGCTCTTTGTCTTTATCATCGAGGGGGCTCGACGGCGCCTGGGGCAAATCAACTTTTACGCCCTGCATTAACAGAGGTGCCGTCACCATAAAGACAATCAACAACACCAGCATGACATCGATGTAGGGCACGACATTAATTTCTGCGACAAAGCGCCGCTTGGTGATCTTCCGTGTCATCAGACTATCCGCTGTGAACGCGGCGGTGAAGAATGCTGGTGAACTCGTCGGAGAATGTGTCGTAGCGACTATAGAGGGCGTCGGCGTCGGCAGAAAAGCGGTTGTAGGCAAGTACCGCTGGTATTGCCGCAAACAGGCCCATGGCCGTAGCAATCAGGGCCTCGGAAATACCCGGTGCCACCACGGCGAGTGTCGCTTGCTGCATGGTCGCCAAACCGCGAAACGATTGCATGATGCCCCACACCGTACCGAATAAACCGATATAAGGACTGACTGAGGCAACGCTGGCGAGAAAGGGCAAGTGGGTGTTGAGTTTTTCTTCCTCACGCGACAAGGCCACCCGCATTGCTCGCTCGGTGCCCTCCATCACGGCATCGGGGTCTGTGCCCTCGTTTTTAGTGAGGCGATTAAACTCTCTAAAACCCGAGCGAAAAACATTTTCTACGCCGTCGACCGACTCATTGTCGTTGAGCCGCAAGCTGCCATCACGAAATAATTCATTGAGGTCTACACCCGACCAGAAATTGGTTTCAAACGCCTTAAAGCCGCCATTCATTTCGCGTAAATACCACCAGCGCTGGCCGATCATCAGCCAGGAAACCATGGAGGCAATTAAGAGAATAAACATCACCAGCTGCACGGGCACGCTGGCCCCTATCACCAGAGAGAGTATGGAAAGTTGTTGTTCGGGCACGCATCACTCCACTTTTTTTGAGCTCATTTACACGAATGGATAAATATTTTTTCTATCATTTCTCGCGGCATTGCCGTTGGACGCCCGC
>CAYWXW010000180.1:3774-5212 GCA_964462265.1 uncultured Porticoccaceae bacterium | reverse complement strand
GGCCGCCCAAGGTTACGGATACATCGACTGACTGTCCACCCACTTCCACGGCGTGCCGCATATTGCGTGCCTGTCTGAACACCTCGTAGGGTGTTTGGTAATTCACCGCGCCACCTCGCTCTGCTTTGTATAAAATAGCAAGTTAGCAAACGCGTTATACCTCAAAACCTCGTTGACACTACGTACGTATTTACGTACGCTATGTGGCTCGGAGGTGAACTATGACTACATTCAATGCTACTGAGGCGCGATCCAAACTCTACGCGCTTATCGACGAAACCACAGAAACGCACCAACCTATCGTTATTACAGGGAAAAGGGGTAATGCTGTTTTGCTTGCTGAGGATGACTGGAAGGCGATTAATGAAACCCTCCATCTTCTATCAATCCCTGGAATGAGGGAGTCTATCCAAGAGGGAATGGCTGCCAATCTAGATGATTGCGATCAAAAGTTAGATTGGTAATGTGGCAGCTTTATTACACCAAACAAGCCCAAAAGGATGCGCGAAAACTAGCAGCCTCTGGGCTTAAAAATAAAGCCCAAGGGCTGTTATCTATCATTGAAACTGACCCGTATCAAAACCCACCGCCGTACGAGAAATTAGTGGGTGACCTTTCCGGAGCCTATTCTAGGCGTATCAATATTCAACACCGGCTCGTTTATCAAGTGTTAGAAAAAGAAAAGTCAATTAAGGTGCTGCGTTTATGGAGTCACTACGAATAAAAAGGTATAAAAATTTTAGCCAAGGCGAGCGCAAAAGTGACATAGGTTCACGCCGTTTGCTTAGGTCGTTACACCCCTTGAAAGAGAGTAAGTTTTTATGAATTTGGAAAAATCTAAAAAGAGAATCTCTAAGAAAGTGAAAATGGGGTTTCAGGGTTATCCCATAATTGGAATCACCTACGCTGGTCCAAGTGATAGCTTGGCAACTGAGGTTTTTCTTGAACTCATCTCAGAAGAAGGCGCGGAGCCACAATCTGAAAAGTTTTCCACTGAAAGTGATATACGAGAGGATGAAACTATCCAATCTGCAATAGTAAAAATGATAGAGAGATCGGGCGCGAAATCAGTGACTTTAAGTAAAGGCGTGAAATCAAGGTAGAGTCTCGGGGTAAGATCACCCTGACCCTTGTGGCCCCTTGACGATACACTTGAAGAGCCGTTTTTTTGATAGCTGAACTGAGACCAATCATTAGTATGAGTAACGAAATAGATTACAAGAACAACCCCCTGCACGGGGTTGGTTTAAAAAGTTTATTGATTGAAATGGTCGATGAATATGGTTTTGAGCTGCTCTTTGCCTATTTAAATATCAATTGTTTTAATACCAACGCAAGCATTGAATCCAGCGTGAAGTTTCTAAAAAAGACGGATTGGGCTCGTGAAAAAGTTGAAGGCTTCTATTTGTATGAGTTTAAAAACTTACCTAGAGCCTCT
>CAYWXW010000180.1:0-3674 GCA_964462265.1 uncultured Porticoccaceae bacterium | reverse complement strand
CTTATCGCGTTTGGCGCTTTAATTTTTTGCGCCCAGCTGATCGCTAACGATGCCAGTATTATTGCCGGTATTAAAAACCTTAAAACCCCTGGGCCAGGCTATTTTTCAGGGGGGCAGCCGACAGACGTGCAACTCTCGGCATTGGCGGGAGCAGGGGTGAAGCATGTGATTAACCTACGGCCTGCCTCAGAAACACCAAAGCTCGACGAAGCCAGCCTGGTAGCAGATAGGGGGATGATCTATCACTCGCTACCCGTGGATGGCGCGGCGGGTTTGACCCTAAGTAATGTCAAAGCCCTCGACCAGCTACTCAAGCAAGCAGGTGACGAAAAGGTTTTCCTCCACTGCTCCAGTGGTAACAGAGTGGGTGCGTTAATGGCGCTGCGCTCTTCGATTATTTACGGTGAAAGTACGGAGGCGGCTATCGCTCAAGGTAAAGCCTGGGGGCTGACTCGGTTGGAGCCAGAGCTTAGGCGCTTGATGGGTGCTCTTTAGCGTTGGGGTGCTTTGCTAACAGTGGTCTTTGATATGGCTTTGACACCCCTCGTAACGTCCAATCGCAAGGAAAGTATTCCTTCGCGCTAACAAGCAAAGCCCAATATGCGCTTAGATAAATTTGTTTGTAAAAGTACCAACCTTAGCCGAGCGCAGGCTGTGGAATGCATTCGCGCCGGTAAGGTAGTGGTCAATGCTGTAGCGGTTCTGCTTGAGTCCGTTCAGGTACACGAAAACAACACCATCACGCTCAACGGGCAGTTGCTTAAACCCCGAGAATTTCGCTATTTAATGCTTCATAAGTCCGTCAATACTATTTGTTCAAACGTTGATGAAGCTTACCCGTCCCTGTTTAGTGCCCTGGATATTGAGCGAAGCGATGAGCTGCATGTGGCAGGGCGTTTGGATGCCGATACTACGGGCTTGGTGCTGGTGACTGACGACGGCCGCTGGTCGTTCGATATTATTCGTCCCCGAAAACACTGTAAAAAAGTGTATCGCGTGGGTTTGTCGCAGGCAATTGAAGAGGTGCAGGCAATAGATATGACCATACAATTTGCGGCAGGATTACAGCTGCAAGGTGAGGCGACATTAACGCGGCCAGCACAATTAACAATTCTGAGCCCAAAAGACGTTTTACTCACCATCACCGAAGGTAAGTTTCATCAGGTAAAACGCATGTTTGCCAGTATAGGTAAGCGAGTCGTCAGCCTGCATCGCGAAAAAATAGGTGAGGTGAGCTTAGATGTTGAGGTGGGAGCATGGCGTTATTTAACGCCGACAGAAGTGCTCTCTTTTAAAGACGAGCCTTAATCCAGGCCCGTATTCAAAAATCAAGTGCGCCCTAGCGCCCGGTCGGCCTCTGACAACTGATGCTGATTGAAGACCTTTATGCCGTGCTGTTCAAGTAAGGCGACGGTGACGCCAACCCCGGCAATTTTTTGCCGTGTAAAGCTGCCGTCGTAAATGTTCGAGCTGCCGCAGGAGGGACTACTCTCGGTTAAAACGGCTACTTTAATGTCGTATTGCTTGCACAGTGCCAGGGTGAGTTGTGCGCCTTTTTCAAAATAGGCACTGACCTCATCGCCATTTTCGATAAGGACTTTGGCAGTGCCAGCCAGGACATCGTAGCCAGTGCCTGCGGTAATTTCTGCGGGTGCGCGAGGTATGCTCATGCCGGCATCGACTTCGGGGCAAACGCTGATAACGCGCCCCTGTGCCATCCAGCGCTCGAGTAGGTTGTCGGTGACAGGCAAGGTTTTTCCGTCATAGCGAACTTTCCTGCCCAGCAGGCAGGCGCTGATCAAAATTTTTTCCATGGGGTCTTTTGCTGTTTTCCTGCTGGCCTGTAGTCGGGCCTTCGTTAGTTTTTAGCCGGGCCTGCGTTCAGGTGATAGGTGGCTAGGTGGGTGGTGTAAAGGCTTGTCGCTTGGCCTTTACTACCTCGCGACTGGCACAGCCTTCCATATGATCATTGACCAGCCCCATGGCCTGCATAAACGCGTAGGCGGTGGTGGGGCCGAAAAACTTCCAGCCCCGCTTTTTCAGGTCTTTACTCAACTGTTGTGAGGTTGTGGTAATACTGGGGATGGGGTGATTGTACTCGCCCTTGCCAATATGAACTTCGCGGGTCTCGGGTTCCCATTGCCAAATATAGGTGGCGAGGCTGCCAAATTCATCGACCAGTTCAAGGGCACGCTGGGCATTATTGATCGTCGCTTCGATTTTGCCACGATGGCGCACAATGCCAGTATCCTGTAGCAGCTGGGCGACCTTGTCCTCATCAAAGAGGGCGACTTGTTTGAAGTCGAAGCCTGCGAAGGCGCTACGGAAGTTTTCGCGCTTACGCAGGATGGTCAGCCACGAGAGGCCCGACTGGAAGCCCTCCAGACAAATCTTTTCAAACAATTGAAAGTCATTGGCGCTGGGCTGGCCCCATTCCTGGTCGTGGTAGCGCTGGTAGTCTTCGTCATCCTTGCTCCACCAGCAGCGGGTAATGCCATCGTCATCGGTGAGTAAGTAGTTATTTTGTAGTTCGGGCATGGTTTTTGTCTCTTTTTCTATTGGGACGACTAGCTGGCAAAAGCAGGCACAGTGGTGAGTTTATGATGTGGAGTTAAGCCTGAACAAGACCGCAAGGTGCAGTAAGCACGACTGATTCTATGTTTTTTTGGGAGGGTTATTCTATGCTTTGTGAAATAAATATTTTGAAAAACGGAGTCGCTAAATGCAATTTTTCTTTATCTGTTTGGCATTTGCACTCGCCATACCTTTTTCGACACAGGCTAAGGAGTCAATCAGCCCTGTGGCGCAAACGAAATGGGAGCGTGATTTCCTGCTGGCTAACTTTGAATTCACTTTGTTGCATGAGTTTGGTCATTTGATGATAGAGGAGTTCAAGCTGCCTGTGTTAGGCATGGAGGAGGATGCCGCAGACCGGCTTGCCATTATTGTCATGATGCAAGAGCATCAGCATGAGTCTGCGGCAGACTTTATTCCCTGGTTATTATCAGTGGCAGGTGGTTGGTATACCGAGTGGGAATTAAAGACGGGGCCGAAAAAAACGGTGGTTTATTGGGATAATCACAATCTCGAGATTCAGCGTTTTCACAATATCATCTGCCTGGTTGTTGGCGGTAATAGCGACTTGCTAGAAGACGTGATGGATACTGAGTTTTTGCCTTTTGAGCGCGCGGTGAATTGTGATTATGAATATAAGCAGGCTCTACATGCCCTCAATTGGATACTGACGACTTACGGGAAAATACCTGCTGTCGAGCATAAACGTGATGTTGTGACTGTCACTTACCAGAACCCGCGAGAGGGTCAAAACAGGGCCGTATTCGAATTTCTGAAGGCTTCACAAGTGGCTGAAAAATGGGCGCAAAGACTTTCTAGTAGTTTTAAATTCCCACGGCCGATTAGCATTGAGATTGACAACTGCTACGCTCAGCCTGAGGCGCATTGGCATGGCCCGACAGGAACAGTGACGGTCTGCTATGAACTACTGAGTCATTTTTTGAAGATGGCAGAATATCGCCGCCAGCGTACGAGTCGGGCTTGTGGTATCCCCATTTTGCGAAAGCACATGAAAGACTTCCTGAGTTGTGCTTCGTAGCGTAGTTGCAAAGGCGCACTTGGTAATTTACCGGCTTACAACTATACTGTTTATTCATACA
>CAYWXW010000179.1:4021-5212 GCA_964462265.1 uncultured Porticoccaceae bacterium | reverse complement strand
AGTCGCTACAGCCAGTATAAAAACACTTGAAACAAGCTTCTTATTCATCAGTCACTCTCCTAACTTTCGGTTTTATGCAAGTGGATATCTTGCTGGGGATAGGGGATAGAGATACCCTCCTGGTCGAAACGCTTTTTCACTGTTTCATTTAGTGCAAAATACACAGCCCAGTAATCGGCACTTTTTACCCAGGGGCGAACGGCAAAATTAACACTGCTGTCCGCCAGTTCAGAGACGGCAATCAGTGGCGCAGGATCTTTTAATATACGCTCATCAGCATTAATGATTTCTTCAAGCACCTGTTTTGCCTTGTCAATATCATCGTTGTAGCCAATACCCATAACCAAATCAACACGACGGGTTTCATTGGCTGAGTAGTTGGTGATAACCCCACCTAAAACGGACGAATTCGGCACGATAATTTTTTTATTATCACCGGTTTTCATCTCTGTGGTGAAGATCATAATGTTTTCCACCACACCAGCTGTGCCGGCCATTTCGACGAAATCACCAATTTTGAAAGGCTTAAAGATAATAATTAACACGCCCGCGGCAAAATTGGACAGCGAGCCTTGCATCGCCAGGCCAATTGCCAAACCTGCAGCACCGACGATGGCCACAAAGGAGGCCGTTTGAATACCCACCTGGCCAAGGGCCGCAATCACCACAAAGATTAGCAGCGCGTAATACACCAGACTAGAGGTAAAGTTGATCAACGCGGTGTCGATTTCGCGACTAACCATGACCGTTTTTGTCACATTACTCAGCTTCTTCGCCACCCATTTACCGATAACAAATATCAATAGGGCAGCAATGATTTTCACCCCATATAAAGTTAACCACCCAATGATGGTTGCAACGATCGAATCCATATTTTCCATTACTGATACTCCACTGTGTAGGACCTTTCAGCCAGACTGAGAACCTTTTTCTATAACACCTCATAAAAAAGGAAATGCACTTAAATGTGCACTCCCTTTTTAACAGTAATAAAACGTCTGTCAACAATTAATTGGGCAACAGATAACTTCAAACAATCCTGCAGCGCCCATGCACACACGGCAATCACCGCGACGCTTACTGTGTTCAACCTTACGCGCGACACTCATGCCGTAGGGGCGGAGCAATCGAAATCGCGTCACTGTTAATATTGAGCTTCTCGTTGGGAATGCTCAGCTGAGCACGGCAGTA
>CAYWXW010000179.1:0-4011 GCA_964462265.1 uncultured Porticoccaceae bacterium | reverse complement strand
CAGTGATACTAACGCCTTCGATGACTGGGCCGAGTGAGGCCCAAGCTTGCCATTGGCGCCAGGGCTGCTACCCTTCTCGAGCCTCAAGGTTTTTTCAACGCTGGAGACCTCTTTGGTCGCCTTATCCAGTACCTGCATAGATGCCGTGACTTCAACGATTTCGTCCTCAAAAATATCCGCTTGTTATATAGCCAAGGATCGCAACTATAACCCTCGCCATAAAATTCTTTTCAACCAGAAGTGTCAGATTAGGCCGGAACTAATACAACTGATAAAACTAATTTTTACCGATTGCATTGCCTGGAGACCCGTTTAATAACTGTCGCACCCGCTCTAACAAATCTCGAGAGCTATAGGGTTTGGCAAGCGCCTGCGACCTGAGTACCTGATTAACCTCATCGACATGACTTGTCTCGTCAAAACCGCTGACAATCAAAACCTTAATATCGGGGAATTCAAGCCGTATTTTTTCGGCCAGTTCGTAGCCATTCATACCGGGCATAATCACGTCAGATATCACTAAATCTACCGCGTTGTTGCGCAGTAGACTCAGAGCCTCGCCCCCATTTGCTCCACACAAGACTTTATAACCCTGCTGGCTTAAGACATCCCTGGCCAGGGCAAGCAAACTGGGCTCATCGTCGACAACGAGAATGCTCTCTTCACCACGTAATAAAGCCATATCCGCAGGTGAAAATGCTTCACTGACTGATGAATCCCCGCTATAGCGGGGGAAATAGAGGCTAAACCGGGTGCCCACACCCGGCTCCGAATAAACGCGCACACCGCCTTCACTGCGCTCAATAAAACCGTAAACCTGGCTTAAACCCAGGCCTGTTCCCTGCTCGCCCTTGGTGCTAAAAAAGGGATCGAATATTTTTTCGACGGTGGCTTTATCCATGCCTTTACCCGTATCGCTAATACAAAGCCTGACATAATCACCAGCGGTAATACCCAGGCTTTCTGCGTCCAGCACGCTCAAGCTTTGATTTGATGTTTCAATCGATAAAGTACCATCGCCCACATCCATGGCGTGCATGGCATTGATACACAAATTCATTAAGACATCTTCAAAGTCACCCTTATCTACCCAGATTGGCCACAATTTCTCTGGCAAATCCATAGTGACGGCAATTCTTGCAGTGACCACTTTTTCCAATAAAGACCGTTGATCCCTCAACAGGGCATTGACATCAAGCTTTACGGCCTCAACCATTTGTTGCTTTGAAAAAGCCAATAACTTTTTCGTTAAGCTTGCACCCCTTTCACCCGCCTGGCTAATTTGCTCGCTATAGCCGAGTAGTTTTGGCTGATCCCCCAGAGCGTTCTGCAACAGCTCGGCATAACCCAGTACAATGCCCAGCATATTGTTATAGTCGTGGGCGATGCCCCCGGTCAATTTCCCCAGGGCATCCATTTTCTGACTGCGGCGCAACTGCTCTTCTATTTTTTTCTCCTCACTGAGGTCGTGAATAGAAGCGATAAATAGCATCTTATCGGAGCCTATTCGAGAGGTTGTCGTCACCGATAAGCGCACCGGAAATTGCTCACCGGTTTTATTTATCATCACAGTTTCATGGGCCCGGTCAATAATTTCAACATCCAGCCCCTCAGCACTTTGATAGAGAAATTGCTGATAATTATGTGCAACTTCTGGCGGCATAATGAGCCGAAAATGCTTACCGCGCAGTTCTTCAGTGGTGTATCCAAAAACTTTTTCTGCCGCCAAGTTATAACTTAAAACAATGCCATCCTCATCGACGGTAATAACCGCGTCTAATAAATTATCGAGCAGTTGCTGTTGCTCAAGTTGCTGCTCGCGAATTTTTTCTTCGGCCTGTACGCGCTGAGAAATATCGTCAACGAATGATGCAGCGCCAATAACCTGGCCAGCTTCATCAACTAGCGGGGTGTTGTACCATTCACAGACCAGCGTTTCTCCAGCCTTATTTGTATTCTCATTAATTTGATGGGTCACCGCTTGATTGGATAAGAGTTTTTGCCATACACCCCCAACTTCGGCTTGCACTTCACATGGCACTATCAACTCGGAGGAAGTATGCCCAACAGCCTCCTCTTTCTTGTATCCGAACATGTTTTCTGCTGCCGGATTCCAGGCTGTTACTATAAACTCCCGGTTCCATTCAATAACGGCTAGCGGTGTCTGTTCAATGTGAAGCCTTAAACGCTTTTGACTATCAACTAATTGCTGACGTACTCGGTACTGCTCAGTAACATCGTGAAACACAAGAATGGCACCAATAATGTTTTTCCCATTGCGTATTGGCGCAGCACTATCGGCAATTTGATATTCCACTGCATTTTTTGCCAGTAAGGTGGTGCTATTGCTAAGGGTGACAATTTCACCCGTCGTCAAAGCCTGATGAACGGGGTTGGCAATTGGCTCAAGAGTTGAGGCATCGACTATGGGAAACACATCACGCACAGAGCGGCCCAGAGCTTCGCTTAAGGCCCAACCCGTCAACTTTTCTGCTACCGGGTTCATGCGCGTCACCAAGCCTTCGCGGTCTGTTGCTATGACAGCATCGCCAATACAATCCAGGGTGAGCGTCAGGTTTTCCTCGCTATCTTTTAGTGCCCTCACAGACTCGCCCAATTGCTTTTGCATCGTCATTAAGGCGTCAACCAAAACATCCAGCTCGTCAGGGCTTTTACCGGTCTGGCGCGGACGATTCAAAATTAACTGCTGACCAAGATTTGATAAACCAAGTTCCCCCGCAAAGGCAGAGATCGTGCCCAGGTGCCGGGTAACACGGCGACTTACTAGCAACAGCACAAGACCTGCAACCAAAAAAGTTTGAAAAGCGATCATGAAGATGGAAGATAAAGCATTATCATAAAACATGTTATAGACATCCGTGGTGGATGCCTCAATCGTTAACAGTCCTATTTCTCGCTGCACGCCATTGTGCTCATAAAAGATCGGGCTGTTGCGAATAGTCCTATTTTGCAAGGGCTGCTTTCCGACTTCAACGAGCAGGTTACCATCCTCACTGAGGGCAAGGTATTCAACCGATTGCAATTTAAGCAAACCCTCTAAATCAAGCTTTAATGCGTCGATGTCTGAAACCCAAAGCCGAGTGCTAATACTCGGCATGTAAAGATCTTCCACCTCTTCAAGCTGTTTTTCGATATTTTTAATGTCAGCTTTAAGCTCACTGTAAAGATATATACCGGAGGTAAAAATAGTGATAATTATGCTGGCTAAAAAAACAGACAGGCCCAGGCGCCGGGCCAAAGGGCCAGTTAGTTCTGAACGAGATTCCTTCATAGCCAATAAGACCCTCCAGCCGTTTTATATTTTAACTCAATGCCATACAGCCACTTAAGGACTGCTACTTTATTCTATTGATATTCAGAAGCCCTTTCAGGGTAAGCACTACCTAAAGGCAGTAAATGTTGTTCAACCAACATTTGAAATGAACCATCCTGCTTCATCTTTTTCAAAGTGCTTGCCAGACGCGGTACTAGTGCAGCGTGTTTAGGATGAAGGTAGGCATAGGCAGGAACCTTATCAAGGTACATTTTATTGACGAGTAAACCCTTGATATTATTTTTATTTAAATAAAACTCCCCAATATCCCTTACAAAAACAGCGTGGTCTATTCTTTTTCTTTCCAGCAAGGTAAACAACAGCTTTTCATCTTTCACTTTAGTAACCAAAGCACTGGCTGGTACGTTATTTTCAATAATCTTCATGCCAATAACGATGCCCACGGATTTTCCCGACAAGGCTTGCCAACCCTCACTTAAGTCAATCGCCTCGTGAGAAAAAACCACAAACTCACCTTCAATAAGCGCTTCAGGCACTTGCAACAGAGTGGGAAAATACTTCTCAATGGCAGGCGTCCTCAACAGCTCGCCATCGGCAAGGCCTGCCGCAGCCATCTTCAGGCTTCTTTCTGTCGGCACAGTCAAAACACGCAGGCGGTAACCCATTCTTTTTAATGCCTGTTCAAGCAAGTCATCAACCAGGCCTGTTTGCTCCGG
>CAYWXW010000178.1:0-5295 GCA_964462265.1 uncultured Porticoccaceae bacterium | reverse complement strand
CGGGCATATCCAGCGGCATCACGCCGGTGGCGGCGGCGAAGGCCACCAGGCCGGAACCGGCGGGGAAGGAGATACCCATCGGGAAGCGTGTGTGCGAATCGCCGCCAGTACCGACAGTGTCGGGCAGCAACATGCGGTTCAACCAGCTGTGAATAATGCCATCACCGGGGCGCAAAGAAACGCCGCCACGATTTTTAATAAAGTCGGGCAAACTGTGCTGGGTGGCGATATCAACGGGCTTGGGGTAGGCCGCTGTGTGGCAGAAAGACTGCATCACCAGGTCGGATGAGAAGCCCAGACAGGCCAGGTCTTTCAATTCGTCGCGGGTCATCGGCCCGGTGGTGTCCTGTGAGCCGACGGTGGTCATTAGTGGCTCGCAGTAAGTGCCGGGACGAATGCCTTCAACACCGCAGGCCTTGCCGACCATTTTCTGTGCCAGGGTGTAACCTTTGCCGGTATCAGCAGGCTGTGCTGGTACGCGGAATACATCGCTTTGTGGCAGGTCAAGGGCTTCGCGGGCTCGCTTGGTGAGGCCACGGCCGATGATCAGGTTGATACGTCCGCCAGCTTGCACTTCATCGAGAATAACGTCGGACTTGAATTCGAATTCTGAAATCACGTCGCCGCTTTCGTGGTCGAGAATTTTGCCCTCGTAGGGGCGGATTTCAATCACCTGGCCGTAGTCAATTTTTTCAACAGGGGCTTCAAACACCAGTGCGCCGGAATCTTCCATGGTGTTAAAGAAGATAGGGGCCACTTTGCCGCCGATGCAAATGCCGCCGCCGCGCTTATTAGGTACGCCGGGCAGGTCGTCGCCCATGTACCAAAGTACGGAATTGGTGGCAGATTTACGTGAAGAGCCGGTGCCGACCACATCGCCGACAAAGGCAACGGGGTAGCCTTTCTTCTCAAGCTCAAGGATTTGTTCTTCGTTGTTCTGAATACCTTCGCGGGGAATCTTGTACATGGCTTTGGCATGAACGGGGATGTCCGGGCGCGACCAGGCATCGGGCGCGGGTGAGAGGTCATCGGTGTTGGTCTCGCCAACGACTTTAAATACCGTAGTAACGATCTTTTCTGCTACGGCAGGGCTGCTGGTAAACCACTCGGCATCGGCCCATGACTGCATCACGGCTTTAGCGTTGGCATTACCTGCTTTGGCTTTTTCGTCGACATCGTGGAAGGCATCAAACATCAGCAGAGTGTGCTTCAGTTGTTCGCCAGCCAGCGCGCCCAGCTCAGTATCGTCCAGAGCGTCAACCAGTGTCGTGATGTTGTAACCGCCGAGCATCATGCCCAGCAGTTTAATCGCGTGAGCCTTGTCGATCAGGGGTGAAGTGGCTTCACCTTTAACAACAGCGGAGAGGAAACCGGCTTTCACGTAGGCGGCTTCATCAACGCCGGGCGGTACGCGATTGGTGATGAGGTCGAGCAGTAATTCGTCTTCGCCAGCGGGTGGCGCTTTTAGCAGCTCAACCAGATCGGCGGTCCACTCGGGGCTCAGGGGCTTGGGGGGAACGCCTTCTGCTGCGCGTTCTTCTACGTGTTTACGGTATGCTTCTAGCACGGTAATTTTCCTTTCATTGGTTGACTTTACCCGCTGCAGTGGTGACCGGATGCGGGGCTATCAATGACACACATCGATGGGTGGGCCGGCAAGCCCGGGGGCGAATTCTACAGTAAAAAACGATGGCTGTAATGACCTGTAGGTGTTGGATTTTCGAGAAAAGGGGCCGTTTTAATCATCGCTGATTAAGAGCGGGTGTCCTGTTTTTTACACTGTTTCTTACGGTAATCCCGCAAATAGGCGACCCAGTAAACAGCGGCGACTAACAGGGTGCCGCCCACCAGATTGCCCGCAGTCACCGCTGCGAGATTGATACCGGCGCCCTGCAATGACACCGCGCCCTGAGTGTCGAGCATTAGCCCGTAGGGCAGAAAGAACCAGTTGGCGATGGAGTGCTCAAACCCCAGGGCGACAAAGGCGGTAATGGGAAAGATAATGGCCAGCACCTTGTCGGTGACGCTGTGTCCGCCCATCTCAAGCCAGACGGCGAGGCAGACCAGTACGTTACAGAGAATCCCCCGGGCAAAAGCTTCACCCAGAGACAGCCCTGCTTTACTGGCAGCGATTTGGCTGGCCGTTTCGCCCACCGCGCCGCCGCCGAGACCGGCAACGTCGGCCCACACCACCAGTAGCACCGTACCCAGACAGCCGATGACATTGCCAACATAGGAAATAAGCCAGTTGCGAATAACACTGCGCGTGCTGATCAACTTGCTTGCCCAGGCCATGGCCAGCAGATTGTTGCCGGTAAATAATTCGGCGCCGCCAACCACGACTAATATCAAGCCCAGGCTGAAACTTAAACCGCCAAGCAAGCGGGTGATGCCAAAGCCAAGGCTGCTATCGGTGACCACGACACAAAAGAAAATGGCACCGAGTGAAATAAAAGCCCCGGCGAGTACAGCCAGAGTGAAGAGTGTCAGGCCCTTGAGGTGGGCTTTGGCAACGCCCATGCCCTCGACCTGTCGTGCAATTTCCTTGGGTGAGTAGGCGTCGTTCAAATACTCATTCTTTGCCATCACATTTAAGTCCGGGTTGCTGTTTATAGCGTTGCTTGTCGGGCCTGCTTATTGGGCAAGGTCTTGCAGTACAATGCATCACTTACCTCTATTTATCTATCGGGATCTGTTTGTGATCAATAACGATGTACTACGCCGTATCCGCTACACCTTCGATTTTAGCGATGACAAAATGATGGCGATTTTTGCCCTGGCAGACTACACAGCCACGCGGGCAGAAATTAGCGCCTGGCTCAAAAAAGATGAAGACCCGGATGCAGTGGTCTGCAAAGACAAGTATCTGGCCCTTTTTCTCAACGGACTGATTATTGACCGGCGCGGTAAAAGAGATGGCCCCCAGCCCGAACCTGAAAAGCGTTTAAGCAACAACGCGATTTTTATGAAATTGAAAATTGCGCTGAATTTAAAGGCTGAAGAGGTGCTGGCGATTATTGAGCTGGCAGGTTTTGCCATGAGCAAGCACGAACTCAGTGCCTTTTTCCGCAAGCCCGGCCACAAACACTACCGCACCTGTCACGACCAGATTTTGCGCAACTTTCTTAAGGGTGTGCAGCTTAAATACCGCCGCAGTGACGAAGCGACAAATCCTTCCGTCTGGAAATAAAAGCGCTAGAAGTAACACCTGCAATACAAAAGTGCTTCCACTTAATGCAATATTTTAAGGAGTAGTAATGACAGAAAAAACGATTGCCGAGCAATGTGTGGCAAAAATCATCGACAACGACACGGTGGTCAATGGCCTGGGTATTCGCTTAATCAGTGCCGAGCAAGGGCAAGCCGTGCTGGCAATGACCGTGCGCGCCGATATGCTCAACTCCTTAGGCCAGTGCCACGGCGGTATGAGTTTTACCCTGGCCGATGCGGCCTTTGCCTGCGCTAGCGTGTCGCATAATCAGGCCGGTGTCGGTGCCCACGCGGCAATGGATTATATTCGCCCGGGTATGGAAGGTGATGTGCTCACTGCCACGGCGACGGTACGCCATCAGGGCAAGTCAGCGAGCCTGGTTGAAGTTGTTGTCGAGAATCAACACGGCAAGCAAATCGCTTTACTTCATGGCCGCTCCCACAATTTTGATCAGCCTTTTATTGATAGCGAAGTCGCTTAGCCGCCCCCCTAACTCCCCTAAGTAAGCCCCCTAATAAATTTAGAAAATCATGCAAAGTAACGAGGCAAACATGAAAGATGCATTTATCTGCGATGCCATTCGCACACCCATTGGCCGTTTCGGCGGCTCCCTCTCCTCGGTTCGCACCGACGATTTAGGCGCTATTCCTATCAAAGCCTTGGTGGCGCGCAACCCGCAAGTCAACTGGCAGGCGCTGGATGACGTTTACTACGGCTGTGCCAATCAGGCCGGTGAAGACAATCGTAATGTGGCGCGCATGAGTGCCTTGCTGGCGGGTCTCGACACCGCTGTGCCCGGCGTTACCCTTAATCGCTTGTGTGGCTCGGGTCTCGATGCCGTGGGCAGTGCGGCGCGCGCCATCCGCTGTGGCGAGGCCGATCTGGTGATCGCCGGTGGTGTTGAATCCATGTCCCGTGCGCCGATGGTGATGCCCAAAGCTGACAGCGCCTTTAGCCGCAATGCCGAAATTTACGACACCACGCTGGGCTGGCGCTTTGTTAATAAATTGATGAAGAGCCAGTACGGCACTGACTCCATGCCCGAGACCGCCGAAAATGTCGCGGCCGACTACGGCATTGAGCGTGAAGCGCAGGACAAGTTTGCTCTGGCCAGCCAGCAGCGGGCTGCCGCAGCCCAGGCCAATGGCATATTGGCTCAGGAAATTTGCCCGGTGACCATTCCCCGTCGCAAGCAAGAGCCTTTAATTTTTGATAAAGATGAACATCCCCGTGCAACCAGCCCCGAGGCTCTGGCCAAGTTAGGCACACCCTTTAAAGAGAATGGCACAGTAACCGCAGGCAATGCCTCTGGTATTAACGATGGTAGTTGTGCGTTGTTATTGGCTTCCGCCAGCGCAGTGGGGGAGTACGGCTTGCTGCCGAAAGCCCGCATTATCGCCATGGCCAGCGCCGGTGTTGACCCACGGGTAATGGGGATAGGCCCGGTGCCCGCAACGCGCAAAGTGCTGGCTAAAGCCGGTTTAAGCCTTGAGCAAATGGACGTGATTGAACTCAACGAAGCCTTCGCCGCCCAGGGTTTAGCGGTAACTCGCGAACTTGGCCTGGCAGATGATGCCGCCCATGTGAACCCCAATGGTGGCGCTATTGCACTGGGCCATCCTCTGGGTGCCAGTGGTGCTCGACTGGTGACAACGGCCATGTATCAACTGCAGCGCACGGGCGGGCGTTATGCCCTTTGCACTATGTGCATAGGGGTGGGGCAGGGTATTGCCTTAATTATTGAGCGCGTTTAAACAACGTTTTTTACGTTTGGGAATGGGTCGAAAGCCAAGCCTGGATTTGCAACATATTTGATTTACAAGACAAGCGACACACTTGTTTTACAGGGTAGAGAGCAGACGATGAAAAAACTCTGGGAGCCGTCAGCGGCACGACAATCAGCAGCCAATATGACGGCTTACATGGGCTGGCTCAGTGAGCGCACAGGGCAAAGCTTTAGTGACTACGACAGTCTTTACCAGTGGTCGATAGCAAACCTTGAGGAATTTTGGCAAAGCATTTGGGATTATTTCGAGATGCAATCGCCAACGCCTTATCAGCGAGTGCTGTCGAGTTATGCCATG
>CAYWXW010000177.1:0-5597 GCA_964462265.1 uncultured Porticoccaceae bacterium | reverse complement strand
CTGTTAAGCCTTGCTGCCTAAATGCGCTTAAAAACAAGGCTTATTCAGAGACTCCCTGGCTCACAGGTTCTGAACAAGCTTGTCGCCAATGGCAATAACTTCATCGACCAGCTCTTCTGCGTGATGCTCCAGCGTTCGTGCGCCAATAAAGCAGGGGCGGATAACCAGTGCGCCATCAATCATTGTGGTGCTGGGCATATTCTCGCCATTGCGCAATAGCTGGCGATGAATGCTGCGGTTGAAGGCATTTAAGTCTTCGATTTTTTCGCTGATATAGCGGAAACAGCAGATCGACAAGGTGGGTTCGCGTATTAATTCGAGGTTCGGGTGTGTCCGTGCTCGTTCCCCAATCAGCCGAGCCATGGCATTGTGGCGACAGATACGCTCGCGCATTCCCGCTTTGCCAATTTCTTTTATCAGCGCCCAAACCACGGCCCCGCGTGGTGGCGACGATAACTCCACGCCAAAATCTGCATAGGGAATGCCCAGCCCGTCGAGGGAGCTTTGCGCTTTCTCTTCGCTGATGGTGCCTTCCAGATAGTCCGCTGCGCCCTGGGTGAAGGCGCGGTGAAGAATATCCCGGTCGCGCACAAAGGTCGTGCCGATGCCGACGGGTGCACCCAGCCATTTGTGGGGATCGACGACCACAGAGTCGGCCAGCTCAAGGCCGTCATACAATGCCGTGACCCGGGGGTCGAGAATACCGGGCAGGCCATAGGCACCATCGACATGAAACCAAACCTTGTGAGCGCGGGCGATGTCGCCCAGTTGGAGCAGGGGGTCGATGGCACCCGCGCCGGTGGTGCCCGCGGTGGCCACCACGGCGATGGGCAGATAATGGGTGCTGGCATCGGCGTTAAGTTGGCGCTGTAGATCGTTGGCACACATGCGCCCGTCGCGGTCTTCTTTGATGGCGACGACAGCTCTGCGCCCCAGGCCCAGTACGGCGGCGGAGCGGTGAATGGTGTGGTGGCTCGACGCGGTGGCGTAAATGCGACAGGGCTTGAGCACGCCGTCGCGGGCGGGGTCGATGCCAATTTGTTCAAAGGCCCACTGCCGCGCCGCGCCCAGTGCCAGCAGATTCGCTACCGAGCCGCCGCTGCTGTAAATGCCTTTCATGTGTGGCGCCAGAGAGAGCATTTCTCCCAGCCATTCAAGGGATTGTTCTTCCAGAAATTGAAAGGCCGTCAGGCCCAGCCTTTGAGGTGCCACAAGGCTGGCGGCAAAACTGGTCAGAGCGCCAAGGGTGGTGGGGCCGGTGGTGATAAAAGAGCTGAAGCCAGGGTGGGGGATTTTCGAGCCATTGGGTATCAGGTAGCGGCTAATGTCGTCCATCACCGGGCCAATGCCCGCGCCCTGTTCGGGTAGGGGGCCGCGCAGAGCGTTTTGCCAGCGTTCGGGTTCATCCATGGCGTCGCCGTGTTCGAAACGCAGGAAGCGCTCCAGTTCATCGCCGAGCTGTTTTAAAAAACGGGGGAAATTGTCGCACTCGGCGTGCTCAATGAATGTGCTCATATTATTTTAAGTCGGGTGATTGATGTCGCTAAAACTGTTCGCTAATGGCCGGGTATTAGCGACCCGATAGTCCACGGTTTTCAAGGCAAGCACAAGCGTCGCATTGGCTGAGGCGAGGAGGGGCTTAAGAGGAGGGACTAAAAGGCTGGGGCTTAAAGAGTGGGCTTAGATACAGGCTGTTTTAATTGCTGCTTTTATTAGAGTTGTTATCAGAGCTGTCGCAGCCTTGTTGGCAATGGCTGCATCCGGAGCCGCCCTGTCGACGTTTGCGCAACCAACGAAAGATGGAAATGCCGGCAACCAGAAAGACCACGGCGAGGGCGAGCCACTCTTGTTGTTGGCTGCTCATCTTTTTACCTCAGCCCAGCTGCGCACAGGCGAGGGCGCCGAGATAGCCCAGCGAGGTCATATAAACCCAGGCGAAAGCGGGCCAGCGCCAGGAGTTGGTTTCGCGGTAGATAATCACCACCGTGGCGGCGCACTGCAGGCAGAGGGCGTAAAACACCATCAGGCCAAGGGCGATGCCAGTGGTGAATACTTTGCGGCCATCGGGCCAGGCGGCGTTGCGCACGCGGTCTCTGAGGCCTTCATCTTCTTCGTCGACATCGCTGCCAACGGCATAGGTGGTGCCGAGCACGGCGATAACCACTTCGCGGGCGGGGAAAGAGGCGATCACGGCGGCGGAGAGTCTCCAGTCCCAGCCGAGGGGTGTGAAGACTGGGGCAATGGTTTTGCCCATACGTCCGAGCAGGCTTTGTTCCATTTGCGCGGCAGCCAGTTCGTTTTCGAGCACCGCAATAATTTGTTCGCGTTCGGCTTCAACCTGCATGCTGCTTTCGATAGCCAGCTTCTGACGCTCGAAATCGGCGGCGAGAATTTCTGAACGGGGGAAGTAAGCCAGGCTCCAAACGACTACCGACACGAAGAAAATTACTGTGCCTGCGCGCACCAAAAAGGCTTTGGCCCGCTCGACTAGACGCACCAGCACCGACTTGATATTGGGTGTGCGGTAGGGCGGTAGTTCCATTAAAAAGGTCGGGGCCGAGCCGCGTAAAATGGTGCGCTTGAGTAAAAAGGCGGTGAGTACGCCACCGGCAATACCGAGTAAATAAAGGCCCAGCAAGACGAGCCCTTGCAGGTTAATGAGCCCATAAAAATAGTGCTGCTGGGGAATAAACGCGGCAATTAACAGGGCGTAAACCGGCAGCCGCGCCGAGCAGGTCATAAAGGGTGCCGCCATAATGGTGGCGATGCGGTCGCGGGTGTCGGGGATCACACGGGTGCCCATAATCGCCGGCACCGCACAGGCAAAACTGGAGAGCATGGGTACGAAAGAGTGGCCCGAGAGACCGCACCAGCGCATCGAGCGGTCCATTAAAAAGGCGGCGCGGGCCATATAGCCGGAGTCTTCGAGGACGATAATAAAGGCAAATAAAATGAGGATTTGTGGCAGGAAAATAATCACACTGCCGACCCCGGCAACGACACCATCGGCCAGCAGGCTAGCAATCGCGCCCTCGGGCAGCGTGGCGTAAACCAGTTCGGTGGCCCAGCCAGCGGCGCCATCGATAACATCCATCAACGGCGTTGCCCAGGAAAATACCGCCTGAAAAACAGTCGCCATCACCAGCACGAAGAGCAGGCTGCCGATAATGGGGTGGCTGACGATCTGGTCGATGCGCTCGGTTAAGCTGCGCTGCTGTTTGCCATCAGGTGCGCGCACAATGCCGTCGAGGGTTTTAGCAATGTGGGCGTAGCGCTCGTTGGCATCCCGCTCGGCGAGGGTTTGCCCCACGGTAAGCAGGTCTCGTTGAGCCTGTAAACGTCGACGTAAACTGTCACCAAATACCTCGATTAGCCGCTTTTCGGCTTCGCCGCCTTTGTCGATCAGGGCGCGCTGCACTTCGTAGGCGGCTACGGATTCTTTTGTGGTGTCTGACGCCTGGGGTGTGAACTCAGTGTTGAGTTCTGCCGAGAATTCTTCAGTCGCCTGTTTGACATCCTCGAGCAAAGTCCAGGGTTTTTTGACGGTTTCATCGACAGCTTTGGCCAGCGCCGCTTTTAATGGTTCGAGATTTTCGTGCCGTGTGGCTGCGGCGATGGTCGGTATAACAACGGTGTTGAGGCGAGCGGCAAGGGCATCAACGTCGATGCTGATATGTTGTGCCTCGGCGATATCGAGCATATTGAGGGCGATAACCACGGGGATGCCGAGCTCAAGTACTTCAGTGGCGACAAACAGGTTGCGCTTAATGTTGGTGGCATCGATCACCACCAGCACAGCATCGGGCGGTGGCATGTCGGCAATGCGGCCCAGCAGTACGTCAATGGCGGCGCGTTCATCGGGGGAGTGGGCGGCGAGAGAATAGGTGCCGGGCAGGTCGATAAGCTGAAAACTGCGCTCGCCAATATGCAGTTCGCCAACGCGTTTTTCGACAGTCACACCGGGATAGTTGGCGACTTTTTGTCGCATCCCGGTCAGTAGATTAAAGAGAGTGCTTTTGCCGGTGTTGGGATTGCCGACAACGGCAATCGTGGCTTGCGTCTGTTGGTTTTTGTCGGAGGCTATCAGTTCACTGGGCTTGGCTGGGGTCATTGGTGTGAGCAGGCTTAACCGGGCTGGTTGGCAACGAGAATTTCCGCCGCTTCGGCGCGACGCAGGGACAGGTTATAACCCATGACCCGGTATTCCATTGGGTCGCCGCCGGGAGCCGAGCGCAGTAATTCGATAATTTCACCCTTGATCATCCCCAGTTGCATTAAGCGCTGGGCCGAAGGGTGCTCGGCATTTTGAAAGCCCATAACTTGGGCGGGCTGGCCCAGTTTTAGATCGGCGAGGGTGGCATCATCCGCATAAGCACTGGTTTTACCGGTAGCTTTTATGCCCGAGGCAAAACCGAAACGTTGTGCTAGTTGTAAAATACTCATCGTCATAACTCCCTAAATCGGTGTTCACCCAGGTCCTCATAATTCGTTAGTCAGTTGTTTGCGCCGGGGTGTTAGCGAGTTCTAGTGTCGCTCGAACCGGATCTAAATGCAAACGATTCTTATTAACAGACCCGGTTTTTCTTGTGGTTTTAGTGTTTTAAATCAAGTGCAGTGAATAGAAAGCGGGTTCACAAGGAGGCATAAACAAGGTAGAAGGTTCTGGTTTCAATGTCTGCGCAGGTATTGGGCATCACTGTTTGCGCTACCGGCTTAGGCACCATAGGGGCTTATTTAGCTACCCATGCCGGCGCTCAATACGATATATTCACTCGGCAACCAATTGTAAACGGTTTGGGCTGTTACCTTTTAAACAGGATTACAGTGCGACCATAAAATTATAACGACAGGGGAAAATTATGAAAGACGTTCAAGGTAAAGTTGCCTTTATTACTGGTGCCGCCAGCGGTATGGGTTTGGGTATGGCACGGGCATTTTCTGCCGCCGGTATGAAAGTCATGCTGGGTGATATTCAAAAAGAGCCACTTGATGCAGCTGTCGCTGAATTGAAAGACCTGGGTCGGGATGTTGCCGGTGTCGTTGTTGATGTTACCGACCGGGATTCTGTTTTTGCCGCCGCGCAAGCCACTGTCGATGCCTTTGGCAAAGTCCACGTTTGTATCAACAATGCCGGTGTTGGTGCTAGCGGTAGTGCGGAAGATACTAGCGAGAAAAACTGGCGCTGGACCATCGACGTTAATATGTGGGGCGTAGTTTGGGGTCTGCAGGCCTTTATGCCGCTGATCAAAGAACATGGCGAGGGCGGTCACGTAGTCAACACCGCGTCGATGGCGGGCATGTTTAGCTGGAAAGACCTCAGTGCTTACAATGCCTCGAAGTACGCCGTGGTTGCCATGTCTGAGACAGCGATGGCCGAGCACACCGACGACAATATTGGCGTGTCGGTACTTTGCCCCGGTGTGGTGAATACCAATCTTGGCACTTCTGCTCGTAACCGTGGCGATGATTACGGTGGTTCTACCGATAAAAAATCTGAGCAAATGGTCGCCATGTTGAAAAAGGGCCTCAACCCCGACGTGGTTGGTGAGCAGGTGCTAGAGGCGATTATCGACGACCAGCCCTATATCTTCACCGAC
>CAYWXW010000176.1:0-5600 GCA_964462265.1 uncultured Porticoccaceae bacterium | reverse complement strand
CTGTCACACTGAGTCTGTACTTTTTCGAGTGGGTCAATAATCCACAAGTCAAGGTAGCGAACAGATGAAATTAAGTGATTTTAGCCGCAGAAAAACCACTCTCGCCATTGCCATCACTGGGGCTTTATCAGCCTCATTGGCAAGTGCACATAAAAGTGAGAGTAATAGCGAAGACAGCTTTACGCGCATAGCGACATTCCCGGTTTATTTAAATACCGATATTAATACAGAAACAGTGGCTGAAATTGTCACTGCCAGCAAAGATGGTAATACACTGATTTACACCGATGGGAAATCCGAAAAACTGGGTTTTGTGGATATTAGTAACCCAACGAACCCTCTACCGGCGGGTGTTGTGGACCTTGGTGGCGAGCCTACTTCGGTAGCCGTTAAAGGTGATTACGCCCTGGTGGCGGTGAATACCTCAGAGGACTTTGTTAATACCAGCGGTAATTTGCAGGTTATCGATATTGAAAGTGGCGAGCTGCAAGCAATACTTGACCTGGGTGGTCAGCCCGATTCCGTTGCGGTTAGCCCCGATGGCCGCTATGGCGCGGTGGTGATTGAAAATGAGCGCGACGAAGACCTCGGTGATGGCGCCCCACCACAGGCTCCGGCTGGTTATTTAATGATTGTCGATATGTTGGGTGCGCCTGCCGACTGGTCAATGCGTAGGGTTGGTTTGTCTAACCTTGAAGGCATGCTTTTTGGCGATGACCCCGAACCCGAATTTGTCGACATTAACAGCGCCAATATTGCCGTTGTCACCTTGCAGGAAAATAACCACATCGCACTAGTTGATCTCGATAAAGGTAGTGTCGTTAAGCACTTTAGTGCCGGTACGGTCGATCTCGAGCAGGTTGATACCGACAAAGATAAGTTGATTGATTTGAGCGGTGAGCTGCTTGATATACCCCGCGAGCCTGACGGTGTTAGCTGGATATCAAATACCCAGTTTGTTACTGCCGACGAGGGCGATCTCGATGGTGGTAGCCGTGGCTTTACCGTGTTTAACACCGATGGCACGATTGCTTACGCCCCCGGTAATAGTGTTGAGCACACCATTGTGCGGCACGGGCACTATCCTGATAAGCGCTCGGGCAAGAAGGGTAACGAGCCTGAAAATGCCGAATTTGGCCAATATGGCGAAGACAAGTTTTTATTCGTCGGTTCAGAGCGGGCCAGTGTGGTACTGGTTTATAAGATCAAAAATGGAAAAGGTTTTAATAAAAACGACCGGCGCAACGGCAAGCATAACAAGTCGTCAATGCTGAAGCTTGCGCAGGTTTTGCCAACGGCGGTTAAACCCGAGGGTTTACTGGCAATACCCCAGCGCAATCTTTTTATTGCCGCCGGTGAGGAAGACAGCCGCGACGATAAAATACGCTCGAGCTTGAGTATTTATCAGCTCGGCGGTGAAGCCAGTTATCCGACTATCATCTCTAAAGACCGTGCCGATGGCACACCCATACCCTGGGGAGCGCTATCTGGTCTGGCGATGGATAGGGAAGAAAGTGATATCGCCTATACCGTTCAGGATAGCTTTTATGAAAAAAGCCGTATTCTGAAACTGGATATTGAAGAGAGTCCGGCAAAAATAATTAAAGAAATAGTACTCCATGATGAGCTGGGTAAATTGGCAGCTATAGACCCTGAGCTGGTTAATGATGACTACAGCGTTAATCTCGACCCCGAAGGTATTAGCACCCGTGAGCAGGGCGGTTATTGGCTGGCCTCAGAGGGTAAAGGTACCGTTGGCAGTACTTCAAAACCCTTTGAAAGCCTGAACCTACTGCTTCGTGTTGACAAAGGCGGGCTGATTGAAGAGGTCGTGACATTGCCCGAGGCTGTTAATAATCGTCAGATACGATTTGGTTTTGAGGGCGTAAGCTCTGTTGCCAGTGACGAGGGTGAGGTGCTTTACGTTGCCTTTCAGCGCGAGTGGGCAGGCGATGCTAGCCAGCATGTGCGCATTGGTCGTTACCACACGCCAAGTCAGCAGTGGACCTTCTTTTACTACCCGCTTGATGCAGCCGCTTCGGACAATGGCGGTTGGGTCGGCCTATCTGACCTGAGCTACTTGGGTAATGATGAATTTGCCGTTATCGAGCGGGACAACCAGGGCGGGCCAGATGCAGCGATCAAACGTCTGTACAGCTTCTCCATCGCTGGTCTTACGCCAGATGCTGATAATGGCAGTGAGCCGACTTTCCCCGTGCTTAACAAAACCTTGCTGCGAGACTTGATGCCCGATTTGGCGGCAACGGGGGGCTTGACCCTGGAGAAAGTTGAAGGCCTGGCAGTGACAGATGAGGGCACGGTACTGGTCGTCAATGACAATGACGGTGTTGATGACTCTAACGGTGAAACCCAGCTGTTAAGGCTCGAAGGTTTGTTTGAATAGCGTCAGTAACGATTTAACAATACGAATAAAAAAAATATAATAAAAAGTAAAACTATCAGGCCCGGGTTATCAACAATGATAACCGGGCCTTTTTTATGATCAGTCTAAATGGCCGACTGTCTGTATTTAGGCGGGCATTAAACAATGCGTGAATCGGTCTTTCCCCAGTACTTGTCTTTGAGAATACGCTTATAGAGTTTACCCGTGGGCAGGCGCGGTAGCTGGTCAATAAAGTCGACACTTTTCGGGCATTTATAGTGGGCGATATGTTCGCGGGCGTAGGCGAGAATTTCGCTGGCCAGAGTATCGTCGCCGGTAATGCCTTTAGGGGTTTCCACCACAGCTTTTACTTCTTCGCCCATTTCCTCATTGGGCACGCCGATAACAGCAACGTCGGCAACTTTGTCGTGCATGATCAGCGCATCTTCAATTTCCTGAGGGTAGATATTGACGCCGCCGGAAATAATCATAAAGGTGGCGCGGTCGGTGAGGTATAAAAAGCCGTCTTCATCGACATAGCCGATGTCGCCCAGGGCGCTCCAGTTGGGGTGTTCGGGGTGTTGGGCCTCTTTGGTTTTAGCCTCTTCCCCGTGATAGGTGAAAGCCACTGTGGGCAGTTCGAAATAGATCAAGCCCGGTTCACCGGCAGGTAGCTCGGTACCATCTTCAGCGCAGATATGCAGGGTGCCGAGAATGGGCTTGCCCACTGAGCCGGGATGCTCGAGCCATTCCTGAGGGCCACAATGGGTGAGGCCGTTGAGTTCACTGCCACCGTAATATTCATAAATAATGGGTCCCCACCAGTCGAGCATTTTGCGTTTGATGCCATCGGGGCAGGGTGCGGCGGCGTGTACCGCGACCCGGTGGGACGACAGGTCGAAATGCTGCAGTTGTTCGGGGGGCATTTTTAGCATGCGGGTGAACATGGTCGGTACCCACTGGCTGTGGGTGACGCGGTATTTTTCAATGGCCTCCAGGGCACCGGTTTCGTCGAATTTCGGCATCATAATGACCGTGCCGCCGTTGGCCTGAATACCGGTGCAAAAGGACAGCGGTGCCGAGTGGTAGAGGGGGGCGGGCGAGAGGTAAATGGCATTCTCATCGACGCCCCATATTTTTTGCTGCAAGGTGCCGACAGCGCCGGGGTTGTCGGCAATATTACATTTGGGCAGGGAGCGTAGAATGCCCTTGGGGCGCCCGGTGGTGCCGGAGCTGTAGAGCATAAACAGACCGGCCGGTTCGGCGGCGAGCTTGTCGCTGGGGTAGCTGGCAATGGCGTCTTCATAGGCTTCGTAGCCCTCGACAGTACCGTCGACCATTAACCAGGTATGGCAGTTGGGGGCGAATACTTTAAGTTTGCCGGCAACCTCGCCCAAACGCTTTGAGGTAATCAGTACCTCGGCACCGCAGTTGTCGACGATGTAGCCTGCTTCTTCGTCGGTCAGGTATTGGTTGACCGTGGTTAAGTAGAGACCCGAGCGCAGGGCCGCCCAGATGACCTCGAAGTAGCGCAGGTTGTTTTCCATAAAAATGGCAACGTGATCACCGGGGCGCAGGCCTTTGGCCCACATTAACTGGGCCAGTTGGTTGGAGCGCTCGTTCAACTGGCGGTAAGTCGTGGTGGCGCCTGTAACAGCGTGAATAACGGCGGCCTTGTCGGGGTACTCTTCAGCCCACTTGCCTGGATACATAATCACTCTCCCGGTTTTATTATTGGTTTTTCTCTGGGCTAATATATCTGCGCACAAATATTTGTGCACTAATTCTTTGTGCAGAGCAGGGATATTGATTCGGTAGCTTTAGACGTTGATTTTCGGGCTTTCATCTTTGGACTTCCAATAGGGGGGCGTTTATCCTGCTTGGCTTTCAGGCATAGGTGTATCTGGTAGTGGCGATGGGTGCTGAGGTGATAAAAGGTTTTAGTGGCGTTGACGTTCTGGCGCTGTTTTGGTTTGCCCTGTGTTGGTTGGGGTATAGCGTTTATTCAAACAAAATGTCGCGCCGCCGTACTTGCCTGTCGAGTGTTATGGCCGCCCACAGGGAGGCTTGGGTGTACGGCTTACTGAGGCGAGATAACCGGGTTGGCGATGCCGCCCTGCTTGGGAATTTAGAGCGCAATGTTGCTTTTTTTGCCTCGTCGACCTTGCTGGTGCTCGCTGGTCTGGTGGCGGCTTTGGGTTCGGGTGACGACATCCTGGCAGTAACCGAAAACCTGCCCTTTGCCATGGCCGTGAGTGAGCATGGCTGGGAGACAAAACTCTTACTGTTGGCGGCAATTTTTGTCTATGCCTTCTTTAAATTTTCCTGGTCGCTACGCCAATACGGTTTTGCATCCGTATTGATTGGTCGTGCACCGGAGCTGGCCGAGCTCGACGAGGCGGGGGCTCGGCAGTTTTCCATTCAGGCCGCTCAGGTGATCTCCCGCGCGGCCCAGGCTTTTAATTTAGGTTTGCGCGCCTATTATTTTAGTCTGGCCTACCTCTTGTGGTTCCTTAATCCCTGGATCTTTATGCTGGGTTCGGCCACGGTGGTGGGCGTGCTGTATCGGCGGGAGTTTCGCTCTCGGGTTCTCAATGCCCTTGGCAAGTTGATGTAAGGGGCTAAAATGAGCGCGGCAGGTATTTTAGTAGTGCCTTAGCCTGGCCATGACGTGGGCTCGATTGAGCTTGGCTGTGAATATGGCTATTATGCCTTCCTTTCAAAGGGCCATCTTGAGCCCTTTCATCCCCCTTTTTATCAACATAAAACCCCCGTGTGTTATTGGCTGCCCACTGGGTTTGTCGACAAGTTGTGGCGAATAGCAGGCCGGGGAGATGAAATAAATCAGCAAATAATTTGAGGTAGTGACTTCGATGGCAATGACCCGCTCACTGGGCGAAACATGGTTTAGCAATATACGTGGCGATGTGCTGGCGGGTACGGTAGTGGCCTTGGCCTTAATTCCCGAGGCCATCGCCTTTTCGATTATTGCCGGTGTCGACCCCAAAGTGGGTCTGTATGCCTCCTTTTGCATAGCCGTGGTCAGTGCCTTTGCGGGCGGGCGGCCGGGCATGATCTCTGCGGCTACCGGCGCTATGGCGCTATTAATGGTGACGCTGGTGAAAGAGCACGGCCTGCAATATTTGATGGCGGCAACGGTGTTAACGGGGGTGATACAAATTTTTGCCGGGCTATTTAAGCTCGGCTCGCTGATGCG
>CAYWXW010000175.1:1204-5601 GCA_964462265.1 uncultured Porticoccaceae bacterium | reverse complement strand
AGAAAGAGCTTCTTCACACAGCCCACCCCAGTTATCTTCCGCCTCGGACGTTGGCTCAATACAGTTGATATTGCGCTCGGCCAGCTTGCTCATCAATCTGCCCACCCATTGGATTTGTTCCTGACCCAGAATAATCGGCTGAAACAAGGGTGCGGGGCTGCCAGCGGCATTAATAATAAACAAATTGGGGAAACCCGCGCTCATCAAACCCATGTGGGTCCGCGCACCATCATCCCAGTGCTCGGCAAAGGTGAGACCATTGCGACCGCGCACATCCATGGCCTTGAGTGAGCCGGTCATGGCGTCAAAACCCGTCGCAAAGATGATGCTGTCGAGTTCGTACTCGGTATCACCAACGCGCACGCCCTTAGGGGTGATTTCGTCAATGCCCTGCTCGCGCAAATCGACCAGCTCAACATTGTCGCGCTCGTAGACCTCATAATAATTGGTCTCCGCAATCAAGCGTTTCGTCAGCGCCGGATACTTAGGCGTGAGAATTTCTGCCAGCTTAGGATCTTTAATCCGCTCGCGAATTTTATCTTGTAAATATTTGCTGACAACGGCATTGGCCTCGAGGTCGGTATAGGTGTCGGGGTAGACGTTATAAAAGCTCAGACCGCCGCTTTCCCAGCGCTCATCGAAAAGCGCCTGCTGTTCTTCGGGTGTGGCATCGAGGGCAGAACCCATAACCGGCTCGCCAATTTGATAATTCAGTGCCACCCAGCCACCAAAGGAGTTATAGCGCTCTGCCGCCCGCCATTCGCCGTAGTTGGCTTTGACACGGGTCGAGTACTCCTCGGGCATGGCACAGTTGCGTAGTGGCAAACAGTAGCCCGGTGTGCGATGGAAGACGTGCAGGTGGCCAACTTGACTGGCGATGGTTGAAATAATCTGTACACCGGAAGAGCCGGTGCCAATCACGCCAACGCGCTGCTCACTCAAATCAACGCCCTCTTTGGGCCAGCGGGCACTGTGGTATTGCTTGCCCTCAAAGCTATCGAGGCCTTTAAATTGCGGCTTAATGGGCTGATTGAGCATGCCGGTGCACATAATCACAAAGCGGGAGCGCAACTGCTCACCGCTGTTGGTGCTTAGATTCCAGATACCGGTGCCTTCATCAAATTCGGCGACATCAATGCGGGTATCCGTCTGGATATCGCGACGCAGGTCGAGACGATCGGCGACGAAATTCGCATAGCGGCACAGCTCCTGCGGGCCGGCGTAACGCTCGGACCAGGTCCATTCCTGCTCGATCACATAGGAGAACGACAGAGAGTACTCGACGCTCTCTACGTCGACTTTAAGACCCGGATACTGGTTCCAGTACCAGGTGCCACCGACATCGCTGCCGGCCTCAAACAGGCGCACGCTAAAGCCCAGTTCGCGCATACGATGGACGGCTGTTAGGCCGCCGAAACCGGCCCCCACAATGATTACATCGTAATCGGTATTCGAGGCTTTGCTAGAAGATATTGTCATGTTGAAACTCTTATTTTAGGTTGAAACTCTTATTTTAGGTTAAGTTGAAACTATTTTTTGAAGTTAAAAAGGATCGTACTAAAACTGATTATCGCGGAGCATTTTAGCGGATATTACTCACCAAAAGGAAATGCCCAATAGGACCATATCTACTTAGCCATCCCTACCCAACCATAACTACGTTAGCAATGATATCTCGAAGCGAGCAAGCCCAAGGAAGCTCTGAACAAGTTAGGCAAGCACCCGCTGTAGCCACTGAGAAATATCCTGTATTTGCGCAAGGCAAAGCTCATGCTCCATGGCATAGCTTTTGTATTGGGGCGCGTAGCCCAGTGCTTTTAGCGCGGCCACAGAATCGAGCCCCATACTTTCTGGCACCATCGGGTCGCGGCTGCCATGAAAAACGTGAATGGGTAATGCAGTATTGGCAGAACTAGGGACAAGGGTTTCACTGGTGGGGAAATAGGTCGACATGGTCATCAAGCCTGCCAGTGGTTGTGCATAAGTCAGGGCTAACTGATAGGCAACAGCTCCCCCTTGAGAGAAGCCGGCAAGTACGATGCGCTCACTCGCGATGCCCTGCTCACGTTGATCAGCAATGAGCGCGGCTACAGCATCGACACTGGCCATAAGCTGTGCAGTATCCAACTGCCGCTCAGCGCCAGCCATAGTTAGAATGTCGTACCAGGCAGGCATTACCATGCCGCCATTAATGGTGACTGCTATAGCTGGGGCGTGGGGGAAGACAAAGCGCACAGCCAGGCTTGCGGGTAATTGCAGTGCGGGCACGACGGGCACAAAGTCGTGGCCGCTAGCGCCCAGGCCATGCAGCCAAATGACACAGGCATCAATGTTCTCTGTTTGGGTTTCAACGATTTCACAGGGTAATAAGCTCATGAACAATGTCGCGACTGTTTGGGATCGCACAGTGTAGCGGCACTATCCTTTTAGGCCCAGTCGGTTTAAATAAACTTAACGAATAACTGTAGAGCTGAGGGAAGTAAAAAGGAGGGGTTGGGCTTACAGCTTTTTACCCAACAGTCGGCCAGCACTCGCAGGCTGGGGCAAGTGCTGGTGAGCGGCCATAGCCTTATCAATGCGGCTTTGGGTGGCTGCGGGGAAAGGCTCACTTTTACGGCTACTCATATTGACGTGAATAGCCAGACATTCATTCAAGGCAACGGGGCTGTCATCACCCCCCTGATACATTTGGTGAATATAGCGCAGGCGTTTTTTATCGACGGCCAATAATTGCGTGGTAATGAGAAGCTCATCGCCCTGAAAAACTTCACGCAAATAATCGACATTAATACCCAGGGTAAACATTGAGCTGTCTTGTTGCGCACGATAATCGAGACCGATACCGAGCTGATCGTAGAAATTATCGGTGGCTTTATCGAAGGCCAAAACATAAAAGGCCAAATTCATATGGCCGTTGTAATCGACCCAATCTGGCTCAACAGTGAGTACAGTCCTGGTTAGCGTAGCTTCAGTTTTTCCTGCAGACACTCGCCCTACTCCCCATCAATAAACAGTAGCCTTATTGTGCCAGAAAAGTTATGCCAAAAAAATGTGCCAGAAAAATTGTGTCAGAAAACCGTACCAAAAAACGATGGAAAGCAGCCCTCAACTGTCGTCTTAGAAGGGGTCAGTTAAGTATTATTATCTACGCCGATTTCCATAGGAATATCACAGGGCTACCATCAATATGCAGGTAGCCCGAAGGATAGTTCTAAAGATTATTTAGCCAATCATATTGGAGGCGATAATAGCAATTACCATTACTCCAACCAGGCTGCCAATAGTAATTCCGATTCGTGTCCACACCTGCTTATCTGTAATTGTCTCTTCCACGTCTCAACTCCTCTCGTTATTTTGATAACTAGAGAATAAGAAAAATGGTACCCATAGGTAATTGACAGAAATCAATTACCCGTACTTTTTAACAGGCTACTCGGCGATAACAGAAGGTTTAGTGGCGTCGACAATACCTGAAAAGAAACGAATGGGGTCGTGCTCAGGCCCCGGCCAGTGGGCATGATTACCCTCGGCCTGGCAAAACAAGGTTGTTATACCCTCGGCACAAGCCGTGTACTCGACACAGCCTTTAAAGTCAGAGGGCGCTGTCTGCCCCGAACATTGATTACAGTCAGCCCACCAGCCAATAACCTGGCTGCCATAATCGGGAAAATGACCATCGCCTTTATTGTGCATCAACATCACACTGGTCGGGCTGGGGCAGGTATAAGCCACCATGTCTTTACCCTGCATGCCCATGGCACTGGGCGCCAATGCCCGGGGATGAAAGGCCGATTCAGGCATCACTGACAGCGCGTTAGAAACCGTGCCACCGTCGGAGTGGCCGGTATAAAACACCAGCGCGGGGTCTATGCACCAGTTTTCAATCACCTTCGCCGGTATCGCACTCAAAGAAATTAAGGATTTAATACCGAGGGGAATACTGCGCGTATGCACGACCACATAACCCGCTTCTGTTGCCTGTCGAGTGAGACCCGTAAAGCTCTCTGACAAACCTTCACTCAAGCCCGATGGTGCCCAAACCACCAGCAAGGGGTGGGCATAATCACCACGATAGTTAGTCGGCGTGGTGACATTAAAATGCATTTTGTTGTCATCTTTATGCTGAATATGATCGGCCACTGCACTTTTCTTGTCAGTACAGGTGGGCGCATAGTGTTCGGGGTAGATAAAGGCACCCGGCGTGGTGTATTCAACACCAAAGGTGTGGCTGTCGTATAAATAAAAAAACGTGGCGCCAATAGTAATAATCAGCACAGTATAAATTTTTGACAGCAGAGAAATACCCCGCTGATAACGATGAATGCTTTGCATTATATTTCTCTTTTAGAGCTTTAATTTTAGAGCTTTAATTTTAGAACATTAAGTTATTTTAAAAT
>CAYWXW010000175.1:0-1104 GCA_964462265.1 uncultured Porticoccaceae bacterium | reverse complement strand
TTTTAGAGCTTTAATTTTAGAGCTTTAATTTTAGAACATTAAGTTATTTTAAAATATCGACAGCATAAATTAGCAGCCAGTAGCGCAAGGCTTTGCCGACAAAAATAAGTAGCAGGCTCGGCAACCAGCGCAGTTGTAGCCAGCCCGCAGCAAGGCATAAACCATCACCCACCACGGGCAGCCAGCTAAGTAATAACACGGGGTAACCCCAGCGCCGAACGTAGTTGATAACAGTGTTGGATGGTGGCGGGCGATGCCTGAGTCGCTCAAACCCTTTTTCTGCCCAGCGGCCCATCCAGTAGGTGAGAAAACCACCGGCCGTATTGGCAACACTGGCAACAACCAGTAAAACCAGCAAACTACTCTCGCCCTGTTCCACCAGCCACAGCAGCAATAATTCCGAACCACCTGGCAACAAAGTTGACGACAGAAAGGCGCTGATGGCTAGGCCAAGCAAACTACCTTCTTCACTAAATAATACAGAGAAAAAATCGATCAACTGGCGCGGGCTTGTTCGCTGACAAGAGCACAGGCACGACTGAGAATGTCACACACAACCGGGATGCGTTCAGCCAGTATTTGTTCGATTTCGGCCATGGTAATAGGCCCACTGGCCTTACCCGCCGCCGCATTAACCACCAGCGAGAGACTGGCATAGGGCAGGGATTTTTCTCGCGCCAGAGCCGCTTCGGGCATGCCCGTCATGCCCACAATATCGCAGCCATCGCGCTCCATTCTTATTATTTCGGCGCCAGACTCCAGCCTCGGCCCCTGCGTCGCGCCATAAACACCCTGGCTGAGAATAGTTACTCCGGCGCTATCGGCGGCGGCTAGCAGCACTTGTCGTAAAGTCTCATCGTAGGGCGAGGTAAATTCTATATGCTCAAGCCCCTCTTCAGCACCTTCATACCCGCCGCCGTCAAAATAGCTATGTTCGCGCCCCCAGGTGTAGTCGATAATTTGATCGGCGACGACCAAACTGCCCGCATCACAATCGGCACAAATGCCACCCACCGCGTTATAGGCCAGCAGATGCGTTGCACCCACTTGTTTTAGGGCAGCAATATTGGCGCGGTAGTTAACTTTATGGGGTGGGATGGTGTG
>CAYWXW010000174.1:0-5720 GCA_964462265.1 uncultured Porticoccaceae bacterium | reverse complement strand
CTCTATTCTCTTAGTTTTAATGTGTGATAAGTGTAAAAATATGGGTGTTTTCTTTTAGATGACTGATCGGTCATCTAAAAGGCGGCCAAGGCTAACAAGAGTCAGTTGTTTTCGCAAGTATGACAGGGTCATTACAATTAATTGCATGTTCGTGAGCGCGGCCCTTTTTTGGCTCTATCCTCTTCAGCTCGGCTCTGAGAGCGAGCCGTTGTATACTTTCCCCTACACCCTTCTTGAGGCAGAGAATAGCAAGTGGAACGCATACTTGAAAAGCCGCTTTATAAAATAGCGCGCGCAGGGCTGGTACTTTTATTGGTATCGGTTGCCTGGGGTTGCCTGCAGGCACCTGGCCCGGATGATACACCGTGGTTTTGGGGAGCCGATAAAATTATCCACCTCAGCACTTATGCCCTGCTTTATATCTGCGCCTGGCTGGCTTTTCCCGGTGCCTTGTTGAGCTGGATGTTACACGGTAGTTTGCTGGCTTACGGTTTATTGATCGAAGGTCTGCAGTCCCTCACCACTTATCGCTCTGCTGAGCTGGGCGACATGCTGGCCAATGCCACGGGCCTCGGCCTAGGTTGTTTATTGCTTTCTTTGGTGGCGGGGCGTCTGGTGTTTATTCAGCAGTACCGGGCCGCTTACGACAGGCAGACATCATGAGCATTGACTGGAACTCGACACAGGCCGCCATCTGGCGCCCCGCCAGTGGCCAGTTGCGAGCCGTGAAGCGACTCGACAGCGTAAGTTTCGATGACTTACTCGGTATCGAGCGCCAATGCGCCGCCTTTAAAGACAATATTGAAGGTTTTTTGCGCGGCGAGCCTGCCAATAATATGCTGTTATGGGGTAGTCGCGGCACCGGTAAATCCTCGCTGATTAAAGCGGCGCTCAATCACTACGGCCCCCAGGGTTTGCGGGTGATTGAAATCGATAAAGACGATCTTGCCAACCTTTGTGAAGTGGTGGATGAGCTCCACGAGCTGCCCCAGCGTTTTATTATTTTTTGTGACGACCTGTCTTTCGATGAGGGCGAAACGGCCTACAAGCACCTGAAAAGTGTGCTGGAGGGTTCGATTGAGCTGCCGCCCGAAAATGTTCTGGTCTGTGCCACCTCCAATCGTCGTCACATTATTACCGAGCACAAGAGTGATAACACAGGTGTCGATTTGATCAATGGCGAGCTGCACTACGGCGATACGGTGGAGGAGAAACTATCACTGGCTGATCGCTTTGGCCTGTGGCTATCATTTCACCCCAATAACACGGCGCAATACCTGGCTATCGTCGATAGTTTGTTTGTCGGCTTTAGTGGCGATAGAGAGGCGCTGCATTTGTCAGCCAAGCAATTTGCCATGACCCGAGCCTCAAAAAGTGGTCGTACCGCGCGGCAGTTTTACCTGCAGTGGCGGCAGTAGAAGGCTTAACTTTCGACCATCTAAAATGGGCGCTTAAGAAATGAACCCAAAAGAGGCGAACCCAAAAGAGGCGAACCCAAAAGAGATGAACCTAATAGATTCTCTTTTCGCCCTCGGGGCGTGTCTTAAAACGCTTGTGTAGCCAAAAATAGTCTTCCGGCTGCTGGCGAACACTGTGCTCCAGCCATTCACTCCAGCGCTCGGTGTCGGCCACGTCATCACCCGATGGAAAGTTCTCCAATACGGGCTCAATTTCAACACGGTAGCGACCGTCCTTTTCGCGAAAGTTGTTCAGGGTCAGTACATTGGCGCCGGCAATTGCCGCGTATTGGGGTATCGCCGTAATAGTTGCTGCCTGTATGCCAAAGAAGGGAATAAAAATACTGCGTTTTTTGCCGAAATCCTGATCCGGAACAATCACTACCACCCCGTTATCTTTCAGCTGAGTCAGCATATGGGTGATTTCTTTGCGGTGAATTGATGTGATGGCGTGCTTCCTCGTGGCACGTTGATAAAGCTGCGCCTCGAGCACCGGGTTATCCATACGGCGATAAACCACGTGGTAGGGCAGTAGCTGGGCCAGTCGGGCAAAGCCCAGAACAAAACCATTGAAGTGCCCCGCGAGGATAATTAAGGGCTTACCGCTGTCTATCGCCTTTCTTAAATGCTCTTCACCGTGGAGCTCGCCGCGTTGTTCTATGTCCGCTGGATCGCCCCAGATAAGATCGAGTAAATCGAACAGTAATAGTATGGTAGAGGCGAGGTTTTTTTCGGCCAGTTCAAGCTGTTGCTGGGCGGATAAGTCGGGAAAACACAACTCAATATTGCGACGAATGGTTTTGGTGCGCGAGGAGCGAACCTTGATGAGTAGACGTGCCAGCCCCCTCGATAAGCTGCGTTGTAGGGCACCGGGTATTTTTGCCAAAAGCCAGGAAAGCCCGACAACGAGCCAGGAGAGCCAGTAGCGCGGAGCGTAGTGTGAGTCATTCACCCGACTGCTGAGATTGCGTTTACCCATAAAAACTCAGTTCCTGTACTTTGTGTCGCTGCTCATTCGCAGGGCGGTTGGCGTCGGGTTTTAGCCATCGGCCAGTTTAACCAGCATCTTGCCCAGGTTGGCACCGCTGAAGAGCCCGAGAAAGGCCTCGGGTGCCCTGGCTATGCCATCGAAGACAGTTTCCTGCCAGATGATCTTACCCTCGCCCCGCCACTTGGCCATGTCCTCAATAAAGGCCTGGTGGTATTCAGCCATATAATCGAGCACCACAAAGCCCTTAACAGTGACGCCGAGGGTAACAACTTTGAACATATTGGTGATGCCGTGGCGCTTTTCTGGCGCCTCGTTGTAATCTTCGATGGTGCCGCAGAGAATAGCCCGGCCATTTTTACGCATGCTCAATAGCGCGCCGTCGAGTTGTGAGCCACCGACATTGTCAAAAAACAGGTGGATGCCCTTGGGGCAGAGTTCGGCAAGTTTGCCCGCAAAATCGTCGGTCTTTTTGTAATTAAAAGCGGCATCAATTTTTGCGGTGTTGAGCAGCCAGTCCACCTTTTCGTCGGAACCGGCGCTACCAACCACCGTGCAGCCCAGCGCCTTGGCGATTTGACAAACCAGTGAGCCCACTGCGCCGCCAGCGCCGGAGACATAAACGGTTTCGCCCGCTTTCGCCTCGCCAAGTATTTTGGTGCCGACATAGGCGGTGATGCCGGGCATGCCGAGAATGCCGATGTAGTCCTGTGGCGCAACATTCGATGTGTCGCGAATAGCCAAACCCTTGCCCTTGGAGACAAAATATTCGCGCCAGCCATTCATGCTTTCGACATGGGTGCCGACCGGCAGCTTGGGGTTTTTCGATTGAATCACTACGCCAACAGCACCGCCTTCCAGCACCTGGTCGAGCTGAAAGGGCGGGATATAACTTTTAACGTCATTCATGCGCGGGCGCATATAGGGGTCGACGGACATCCACAGGTTTTTGACCAGTACCTGCCCCTCTTCAAGTTCTTCGCTCAACTGATTTTCGACCAGTTTGAAGCAATCGAGACTGGGTTGCAGTGAGGGCCGTTGGGCGAAATGGATTTCTCGGTTGATCATGGCAAAATCTCTTTTTAGTGGGATGAGTTGACGGCGCTTGAGCCATCAATGCTGTATTTGATAGTTATTAATTAGTTATTGGTAGCGCCTGCCAGTGGCGATTACTCGCGCAGGGCCAGTCGTAAGTTACTGGGGTGTATGGGGTTGGTGCCACTCATACTTAAGACCATGCTGGTCAGATCATCCCAGGGCGAGGCATCGCGCATGCCTTTCACCGCCCGGTCGACACCGCCGGCCTGGCGCAGCAACATAGTGAGCTGGGCGGGTCGAGTGCGGCGCAGGGCCTTGCGCACCAGTGGCTGATGTTTATCCCATACGCGCAGCTTGCGCAGAGCGCTGTCAATGGACTCGCCGCTGGCTGCTTGCTCGCTGACTTTAATCAGGGTGCGCAATTCTCGGGTCAGCGCCCAGAGAATGGCCCTGGGCTCTGTGCCCTCGTCGCGCAGGCCGCGCAAGGTGCGTATCGCACCGACACTGTCGCCGTCGAGGATGCGATCAATCATGGTGAAGACATTGAAGCGGGCGCTGTCGGTAACCACCGACGACATGGTCTCGCTGTCAATTTCGCCCTCCGGTGCCAGCAATTTGAGCTTCTCGATTTCCTGAATTGCGGCAAGCAGGTTGCCCTCGACGCGCTCAGCCAGCACTTCAATAGCCTGATGGTTAGCTCTTATTCCGGCGCGCTCGAGGCGGTGATGAATCCACTGGGGCATTTGTGCGGCGCTAACGGGCCACACTTGTACGATGGCGCCGTGTTGATCGAGCGCTTTAAACCACTTGCTGTTTTGCGTGGATTTATCGACTTTGGGCAGGATGACCAGCAGTAAGTTGTCGGCGTTGATATTGGCGCAATAGTCCTGAAAAAACTGCCCGCCCTCGCGACCGGGTTTGCCGCTGGGGATGCGTAACTCGAGTATTTTCTTATCGGCAAACAGCGACAGGCTGTTGGCTTCGGTCAGCACCTGCTGCCAGTCGAAGCGCGCTTCAGCGTTAAACAGTTCGCGCTCAGTAAAGCCGTTGTCACGGGCCTGCCCACGTATCGCGTCGGCCGCCTCCTGAATCAGCAGCGGCTCGTCACCGGTGATGACATAGATCGCTTCGAGACCCTGTTTTAGCTGCCTGGAAAGTTTTTCGGGGTGCAGGCGCATAGCTTTTTAGGGGGCGCTTGTGGGTGCTGTGTTGTCCGCCGTGGGCTTTTTTAAGTGTCGTAGGCGGTTGGCGATTTGTCGTGCCAGGTCGTTGTACATTTCATTTTTCAGCAAGCGCGCTTCGTCTTCCGTCGCCAGTACATTGTCTTCATTGTATTCATAGATGCGTTCGACAGATGCGGTGCTGCGCTCGATGGCGACTGTGCCATCGGAGCGGGTGACCAGATATTCGACTTGTTCCTCCAGTAAGCGCTCGGAGATGCGAGCACTGGCGCTGACAGTCGCGGTGCGGCGTTTTGATTTTTCCTTGATGATCCTGAGGCTGTATTCCGCGTTGCTGGCACTGTCAACCAGCTCGGTGCCGCTGCCTTGCAAATAGCGCTCTAAAGCTCGCGTAAAGACACTGTCGGGGGTGTTGCTGTTGAGATGCAGGCGGGCAATTGTAGCTTCGCCCCCAGCACCGCGCAGCTGCCAGCCGCAGGCAGACAAGGTTAGCAGGAGGGCGATGGCGCTCAGTTTTAGTGGCTTATTCATAAAGCGAGTGATTCCGTGATCGATGTTGATTAATTGGCAACGATATTAACCAGTCTGCCCGGTACCACAATAACTTTACGGATAGTCTTACCCTCCGTAAAGCGCTGGGCATTGGGTTCTGCCAGGGCGGCGCTTTCAATACTGTCTTTATCGGCATCGGCGGGCAGGATAATTTCTCCGCGCACTTTGCCGTTGACCTGCACCATTAGCTTGATACTGCTTTCCACCAGGGCGCTAGCGTCAACCTCGGGCCACTTGGCATCGAGTACCGCCGCGTCGTGACCAAGCTCATTCCAGAGAGTGTGGCAGATGTGGGGCGCAATGGGAGCCAGCAAGAGTACGGCGGCTTCCAGAGCTTCCCTTTCAATGGCGATAAGTTGCGGTGCGTCGTCGGGCAGGCGGGTTAGCTCGTTGAGTAGTTCCATTACCGCAGCGATGGCGGTGTTGAAAGTCTGGCGGCGACCGTAGTCGTCGCTGACCTTGGCGATGGTTTGATGGGTCTTGCGTCGTACCTTGGCTTCGCCG
>CAYWXW010000173.1:0-5774 GCA_964462265.1 uncultured Porticoccaceae bacterium | reverse complement strand
GGTTTATATGCTTTACCCCTACCAGTGGATGATCCGCCGCCAACACCAGCACCAGTTCATAATCGGCAAGGACTTCGTAATAACTACCCTGCTGTTTTATAAGATCGGGAGTCACGAGAATATCGATGTGGTGATTGAGTAAGCCCTCTAAGCCAGAAAACTGAAACTTACTGACGATGTCGATATCCACCTCGGGCATCTGGCGCATAAATTCACCGGTGACCCCGGTCAACCATTCGTAGCAGGGATAACACTCCACCCCAATCCGCAACATGCCCTGACGCCCCTCGCCGTAGGCTTTCAAATTCTGCTCCGCCTGGGCCAGCACCGGCAACACCTGCTCTGCCACTTGCAGTAGCAATTGCCCGGCGTGGGTAAGCCGTAAATAGCGACCATCTCTCTGCCACAAGCCAACATCCAGTTTTTTTTCGAGACTGCGTATTTGATGAGACAGGGCCGACTGGCTCAAACAGAGTGTATTGGCAGCCTCGGTCAAGGTGCCGTTTTGCTGCAGGGCGGCAATAATTCTTAAGTGGCTGTGCTCGATCATCTATAAAGCCCTATTGTTTATGAGAAAAACTCATCGTTAAGCGACAATTCATCATTATTGCTCACTGGTCGCCATCAATACAATGCAGCGTTTCTTAACCCGCAAACAATAAATAGGAGCACAGCCGTCATGGTGACAACACACAATCTTGGCTTTCCCCGCATTGGTAAAAAACGTGAATTAAAAATAGCCCTCGAAAGCTACTGGCAAGGTAAGTCCTCGCAAACACAACTACTTCAAACAGCTGCACAACTGCGCAAGATTCACTGGCAGCAGCAGGCCGCACTCGACTATGTACCCGTTGGTGATTTTTCCCTCTACGATCAGGTGCTGGATACCAGTTTTATGCTCGGCCATATTCCCTCCCGGGTGCGTGACCTGCCCGGTGATGCCCTGGACAATTACTTCCGTATTGCACGGGGCCGTTCAGCCAACGAGCAGGCAAGCTGCTGCGTCAGTGCCGGGGAGATGACCAAGTGGTTTGACACAAACTATCACTACATCGTGCCGGAATTCGACGCCAACACCGTTTTCGCAGCCAATCCCGATGTGCTCATCCAGCAAATCAAAGAAGCTCATGCCCAGGGTTTGACCATCAAACCGGTGATTATTGGCCCGCTGACCTACCTCAGACTGGGTAAAAGTAAAGATGGTAGTAACAAATTAGACTTGCTGCCTGCCGTCATCAAGGCCTATCAAACTCTGCTCGCGGCGCTGGATAAAACCGGCATTGAGTGGCTGCAAATCGATGAGCCCGCCCTAGTCACCGAACTCGAAACCGAGTGGCAAGAAGCGGCCATACACGCCTATCAACAACTGCAGGTGCGATCTTTCAAAGTGATAGTGGCCACTTACTTCGGCCAACTACAAGATAACTTGAAGCTCGCCTGTGAACTGCCCATTGACGGCCTGCACCTCGATGCAATTAACGCCAAAGATGAAATCGAACAGGTGATTACACTGCTGGGTGACGACAAGGTGCTTTCGCTGGGCATTATTAACGGCCGCAATATCTGGATTAATGACCTTAATGCAACGCTCGACTGGCTCGAACCGATTCACCAGCGCATCGGTAAACGGCTGTGGCTGGCGCCCTCCTGCTCGCTATTGCATGTGCCTGTCGATCTCAACAGTGAAGAGACGCTGAGTGCCGATGTTAAATCCTGGCTCTGCTTCGCCGTGCAAAAGCTCGATGAACTCGGCACTTTAGCCTGCGCCCTTAATAGCGGAAGGGACTCGGTTGCGGAGTCTCTTGCGGCAAACCAGGCCCTTATCGATAACCGAAAAAATTCGGCCCGCGTACACAAGCCCGAGGTGCAGAACGCCATAAGCCGGGTCAATGATTCCATGGCCAAACGCCAGTCGCCCTATGCCCAACGTGAAATAGAGCAAAGTAAAAAGCTAAAGCTGCCCCTTTACCCCAGCACCACCATTGGCTCCTTTCCACAAACCGCCGCCATACGTCAAAGCCGCCGGGATTTTCGTCTGGGTAAGTTATCGCCAGACAATTACCAACTGGCAATGGAAGCGGAAGTCGCTCACTGCGTGCGCGAGCAAGAGGCACTGGGCCTTGATGTACTGGTGCACGGTGAGCCCGAGCGCAACGACATGGTCGAGTACTTTGGCGAACAGCTTGACGGTTATACCTCCAGTCAATTCGGCTGGGTGCAGTCCTACGGCTCACGCTGCGTGAAGCCACCGATCATTTACGGCGATATTTCACGCCCCAAAGCGATGACGGTTGCATGGGCACGTTACGCACAATCACTCACCGAAAAACCCATGAAAGGCATGCTCACCGGCCCGGTCACTATTTTGAACTGGTCCTTTATACGCGACGACCAAAGCCGCTCGCAAACCTGCCTGCAACTGGCCCTGGCCATACGCGAGGAAGTACTCGACCTTGAAAGCGCCGGCATCGCTATTATTCAAATTGACGAAGCCGCTCTGCGCGAAGGTCTGCCGTTGCGCCAGTCACAATGGCAGGGCTATCTCGACTGGGCGATTCGCGCCTTTCGCATTGCCGCCAACGGCGTTAGTGACACAACACAAATCCACACTCATATGTGTTATTCCGAGTTCAACGACATTATTGGCGCCATCGCAGAAATGGATGCCGACGTGATTACCATTGAAACTTCACGCTCGGATATGAGTCTGCTCGACGTATTTGACGAGTTCCACTACCCCAATCAAATTGGCCCCGGGGTTTACGATATTCACTCGCCCAATATACCCACAGTAGAATCTATTGTTGAGCTAATGCAAAAAGCCGAGCAACGCATACCCGCTGAGCGACTGTGGATTAACCCTGACTGTGGACTAAAAACCCGCAACTGGGAGGAGGTATTACCGGCACTGCGCAATATGATGAGCGCAAGGCGACAACTGGTGGCAGCATTTGAAAGCAAGCAGCAAGCTTTAAAGAGTAGATAAGTAACACGGCACTAGCCGAGTATTGCCCCGCACTCGGCTAGTGCCGCTGTATTACACCTCAGCGCTATTCAGCCACGTATCGTGCTTATTGCAAACACTCAACACATTGACTAGCCCGCGATAAGTACCGACTGACATTTCTGAAATCGGCGCCTTGTCTTTTGTCGGGTCAAACATATGCTCGGCAATAAAATTAAAATCTTTATCTAGCACTATGTGCTTAACAATATAATGGGCATAGGCATTCATTTCATGGGCCGTAACCACCTTCAGCACTGAGCTAGTACCATTTCTTACCACTTCGATATTGGGCAAATGACCACCAACCTTTTTACTCCAGCGCCCCGGCTGGGCTTTTGTAAAGTAAACACCACCGGCCATACTTGAAGTACTGGCAGCTGATTTCGTCGATCCAGCCACTGCAAGACTGGGGGCGATAAGCCCGACTGTTGCTCCACCAAAGGCCATGCTAATAAACTTTCTACGATCCATAGGAAAAGTCCTTTATTTAAAAAATACATTAATAGGGGTAAGGTCATTATTTCAATAGGCTCATACTATTAAACCCTTCTGACAACAATCGAGTATCACTGCTTATTGGGATCAATACCCAAAAGCGTCATCCCTTCTAGCTCTGCTGCACCGTCCATATCGATGGCCGCATGGTGCGAAGCCATCATCACATCGCGATAATATTGCTGCATCAACGAGTCATTATAAGCCGCATGAGCACCGGCACCTGCATATAAGCGCTCTACAGCGCGCCGACAAAGTTCAACAGCATACGATGAGTGCCAACGAATTATAGCTTGAGCTTCATCATCAATAACTTTCTTTGCCGCTGTAATTTCGTCAAAAAGATCACAATTTCTCCCCAATAAAAGCTCAGCAGAAGTAATTTCACCCGCAGCTTCAGCAACGCGACGCTGCATAGTGCCACGTCGTGCTTTTGCACCACTCCCTTCACCGCTGTAAATATCGGAACGTACGCGTGTTTTTTCGATGAACAAGCTGAGCATTTCTCTCGCCATACCCAGTACAGTGCCACCCAGCTGAGTGGAAAGACTGCATAGAACGGGAATCATATAGAGCCCGCTATTTTCGTGGTCATGCACATGCGGGCTACGCCCGGTAAACAAGGCACCCGTCGCCTCTGCCCTATGGGCAGGTACAAATACATCATCAAGCACAACATCTTTTGAGCCACTGCCGCACATACCCAGCGTATGCCAGGTGTCGTCCACCTGAACATCGTCACAGGGCAACATGACATGCAAACTTCCCGGCCCACCGCTACTATCTTTAGCTCGCCCTGCACCAATTAATAGCCAGGGCGAATGATCAACACCAGAGCAAAACTGCCAGCGCCCACTTAAGCGCCATCCGCCCTCGGCTTTTTTAAACTGCCCCTGGCTGGCCAGAGTACCGGGTATCAACAAATCGGGATCATTATCAAACAGTTCAGATCGACACTGCTGAGAAAACCCACCTGCCATCCAGTTGTGGGCTCCGCAGACCATTTTCACCCAGCTCGATGCAGGGCAGGCGCGGGCCAATTCTGAACAAACGTATACCTGTGCGCGCAATGACGCGCCTGAACCACCGTTACTCGCAGGTGTCATCAAACGCGCCAAGCCTGCTGTTTTTAAAGCAGCGATCGATTCAGGGGCAACAGACCGATTTGCTTCTGTCGCTTCACGGTGAGCTGCCAGTACAGGCAGCACCGACTGTATAGCTGCTTGATAATCACGCGTTTCAAGTGTTTCCAGAGCATTCATAAGAGTTCATCCCTTTTTAAATCGAGTCTAACCCCGATTTTCGTTATTATAATTTATCGAAATCACTCACCATCAGCCTATATAAACCAGCATTAATCTACACATTTAAATTTTGTAACTATAAATGGCAGCGAGCTTATACCTCACCTGATTTTAGGTCATAAAATAATTTTGATTAACAATAATCTGCAACTTTTGCTACCACAGCAAACTGCAAATATCGTATATCACTGAGCAAACCCAAGCTTAACAGGCTTAGTATTTTTATTTTTCTTTTTCGCCTGTCATGAATACCCTTAAGCTGGGCAATCGAAAAGCCGGCGTCCTTAAACATGTCTTTAATCGATTCACAGGTAAAAAAGCGCAAGTGTGTACGGTCCAGAATTCCCGAATCGACGTAGCGCCACTGCTTCCTGAAGATCAAGTTATAGAGGTTTCTAAAATGCCGGACAATGGGGATAGAGGCCACAACCACACCCCTCATCACGGTGCCAACAACTCAATTACCTTGCGCGTTGCCACCAGACGCTGTTCATTCACCGGGCTAACCGCCAGCACCGGCAGAGCGGCGCCTGCCTCTTTAAACGCTGCAATTTGTTCCCGGCACTGTCCGGGCCGGCCATAAATACAGACTTGTTCAACCATCTTATCGCTAATGGCTGTTGCGGCGGCGCGGCGATCACTGTTTTCCCATGCCTTTTCTGCTGCCGCCATTTCAGCTTCAAAACCACAGCGACGCCATTGTAGGCGGTAGTTGGGTAAGCCAGAAAAGAAAGCAAGGTTGTGGCGTGCCGCCGACAGGGCTGCGTCGTTATCTTCTGACACGAACGTGGGGATGCTCATTATACAGTCCATGCTTTTTGGGTCTTTGCCGACACTTTTGGCGGCATTTTGTGTTGCCTCGACCAGGCTAGCCAGATAATCGCGACCAGCGAGAAAAGGCATTATGCCATCGGCTTCGCGGCCTGCTACTTCGGCGCTGGCGGTGGTCAGGGCGGCCAACAATACCG
>CAYWXW010000172.1:0-5780 GCA_964462265.1 uncultured Porticoccaceae bacterium | reverse complement strand
TAAAGTTTTTAGGGATACATCGAAATCTTGGTATGAAATGGACTCAATATGGACTTTATACTACAGGCACAAAAAAGCCCGCGATTAAGCGGGCATTCAGGCTATTGATTTAATAATAATTTTTGGTCGGAGCGGCCGGATTTGAACCGACGACCACCACACCCCCAGTGTGGTGCGCTACCAAGCTGCGCTACGCTCCGATATTTGCCCCTTGGGACAAGGCGAGCATCTTACCTGATGGCCTTTTGAAAGCAAGTAAAAAGTGCTTTCAACTCGGCTTTTCCCTTATCCTTTTCTGCTATCAATAAAGAAAGGAGGCTAGGCTTTGAGCATGCGCAGTACGTCTTCTAGTTCACTGACGGTTTGATTGATAATCTGGCGAATTTGTGTGGCTTCTTCTTTCACTGATTCACCACCTAAACGCTGGCGGGCGCCACCGATGGTAAAGCCCTGATCGTAGAGCAGGGAGCGAATCTGGCGAATTAAGAGGACATCCTGACGCTGGTAGTAGCGGCGATTACCACGGCGCTTGAGAGGGCTAAGGCTGGGGAATTCTTGCTCCCAGTAACGCAGTACATGGGGTTTGACTTCGCAAAGCTCACTGACTTCACCGATGGTAAAGTAGCGCTTGCTGGGGATTGGCGCTAGTTCGCTGTTGTTACTCGCTTCCAGCATAGTTCTCTACCCTCACTTTTAACTTTTGTCCGGGTTTGAATGTGACGACGCGGCGCGCTTCAATGGGAATGTCTTCACCCGTTTTGGGGTTTCTACCCGGTCTAACGCTTTTATCGCGCAGATCGAAATTACCAAAGCCGGAGATCTTAACCTGTTCGTTTTCAGCTAAAGATAGTCGGATTTCTTCGAAAAAGCATTCGACAATTTCCTTTGACTCTCTTTTATTAAGGCCGAGCTCTTCGTAGAGCATTTCAGCAATATCAGCCTTGGTTAATGCAGACATTATTATCCTCTTAAATTCGCGTCGTGAGTGCTTTCTAGCGCCTTGATAACACCGTCCATAGCAGCGTTCACATCTTCGTCGTTAAGGGTGCGTGATTTATCTTGAAAGGTCAAGCCAATGGCAACACTTTTCCTATTAGTTTCAATGTGTTTGCCCTCATAGACATCAAAAACCTTTAAGTCAACGAGGTGCTCGCCAGCGCTTGCTTTGGCCGTTGCCACAAGCTCACCAATGACCACATCTGTGTGCAAAGACAGGGATATATCGCGACGCACAGCCGGGTATTTACTAATTTCATCATAAGCGCTTATCTGACCCTGAGTGATTTCAGCTAACACCAACTCGAAGACATACACCGGCTGACTCAAGCCCAGTAACTGCTGAAGTGTTGGGTGCAACTTGCCGATATGGCCGAAGGTCTCGCCCTGTTTGTTGAGTAGCGCCAGGGTTTGCCCGGGGTGGAGGGCTGGATGCTCAGCGCAGGCAAATTCCACTTGAGTATCTGTACCGCAAAGGCCGAGTATCGCTTCTACATCGCCTTTAATATCGTAAAAATCAACGTCGTTTGCAGGTTCCGCCCAAGCTTCCTGAGCACGGGTACCGGTAATAGCACCGGCAAGCATTTTTTGCTGGCTCAGCTGGCCGCCCTGCTCTATGAAGCGCAATCCGCTTTCGAAGACTCGCACACGGGATTGCTGGCGGTTCAAATTGTATTTAAGGGTGTTGAGCAAGCCCGTCAGTAAGCTGGTACGCATCACCGCCATATCGGCACTGATGGGGTTAGCGACATCGACACTGGCAACACCAGGGTTAACCTGGCTCTGTAATGTGGGGTCGACGAAGCTGTAGGTGATAGCCTCTTGATAGTCGCGGCTAAGCAGTAGCTGACGAATATCGGCGAGGCTGGATGTCGCCTCAGCCGTGGGCTGAATTTCGAGGGGCATATTGATCGTTGCCACAGGCAGATTGTTGTAACCGTAGATGCGGGCGACCTCTTCGATTAAATCAGCTTCGATGGCCAGATCAAAACGCCAGCTCGGCACGCTGCACAGCCATTCATCGGCTGATGGCTGGCTAACGCCGAGACCTAGACGCGTCAGCATATCGGTGACGAGATCATCGCCAAGCTCGAGGGTCAACTGCTGCTTTAAGCGGCTTTTACGCAGGCTGATTGTCCGCTCAGTACCCGCTTGAGGCGCACTACCGGCCGCTGTTACGGGGCCAGCCTGTCCGCCGACGATCTCCAGCAAAAGCTCAGTTGCTCGCTCAAGAGCGACCAAGGGCAGCTGGGTATCGACACCACGCTCAAAGCGATGAGAGGCATCGGTGTGCAAACCGTATTCACGGGCTTTACCCGCCAGTGCCAGCGGTACAAAGTGGGCACTTTCAAGGAAGATAGATTTGGTCGCTGCACTAACACCGCTATCTTTACCGCCCATAATACCGGCTATTGCGAGGGGACCTTTTTTATCGGCTATCAGTAGCGTTTCAGTTTTGAGTTCAACCTCGGCACCGTCGAGTAAAACGAGCTTTTCGCCATCTTTGGCAAAGCGCACATCAATATCACCCGACAGGGTATCGAGGTCAAAGGCATGCATGGGTTGCCCAAGTTCGAGCATCACGTAGTTGCCAACATCAACCACCGGATCGATGGAGCGAATACCGCTGCGGCGCAGTTTCTCCTGCATCCATTGCGGTGAAGGCTGACTCATATCCACAGCGCTAATCACCCGACCCGTATAGTGGGAGCAGGCACTGGGTGCAGAGATAGTAATAGACAGACTCTGCTCGCTGCTCGCCGCCACTGCCGTGGTCTGTACGAACTTGGGTGTGAGTTTATTCAGCACGCCCACTTCCCGCGCCAGACCTTGAATGCTCAGGCAATCACCGCGGTTGGGCGTTAAATCGACTTCGACTATCTTGTCATCAAGACCATAAAATTCATTCAGTGTTTGCCCCAGTGGCGCGTCACTGGGCAACTCCATAATGCCACTGCTGTCTTCGTTCAAACCCAGTTCATCGCCCCCGCAAAGCATGCCAAAGGAGTCGACTTGTCAGCACCACAATTAACCTGGCAGACTTGCAGCTTATCGGCCTTGGGGTGGGTGGCGACGAATTCTATACGGGCAAGGACAACACCATCAAAGTTAGCCGCCGCCTCAACACCATCGACCTCAAGACCGGCCATGGTCAGCTGGGCGATAAGCTCATCGCAGTTTAGGTCGGGGTTAGCCAGCTCGCGCAGCCAGGATTCACTGAATTTCATTGCAATTTATTCTCGAATTTACTTAAATAAAATTATATAACTTATTGAAATTAAAACTGTTTCAAGAACCTTAGATCGTTCTCGAAGAAGAGGCGCAAATCGTTCACGCCGTAGCGCAGCATAGCCAGGCGCTCAACGCCCATACCGAAGGCAAAGCCGCTGTACTGATCGGGATCGATGCCGCTGTGGGTGAAGACATTGGGATGCACCATGCCGCAACCCATGATCTCCAACCAACCGGTCTGCTTACAAACGCGACAGCCTTTACCCTTACAATTGGTGCACTGAATATCAACTTCGGCAGAGGGCTCGGTAAAGGGGAAATAAGAGGGGCGAAAACGCACCGCTAGATCGGCCTCAAAAAAGGCTTTCAGGAATTGATCGACCGTGCCTTTCAAATCGGCAAAGCTGACATTTTTATCAACCACCAAACCCTCCACCTGATGAAACATCGGCGTGTGGGTTAAGTCGGAATCACAGCGGTAAACGCGGCCCGGACAGATAATGCGAATCGGCGGTTTCTGCCGTTCCATAGTGCGCACCTGTACCGGGGAGGTGTGGGTCCGCAGTACTGTGGTCGGATCGATATAAAAGGTATCGTGCATCGCCCGCGCCGGGTGGTGAGCGGGAATATTCAGGGCTTCGAAGTTGTGGTAATCATCTTCAATCTCCGGCCCCTCTTCCACCTGATAACCCACTGAGGTGAAAAACTCTTCGATGCGCGCCATGGTCTGCGTCACCGGGTGCAGACTGCCCACCTCGCTCTTGCGCCCCGGCAACGTCACATCAATACGTTCACTATCGAGTTGAGCTTGTAGCAGCGCAGTTTCAAGCTCTTGCCGCCGAGTGTTAATGGTGTTTTGCAGGGCAACTTTGACTTCGTTAATCACCGCTCCGGCTTTGGGTCGCTCTTCAGACGAGAGCTTGCCAAGGGTTTTCAGCATGCCGGTAATTTTGCCCTTTTTACCTAAATACTCGACGCGAAGCTGATCCAGGTCTGCAACTGTTTCAGCCGCTTTTATAGATAGCTCTGCCTCGTCGGCCAGGGTGTGAAGATTGTCCATGATTTGTCCTTAAGTAGAGCGCTTAACTTTACTCCGCTTATTTTATCGATTGGGGCTTAAAGTTAATTCTAACGGTGGTGCTTTATATGAGTAGTGCTAAGCAAAAAGGGAAAGAGCGTTGGCCCTTTCCCTTTTTGTGATCGAAAACAGTGTCCGGGCATGCCGGAACGTTATCGTCTAAGCCAAAGCAGCTTTAGCCTGATTAACAATTTGCGCAAACGCTGGTTTGTCGTGAATCGCCAGGTCTGACAGCACTTTACGATCGAGAGTGATCCCCGCCTTTTTAAGGCCGGCAATGAACTGACTGTAGCGCATACCTTCTACGCGAGCCTGAGCATTGATACGAGCAATCCACAGAGCGCGAAAAGTACGCTTCTTAACTCGACGGTCGCGATAAGCGTACTGGCCGGCTTTGGTAACAGCCTGGGTCGCAACGCGATATACGCGGCTACGAGCACCGTAGTAGCCTTTGGCTTGCTTGAGAACTTTTTTGTGACGGCGGTGTGCAGTTACACCTCGTTTTACTCGGGGCATTTTCTATCCTCCTGTCTGATTAAGTACGTAGCATGCGGTCAATGGCGGGAGTATCAGCAGCATTTAAGGTGCTGGTGCCCCGTAATTGACGCTTACGCTTGGTCGTCATCTTAGTGAGAATATGGCTTTTGTTAGCATGTTTATGCTTATAGCCTGAACTGGTTTTCTTAAACCGTTTTGCCGCACCACTGTGCGTCTTTGCTTTTGGCATTGGATTACTCCTCAATGGAGGTTAAATAAAAGAAAAAGACTGTCGGTCAGCCTGCCAAAAGGCTGATTGCGATCAGTTAAGAAGTACCGAATAAATCAGGACTTACTTAGGACTTTTTCTTGCTTTTGGGGGCGATGACCATCGTCAACTGCCGGCCTTCCATTTTTGGAAATTGCTCGACATTCCCCAATTCTTCAAGATCCGCTTCGATGCGCTTGAGCATCTCCATACCCAACTCCTGGTGGGCCATTTCGCGACCGCGAAAACGTAGCGTGATCTTTGCTTTGTCGCCATTCTCAAGGAAGCGCACCAGATTGCGCATCTTGATATCGTAATCGCCCGAATCAGTGCCAGGGCGAAACTTCATTTCCTTGATTTGTGTCTGCTTCTGCTTTTTACGCTGTGCGGCCTGTTGCTTCTTGGCCTCAAACACATGCTTGCCGTAGTCCATGAGCTTACAAACTGGAGGCTGGCCATCCGGCGCAATTTCTACCAGATCGAGAGACTTCTCAGCTGCCAGACTCTTTGCGTCCTCCAAACTGACGACACCTATCTGTTCGCCTTCCGCACCGACTAAACGCACTTCTGGCGCTTCAATTTCATCATTCAGTTTGGATCGCTTGCTCGAGCTCTTGGCGTAACTTTTCTTAATAGTGTTTCTCCACTTTTCGCTAACGTAGTCGCTAAACGGTCGCTTTATATATATAGCTTATTTGATTCAATCCACACGACCGCGACGCTGCACAT
>CAYWXW010000171.1:1253-5785 GCA_964462265.1 uncultured Porticoccaceae bacterium | reverse complement strand
TCCGATGATACATGGGATGAATCCTATGATACAGAGGAATGGTCCTATGATACAGAAGAATGGTCCTATGATACAGAAGACGGCTCCTATTATAAACATGAAGATGCCAACGATAATTATACAAATAAGAACAAAATCAAGACATAACCCACATAACCATCCTATAATGCATCCTGGCAGACACCCAATCCCGCAGAATAAGCAACCGATTAAACCACCAATAGATCCACAAATTAGACCAAATGGATATATTATATATAGAACAGACAGACAACCGCAAAGCAGACAGGATAGCGGGGGTGGCAAAACTGCCATTGAGAACATGAATATTAAAAATGCAGGTATTGAGATCGATACACAAATAATCGGGACTGCCAACCCGAATAATGCAAAAGCAAAACAAACGCTAACCCCGACAAACGATAGGGGTAACATTAAACCACAAATCAAACACGGAAGAACAGGTAAACTACAACAGGTTAAAAATCCAGCCGTTAAAATGCAAAGTCCAGTGCAGAACAGTAATCCGAGACAGACCAGAGACGCTATGCCTCCGAGACCGAGAACTGTTATCAGTGCAACACCCGCAAGCAAAACACAGGTTGTCACTCCACAGATAAAGAACGATCCAGCCGTAATGATCGATAAGAATAAAAACAGGATCAGGATAAAGAGGAAGAATAAGGCTGGAAACACGATGCATAGCAGTAGGAATGCCTCAAATCCAACCATGATTTATCTCCTCTTTTAATCCTTTGTGACGCCTTGCTCGGTGAGTTGGTTAAATCATCATTATGTTTTTTTACGATTATTTATTTCTATTTCTATTAAATCGTTAATGTTGTTTATAAATCTTTCGATACCGCCACGCACACCATCAGTCTTATCTTCAATCTTATCTTCAAGCCGTTTGATATTGTATGGGAGCACCCGCATTATTAAAAATATGATGATGAGCGGCAGCAAGACAAACAAAACCAATAAATACATCCAAACGATTAAAATTGTTTCCATAACTGATCATCCCGTTCCAAGAATCATATTGACAATCTGAGACGCAGAGCTAACTATAAAATTAGCCCCAGTATTGATTGCATATCCACACACCGGTGCAACGATTGATGTTATTGCTGGTATTATCTGTGATAATGCAGACGCACACCAATTGATGCATAGTGGGAGATCTGATATACAGATCGATGTCACATTCCCAGCAAATCCAGCTATTATCTCACAAACTGCATCCATTGCATCATCCCTTTCCTGCCATAGTTGTTGCCTGTGTTGCTAAATCATTTAACTGATTCACCGCAGGCTGTATTATTGCGTTTAAAACTCCAATACAACCAGACAGACAATCTGTTATGCACGACAATATGAGCGGAGATATAAACGATTGGATGGATATATCTGGAATTAGAAGGTTAGCGGATCTCAATGTAAGATTAATAATACCGGTGCAGTTTCCTACCCATGTAACAATACAATCCATTATTTACCAACCGCCATAGAGATATTATCAACGAGAGATGCCAATCCTGACTCAACCCACGCAATCCATTCTCCTCGTATGAGAAAGAAACAAATATATTTGATGGTCTCCTGTATAGGTATCTGGATAAGATCGCATGCATAATTCCAGAAGCCCTGATATATCATCATAGAGCATCATTATCGGTTAAAAAGACCAGCAAAGACGTCTGCTAAAACCCTCTGTGCCGAGTCAACTATCGTCAATAGAAGTTCCTCAACTGGATATGTGATCGCAGTGCAAACCGCATTTATCATCAACTCATAAATTATCATGAGAGATCACTTCCCTAAACTGGTGGTTATAACGCTTATAGAACCCATGACGCCATCCACAAGCCCTTGTATGAAGTTTGGTATCATGTATAGAACAAGCGTAACAGCGTATGGAGACGGACAAAACAGATCGATAGCAAGACCTACCATAAGATCATCATCCCCTCACCAAAGACTGCAATAACTCACCGATAATCGTGCCTATTGACATACCAAACGGATATGCGAGCTGGAACACGTACTCAATGATCGGCGTTATTATTATCGACATGGTCACTCTTTTTTATCTTTTTTATTTTGTTGTTTTTTTCTTTTTTTCTCTTTTTTTCTCTCTTGTATTGCCTTTATAAACAGGTATTCAGAATATAGAGCGGGAGATTCTGGGGAGTCGGTATCTTTACCCATTGCCGCTTTCCCTATATTTTGAATGTCATTGATCCAACCCATAGGATAACCTTATTGATTATAAGATAACTTTTAAATATAAAGATTACCTTATTAATATATAAATTTAACTAAATATAAAAGGTGGATAGTATGTCGGCAAATTTTAGGCTTTTTGATGGCACAAATAATTACATAGTTAGCAAAATGGAGACAAGAAAGAAACAATATAACGAGTTTCTTGAGAAACAGATAAAAATGGCACAATATAAAGAGTACCATGTTCGATCGATGACTATTGAAGAGACTGCTGAGTTTATGCAACCATTAGAAAACTGGAATAAACTACGGGTTAAAGAACTTGATGGCGTGGTTTCCTACATTTTAAAACGGATTTACCAGCCAGAGCCTAAACTAAATTGTGTCTTTGTGCTGAACGGTCAGGCAGGATCAGGTAAATCTTTCAGTGGCATGACGCTTGGTCTGCTAACGGATGATCGGTTTGACGTTGACAGCATCTGTTTTTCTGTTAAAGAGGTAAGAGATAGAGTTGAGGAGGGTAGAAAGACGCTTTTACTTGATGATGTTGAGACCTATGCCAGCTCGAGAGAGAGCCTGACAAAATTAGGCAAATTTCTCGCTAAATATTTCGATATGGTCAGAAGCCAACGAAATTTTTTCATTTTAACGTCCCCTGCGTTTGGAGAGATTGAGAAGATATTGAGAGAACGATCGCTTTTACGTGGTGTGTGTTCAGGTATAGATCCGATTAATAAAGAGGTACTTATAAGGACTCTTTTTTTACAAAAAGAACCAGATGAAGGCAAGATATACCGACATCTTCCGATCTATTGGGATGAGAAGAGAGAGATATATATGAGACTAAACGCCATGAGAGTAAAAATGCCACCAAAAGATCTGATTGATGCGTACGAGGATAAAAAAAACAAGATGTTCTACAAACTCGGCAGGTCTCTTGATAAACTTGTGGATAAGAAGGATGTTGACGATACGAAAACAACAGTGAGAAAGAGACCACAACATGAAATAATTTATGACACAATGATTGATGGGGATTTAAGTATGGAGGAGACAGCAAATCGGCTCGGTCTAACCATAGAGCAGGTAAGAATGGGGCTTGTTAATGCCAAGAGTACTGGATATTCACAAAAAAAGATTAACAAATAGAAACAATAGCAAAGAGCCAATATTTTATCAAATAAAACATAATTATATTTTGTTTGTTAGTTCAAGGGATGCCGCCATATAATCAATGTTAACCCACGTACACACGAAAAAAAATTATTTTTTTTCACGATAGTATTAAATATTTGTTCGGTTATTATATTATAATAATGGATATTCCAGTTGTCAATGAAGATCCGAAAGAGAGAGAGTTTAGGTTATTTTTAGTAAATGAGGAGAGATATGCCAATAGCACCATCAGAGAGATAATGAAATATTATAGACGTATAAACAAGAATAATATTACTGATGATGTTCTAAAAAATCAACACGATAAGTTTTCATGTGAGGTTAGGGAGAAGATTAGGTGGGTTTTAAAAATTAAAAAAAAATTTGAAGGATAAAATATGAATAATATCCCAATATTAGAGGCATCGATGGGGGACTTCACTTCACAGATACCAGTTATCGGATTCTTCATAATATATATAGCGGTGATGTTTATCCATGCGATGACGAGGTTTAACCTGTTAGCGTTATTTTTAGGGTTTGCGTCTTTGTTTTTATCTGTGATGATATTCTCTACAAATACGATACTTGCCGTCTTGGTTGCATTGCTTGGTGTCCTGTACTTCTATTTCTTTGGCAGCCAGGCGTATAGAAATATAAGGAGATGATCAAAACATGGCACTATCAGCTTTTCAAGTTTGGCAGCACAGGAGAAAGGGCAAGAAGTATTGCCAGGCTTGGATCATGAGAGACAATACAATTATCGCAACTGTAAACGAGCCGTTCAATGCTGAGATGTTTACTTGGGAGGATCGGACATACATCAGAAAAACTTCTCCGGATCTCGTCTGGGGAGATCGTGACATATTCATATACGAGTACGACAACGCTCTCGGCAAAGTCCTGACGGTTAAAGATGCGTTAGGCATGATGAAAGATGATGATAATGATGCAAACGACACGATACAAGAACAAAACGAGAAGGATATAGTAATCGGCATGGATAATTCAGTTGATCCTGTATGGTTATCAGGATCTCTCGGGCATAATATCGTGAACGATGCAATCGGATTAATGAGCGATAAACCACATCCCGGCATGGACATTATGGCGATTATTATGGGTGCACTCGTTCTTATGATCGTATT
>CAYWXW010000171.1:0-1194 GCA_964462265.1 uncultured Porticoccaceae bacterium | reverse complement strand
AGAGAGGAAAGACCGATGACCGGCAGGTCGTTGATGATGATGAGGAGTTAGATGTCATTGATGGAGACATAACCAAAAAGCCATGGGATCGTGCATCATCGGAACTTGTCGGAGTTGGTCGGCTAAACGAGGATATAGAGGATATTCTCTGTGGTTTGATACCCTCGGCAAAAGAGGGTGATATTGAGGCATTACAACGACTGATTGCGTTGTCAGATCTGAGAGGCAATGCCCGAGTTATAATTCCTATCTTGTTCATTAAGAATTCTGACATGGAGAGGGTACTCGGTCAGAGATGTACAGAGATAGATACTTTTATCATTGCGTTCTGTGTGGCATCGATTGGTACATGGAGGGGTGGTCGTCGAGAGCTACTTGCAGGATTACAAGGAGATGTGAACCTTCCGCTCCCCATGTTTGAGGAGCCAACAAGAAAAAGAGGATTACTCAGCAGGATATTTGGGAGATGATGTATGGATGATAGTATAAAAAAAATTTAATTTTTATTTTATATATCCAAGTATTGCAGATATCCATGACGTTATTATTGATATGTTTCCTATCCACGTGCTTGTACAATCCAAACATGCACAAAGTGTTTGCATTTCTCATCCCTCTTTTTTAATTTTTGAATATTATAATATTAACCAAATTATCCCAAAGTATATATATAATAAAGTCTATAAAGTAGATTATATCTTAAAATAGGAGGATGAAATGGTAATAAGAAAAACACTTGCTGTAGAGTTAGAAGAAGATGAATGGAAGGCTTTGTTGGCTTTGAGATCTCTTCTTGGTGCCGATAGCTGGAATAGTTTTTTTCAGCTTCTTGTGAGAGACCCTCAAAAGTTTATATTCAATTTGCTTGGTCGTAAAGACCTTATAGAAGACATGAAAGAGATTGTAAATAAGATTGAGAAAGGAGAAATCAAATCAGATTAATAATAAATGAAAAAGAAATAAACGTGTTGTTTTGCTGCTAACAAGACAACACAGGATACCTCACAATGTTAACCTCAATAACAATATTGTCTCTGCCTTTAAAAAGTTTTGGTATATTAGGATCTAAGCACGGCTTAGGGAAACCTTTTTTTGTTATTCTCTTGGGTGGGGATTAGGTTGGCATCCTTACCAGATCTTCTTTCTAATGATGATATAGAGGGCGGTTCAGCCATTGTCGTCCTCTCTCCTCTT
>CAYWXW010000170.1:0-5789 GCA_964462265.1 uncultured Porticoccaceae bacterium | reverse complement strand
AAAGCCAGAGGCGGTGAAACGACCTTCTGCGGTGCAGGCTGCTTATTTGTGGGAAATCGACACCAAGCTTAAAGAATATGGTATCGAAATACCCTTTCCTCAAAGAGATTTGCATCTGCGCAGTGTTTTCGGCCAAAAGGATGAAGCCGGCTTGTTGCTTCTTAATAGACAGAACGAAGTTGATCCTGCCCACCAGTGACGGACACTTTGTTAAGCGATTAAACTATGCTAAAGAGGTGAATGAGAACAAAGAAAACAACCACCCGGAGGCAACATGCCCCCGGAGTTCTGGGCAGAGGCGCTGGCACTACATTGTAAAAAAGGCGGCCAGATACTTCACCAAAAGCCTGAAATAAAAAGTATGTGATTATGAATCAGCATGCTGGGTAATAGGGTAAGACATTTTAAAGAAAAGATATGTCCATGTCCCAGAATGAATCGGCTCAGAGTAAAAATGCAGTAGTTTTGAAATGTTGGCCGGACATGGGTTCGGGGCGGAGTCGATTCGGTGTCACGGGGATTCCGGTGGACAGATATCTCAGCCTCTGCGCCTATCGTTCGCAGTCTTTATTCATCGTCTACTGTCCGCGGGTCCAATTGCAATGCACCCTGAGAGGCCGCGGTAGTAATAGGGCGAAATTTTGAAAAGTGTTCGCGAGCAGGCTTGCGCGAGTTGATCATCAGCACGACCAGCACACCACCGATGCTGAGAATTACCGCACTGAACAGAAAGAATGCACCTGACCCGAACCATTGCATGGCTTGTGCGGCTGCTAGCGGACCAATGATGGAGCCCGATGCGTTCATGACCAGGAGTCCGGTTCCTACCTCTAGAAACGACTGATTTCCTATATTGTCACTGGCATGGGCAAGGCACAGGGCCTGTATCGGCATGACACAGGCGCCAAAAAATAGCACCACTGCAGGGACAGCTGAAACGGGAAGCAGGAATGCAATTACCGAGATCAGCGCACCGGCAAGCATAATGCAGGCAATTACCACGCGCCTGTCCATTCTGTCAGACAGTCGACCGAGTGGAAGCAGCGAGAGCGCGCCGCCAACAATGCCCAGGGCCATCATCAGACTGATCAATTCAATATCCATGCCGACCTGGAGCCCGTAGGCAGGCCCCAATGTGTAGTACACCGACGCGACAATACCACCGATGAAGGCGCCTAAAGCGGCAGCTCGTGACGTGCGAATGACAAGTAAGGGCGAGAAGGTCGCGCTGGGTATCTGTGCCGGTTGCGAGGTTCCTGTAACACAGATTGGAATGGCTGCAATGACGATAAAGGCAGCAGAAATAATAAACAAATGTTCGTTTTCCAAAGGCGCGACGTTAAGTAAAAGTTGCCCGCCGGCCAGCGCGGTCAGCACAATTGCCGTGTAGGTGGCTAGCACAGCTCCGCGTACTTCGTTTTCGGTTTTTTCGTTTAGCCAGCTTTCAATGACCAAATAGAGGCCGGAAATTGCAACGCCGGTAAAGAAACGCAGCACGAGCCAGATAGAAAAGGCGTTGAATAATGCCAGCACCAGGACGGTGGTAGTCATCAGGGCGGTGAGGGTCGCAAAACAGCGGATATGTCCTATGCGTCTTACGAGTCCAGGAATACTAAAACAACCAAACAGAAATCCACAGAAATAGACAGAACCGAGAATGCCGACGGAAAGGCTGTCCCAGCCCATCAGTTCCGCGCGCAATGGAATCAAGGCCAGCTGCAAGCCGTGGCCAGTTAACAGAAACGCGACACCTAAAAGCAAGGTGGCTAATTTGAGCACACTACCAATCAATAGCCTGTTCCTTAAAAAATTGATGAACTTCAGGAGCCGGCTTTATGCAGGTTCCAGCGTTCGTCCATACCGTTAGTCGTAGCGACGAAGCGGAATCACCCCGAGCGGGATGACAAGTAGTGTACCAAGCTTGAAATTATATGTTTTTGACGGCCCAATCAGGCTGGAGTCGCGCCAAGTTAAGAAGGAACGCGATTTTTGCGAGAAGCGGCAACGTTCTTCGCAAAGGCGTCAAAGTGAGATTCCAAACGATCGAACGTTGCCGCGAAGCCTGTCCGATAAACATGATGTGCCGCCTGCTAAAAGTATCTACCAGGGCTTATTTCGATTGGCGTCATCGACCTTCCTAATAGCCTGTGGCAGAGGAAGACAAAGTCCCGCGTGGTATTGCATTTAGACCGCCGCTCTCAGTTCACGAACCACGAGTACCAGCAGTCCCTAGTAGGTCATAACATTACGTGTAGTATGAACGCAGTGGGCAGTTGTTACAATAATGCGGCAGCTGAAGCTTCTTTGGACTGCTCACGCTAGGAAGGCTTAGTCGACGTGGTTCTGAACGCGTGCTGACGCCAGGGCCGGTGTGTTCGAATATATCGGGATCACTTACAATCCGAGGAGGTGCTGGATATTAGAGCAATTGCGTCAAGCTACCCTTAACTGGAAGTCTGCAGTGCCAGGGTAAAATCAATGACTGATTTACCTTCATAAACAATATTAACGGGAAATCTATAAATGGAAGCAGTGCCTGTAAGTGTTCTCGTGTGGATAGGCATCCTATTTTGCATCAGTCAATCAGCGATGTTTTCGGGCTTGAATTTGGCCCTGTTGAGTATCAGTCGGCTACGTCTTGAAGTTGAGGTCGCTGGCGGTAATCCAGATGCGATCAAAGTTCTGGCTTTACGCAAGGATTCCCATTTTCTACTCACCACTATTCTGTGGGGTAACGTGGCGGTCAATGTGTTGTTAACACTACTGTCAAAATCGGTGATGGCTGGAACGTTGTCTTTCTTTTTCTCAACTTTTCTTATTACCTTCATGGGGGAAATTATTCCACAAGCGTATTTTTCTCGTCATGCGCTACGTATGGGTGCATTGCTGGCCCCGGTATTACGCTTGTACCAAATAATTCTATATCCCGTTGCGAAACCATCCGCCTTGATGCTGGATTGGTGGTTGGGTGAAGAGAGTATCCGATACTTCACCGAACGAGATCTTCATCGAGTGATTCGAGAGCATATTAATGCCGAAGAGTCCGATGTCAGTCGTTTGGAGGGGATTGGCGCGATGAATTTTTTATCGCTGGATGACGTCTCCGTCACCCAGGAAGGTGAAAATATCGACCCAGTTAGTGTTTTTCCTTTGCCAATAAAAAATAACAGGCCGGTATTTCCGTCGTTCGAACGTAAAATAGACGATGGTTTCCTGGTCGATGTGAATCGATCCGGTAAAAAATGGGTCATTATTGTCGATGAGAAGAACAACCAACCTTGCATGGTCTTGAATGCGAATGCTTTTTTGCGGGATGCGTTACTGGGTAAAGAGCCGACAAATCCCTATCTCTACTGTCATCGACCTGTTCTTATCGAAGACTCCGGGGTTTTACTTGGAAAAGTGCTGACGAAGCTAAAGGTTTACCCGACCAATGATTTCGATGACGTCATTGATGATGACTTGATCCTTATTTGGTCAGAGCAGAAGCGGGTGATTACCGGGGCCGACATTCTCGGCCGTTTGTTGCGTGGAATCACGCTACGGGATATTGCGCCATTCGGTGATAGGTAGTTGTTACGTTCAAGAATTACTTGTGTTTCAAAAGATGAGTGGGTTTAACAAGCTGGAAGAAAACATGAAAATATTATTAATGCTATTTTTCGTACTTTATTCAAGCTCGATGCTGGCAGAAACTAGCGAAGAGTATTACTGTATGAAAGAAAAAGGTTGCAGGGCGGGGGATATCATAATCATTGAGACAAATAAAATAGGTACTGGAAAGACATACTTAACAGAAAAAATTGCAAAATATTGTGATTTTGACAAGTCAATATTTCGTAATGACCTTGATGATAGAAAAGTAAAAGTAGCCTGTGTCTATATTGGTGACACCCGAGCGGATAGAAAAACGGTTAAGGGTGGTCTGACTAATTGAGTTTTTACATATTCAACTCGTCTTGGGATACCTATCTAATTTCAACCAGTTAACCAATCCGATTGGTGTTGGCCCACCTATTTGGCGTGTATTTTCCGGTCAGACGATTATATTTAGCTCGCCTGAGGAATAGCGCTCCAGGGGATTCAAGAATAAAGGTGCATTTTTTTGTCCAGCTCTGGTTAATCGCTTATAAGAATTATTAACCAGAAATATAGTGCTTGTATTTCGTTGGGTGATGAATTCAGGGTTCTTGGATTCAAATCTGAAGTGCATAACTTGGCTCATTTTGGGATTCGTCATTGCCTTGATCATGATGGGAAATTTCAGCCCATTGGATAGGCGGCAATGAACTAAATGCGGCTTTCAAGCGTTCATATCTGATCGATAGGCTGTTGTTCTAGTCTTTTCACAACAGACATTAAGTACGTGATATTGGATGCCTGATATTAGCTTGGTAGTAAGTCATCCACATCCGCTTCCTTAGAGTCCTCAAGTGCTTGTTTTGCCTGGTTGTCTTTCAGCGACGAAATTTCAAATAGATGCGCCATAACTCGCGCTGATTTAACCATCTGTTCCGACAATTGATACATGCGGGTCAGTTGTTCGGTGGTCAAGGTCATGTCCCGTATTTGCACCCGCTGGTGGGCACCCGCAACCAGCAGGTTCTCTTTGAGTGATTGATACGCAGATTCAAATGAGATTAATTGCTGGTCACAATCCGCCACTGAAAATGTCGCTTGCTGGACATCCGTTGCATCGATCAAGATCACCAGCGCTGAGCGAATTTGCGCCAGGGCAGCCATCAATTCTGTATCCCCTAAGGCGTGAATCCGGCTTTGGTAGGTGGCAAGTACCCGGGATAACTCCGCTGCCGTTGAAAGATATTGATCACACCTTAAGATCTTTGGCAGTGCTTCAGCTATATAAGCGGGTAAAGAAGCGCCACCGAGTTGACTAACGAAACTATCCACTTCCTGCACCAGTTGTTGCACGGCGAGCTGGTTGCTTTCCAGCTTTTCACCCGGGGCGAACTCAGAGCTGATGGCGCCTTTTGCCATGCCGCGTACGATCCCCGCAATATGTCCGAGTTCAAGGCAGGCGGCATTCAAGGCCAGGGCCGGTGATACCAGCACGGTCTTATCCAGATAGCGTGGTCGTCCTTCGATCTCTTCGGCACTACGAAAACGCCTGGTCAGAAATTGCGCTAACCTGCCAGTCATCGGCCACATTAACAGTACGCCCAGCAGATTAAACGCGGTGTGAAATAAGGCGAGACTGACGGCGGGATTATTTTCAAGCCCAAGGGCTTTGCCCCCGAAGCTCACCAGCCACAGCATCACCGGTAACAACACCAGCGCTACAGCGCCCGTTGCGAGATTGAAAATAATATGGGCGCTGGCTACACGTTTGGCATTGGGTGTCGCGCCAATGACCGCAAACACGGCGGTGGAGGTAGTACCTACGTTGGCGCCGATGACCATGGCGGCGGCGGCGGAAAGGCTGATGACACCACCGGTGGCAGCGGTGAGCACTATGGCAATCGCCGCGCTGGATGACTGTGTCAACAGGGTTATTAAAAAGCCCATGCCTATAAATAGCAGCAGGCCAGAAAGTCCATCTGAATTTAGCTGGTCGATTTGAGCGAAAGCGGCAATGCCTTCGAAAGCCCCTTTGAGCACGTCAATACCGATAAAAAACAGGCCAAACCCTGCCAGCGCCAGGCCTATAGCGCCGTAGCGCTTTTTTGCGCCGGTCAGTCGCAGCAACATGCCAAGCCCGATAAGCGGTAAAGCAAAGGCTTCGACCTTGAACTCAAAGCCCACCGCAGCCACCAGCCAACCGGTCATGG
>CAYWXW010000169.1:0-5809 GCA_964462265.1 uncultured Porticoccaceae bacterium | reverse complement strand
ACATGTTTTCACCACGAAGTGTAACACGTACACCAACTGGCATACCTTCACGAACTTTGAAACCTGCAACAGATTTCTTAGCGATAACGACAGTAGCACGCTGACCTGCGATAGTACTGATAGTATCAGCAATATTTTGAATCAGTTTAGTATCTTTCATTGCAAAACCGGCACCAACAGAGATAACTACTTTCTCTAGTTTAGGTGTTTGCATAGCGTTTTTGATCTCAAGCTCTTTTTGAAGAGCAGGAGCGATCTCAGCTGTATAACGTTCTTTTAATCTAGCACCCATAATTATGCCTCCACTTTACGAACATTTGAGATATCCATTGGCATCTCTTTATTCATGAAGCCACCCTTAGGGTTCTCTTCAGTTGGCTTAACAGTTTTCTTTGCGATCTTACAACCGGCAACGATAACCTTACCTTCTTTAGGCATTACTTTAAGCACTTCTGCTTTAGTACCTTTATCATTTCCAGCGATTACTTCTACAGTATCGCCTTTTTTGAATGTTGATTTTGCCATTATACTACCTCCGGTGCCAAAGACACGATTTTCATGAAGCCAGCGTAACGTACTTCACGACCAACAGGGCCGAAAATACGAGTACCGATCGGCTCTCTCTTCGCATCTAGGATTACAGCTGCATTATCATCGAAACGAATAAGAGAACCGTTTTCACGTTGAACCTCTTTTTTCGTACGAACGATAACCGCTTTGACTACAGCACCTTTTTTTACTTTTGCTGTTGGAGTCGCTTTCTTTACAGAAGCAACGATAACATCACCAACAGAAGCGTAACGGCGCTTAGAACCACCAAGTACTTTGATACACATGATCTCTTTAGCACCTGTATTATCTGCTACGTTAAGTCTTGAGAAACCTTGAATCATTATTCAGCTCCTACAACAACGCTCTTCAGACGGTATGATTTACGCTTAGAGATCGGTGAACATTCGATCGCAATGACCTCGTCTCCGACTTTAAGCTCATTCTTCTCATCATGAATAACGTATTTTTTAAAACGTCTAACAACTTTGTGGTAACGTGGGTGCATTACACGACGCTCAACAACGACAGTTGCTGATTTATCACCTGCAATAGTTACTACTTTACCTTGAACTTCTCTTTTATGTGTCATTCAGGTCTCCTTACGCGTTTGCTAGCACACGAAGTGCTGTCTGGATACGTGCAATATCTTTTTTAGCAACACGAAGTTCGCTAGTGTTTTGAAGTTGCATCATCTGTTTTTTGATCTTAAGTGTGAAAAGCTCAGTTTTCTTCTCTTTTAGTAGAGCATTAAGATCTGCTACGTTTTTATCTGCTAAATCAGAATATTTCATTGTTCATCTCCGCAGTAATGATTTTTGTCTTGAATGGAAGCTTGTGCATTGCAAGTGTTAGCGCTTCACGAGCCAACTCTTCATTTACACCAGCCATTTCAAAAATTACACGACCTGGCTTAATGTTCATTACCCACTGATCAACTGGACCTTTACCCTTACCCATACGAGTTTCAAGAGGCTTGGCAGTTAATGGCTTAGCTGGGAACACACGGATCCAGATCTTACCTTGACGCTTAATATGACGCGTCGCAGAAATACGAGCCGCTTCAATTTGACGTGAATTAATACGTCCAGCTTCAACCGCTTTAAATGCGATATCACCAAATGCCAAAGAGTTCGCTTTCGCAGATTTACCACGGTTACGACCCTTCATCACTTTTCTGTATTTTGTTCTTTTAGGCATCAACATGATTATTCAGCCTTTCCGCTTGTTTCGCGTTGTGGAGCACGTTTAGCACGACGCTCTTTTTTCTCTTCTACTGCTTCAACCGGGACACCTTTTGAAAGTACCTCGCCTTTGAAGATCCATACTTTTACACCGATGATTCCGTATGTAGTATGCGCTTCAGCAAAACCGTAATCGATCTTAGCACGAAGAGTATGAAGAGGAACACGTCCCTCAAGATACCATTCTGTACGTGCCATTTCAGCACCGTTCAGACGACCAGAAACAGAAATCTTAATACCTTTCGCACCAGCGCGAAGAGCATTTTGGATAACTTTTTTCATAGCACGACGGAAAGCAACACGACGCTCGATCTGCGTTGCTACGTTTTCTGCAACAAGCTGACCTGAGATCATTGCTTTTTTCTCTTCTTTAATATTGATAGCAACTGTTTTGCCGATCAATGATTGAAGACGAGTCTTAAGTTTTTCGATATCTGCACCTTTTTTCCCGATGATGATACCAGGACGTGCAGCTACAAGAGTTACACGAAGACGCTTAGCAGTACGCTCGATGATGATATTAGAAATACCAGCATAATAAAGCTCTTTTTTCAAGAACGTACGGATTTTATGATCTTCACCAAGACTTTCCGGTGCAGTTTTGAAATCAGGATACCAACGGCTTTCCCAGTTTCTATTGATGCCCAGGCGTAGTCCAATAGGATTAATTTTATGACCCATATTATTTGCCCTCTACTTCTACTAAGATGTGTGCTGTCGGTTTACGGATACCAGACGCCATACCACGAGCACGTGGACGGAAACGTTTAAGTACCGGACCATTGTCAACACGACAAGATGTGATCACACAATCTTCTGGTTCTTGACCAGCATTCGCTACTGCAGATGCAATAACTTTAGCAATGATCTTCGCTGCTTTGTTCGGAGTGAACTCTAAAGCTGCAAGAGCCTCTTCAGCATTCATACCCTGAACTTCACGTGCGATAAGACGAGATTTGATCGGTGAAACACGGATAAATTTCAATAATGCTCTAGCCATGATTAACCTACCTTCTTCTGTACTGAACCTTTGTGGCCCTTAAACGTACGAGTTGGAGCGAATTCTCCAAATTTGTAACCAATATGGTTCTCTGTAACATAGACAGGAACGAATTGACGACCATTGTGTACGTTGAACGTAAGACCAACCATTTCAGGAAGGATCATTGAACGACGTGACCAAGTCTTAATTGGTTTTGTGTTTTTAGCCTCTTTTGCAGCAACCACTTTTTTCATTAGGTGATCGTCTACAAATGGACCTTTTTTTACTGAACGAGCCATATTAGCCTACCCTTTTCGCATTTGGTTTACGACGCGTAATAATAAGTTTATCACTTGCTTTCTTACGACGAGTCTTCGCACCCTTAGTCGGTTTACCCCATGGAGTAACTGGATGACGACCTGAGTTTGTTTTACCTTCACCACCACCATGCGGGTGATCGATTGGATTCATTGCAGAACCACGAGTCTGAGGACGAATACCAAGGTGACGTGAACGACCAGCCTTAGCGATAACGATGTTACCGAACTCTTCGTTACCTACAGTACCGATAGTAGCAATACACTCACCAAGTACCTTACGCATCTCTGAAGATGGAAGACGAACTGAAACGTATTTACCTTCACGGCCCATGATCTGTGCCGAACCGCCGGCAGTACGAACCATTTGTCCGCCTTTACCAGGTTTCATCTCAATGTTGTGAATCAACGTACCCACTGGGATGTTCATCATCTTCATTGCATTACCCGGCTTGATATCAAGACCAGAAGCAGCAGAAGAGATAACATCACCTACGTTAAGATCTTTCGGCTGAAGGATATAACGCTTTTCACCATCTGCATAGTTAAGAAGAGCGATACGGCAGTTACGATATGGATCGTACTCGATCGCTGCTACTGTTGCAGGGATATCAAACTTGTTTCTTTTGAAATCAACAATACGGTAAAGTTTTTTCGCACCCGCTTGACGGTGACGAGAAGTGATACGACCATTATTGTTACGTCCTGAATGTGTAGGAAGTTTTACCAATAATGAACGAACACTTGCTTTAGCAGTAATGTCTGAACTGTCAACGTTTGTATAGAAACGACGACTCGGTGTAACCGGTTTATATGTTTTAATTGCCATCTTATACCGCCAAACTTTGGATTTCTGCGCCCTCAGGAAGTGTTACATAGAACTTCTTGAAGTTATTCTGTTTACCAGATACGCCACGGAACTTTTTAACTTTTCCCGCTTGATTCAAAGAGTTAACGCGAAGTGGCTTGATGCCGAAATATTCACGGAAAACTTCTTTAAGACCATTTTTAGTCATACGAGGAGATGTCTGAACAACGATCACGCCATCTTCTTGAAGACCTAAAGATTTTTCAGTATATAGAATCGATTTGATATCTGTAATATCTGCCATCTTAAGCTCCCTCTACTAGTTTGTCCCAAACGGCTTTCTCGATTACTACAGAACGAAATGTAGATGCAAGATAAGCGTTTAGCTCATTACCTTCAATAAGGTAAGTTTTATCAATGTTTCTGAATGCTAAAAATGTTTTATCATCAATAAGCTCTTTAACGATCAATACATCACGCTGACCAAGCTTGTCGAAGATTGCTTTTGCATCTTTAGTTTTTCCAGATTCAACTGAAATAGAATCAACGATGAAAAGTTTACCTTCATCAGCAAGACCGTTAAGTGCACAGTTAAGAGCTACTTTCTTCTGCTTTTTGTTGATCTTTTGAACATAGTTACGGTTGTTAGACGGACCGAAAACAGTTCCACCGCCAACCCATACAGGTGAACGAGTTGAACCGGCACGAGCGCCACCACGACCTTTTTGAGCCCATGGCTTTTTACCACCACCGCTTACTTCGCCGCGTGTTTTAACTTGTGCAGTATTAGAACGCAATGCTGCTTGGTATGATTTTACATACAACCAAACATTGTGCGGGTTAATACCTTGGTAAGATTCCGGCAAAGCTACTTTAGAAGCCTCTTCGAATTTGTCATTAAGTACAATTGCGTTCATTATTTAGCAACCTTTACACGACCTAGTCCACCGTTAGCACCTGGAACTGAACCCTTGACTGCAAGGACTCCGTTTTCAGCGTCATAAGAGACTACTTCGTTTTTAACAGTAACTTTAACGTTACCGTATTGTCCAGACATTTTACGTCCTTTCATTACACGACCTGGCCATTCACAGTTACCGATCGATCCACCAGTACGGTGAAAACGGTGACCGTGTGAACCTGGTCCACCACCAAAGTTCCAGCGTTTTACAACACCGGCAAAACCACGACCCTTAGTAGTCATCGAAGTTTTAATAACTTTTGCTTCGCCAAGTGCTGACATATCCAAGTCACCTGCTTCAGTGTTTGCAACAGTCATTGTCGCGAAACGGTTGAAGTTAGCTTCTAAAGAATATTTCTTTTGCTTACCAGCGATAGCTTTGTTCGCTTTTTTACCTGAACCGTATGCAACGATAGCAGTACCGTCTGTCACTTCACATACCTTAGTGTCAACTACCTTAAGTAGTGTTACCGGTATTGAAGGAACAGTGATAGTACGGCTCATGCCGATTTTTTCTACAATAAATTCCATCATTTATCCTTACTTGTCCATTGAACGTACTTCTACGTCAACCTCAGGTGCAAGATCTAGCTTCATCAATGAGTCAACTGTATCAGGTGTAGCAGACACAATGTCAATAAGACGTGCGTGCAAACGAATCTCGAACTGCTCACGTGCTTTCTTGTTGACGTGAACTGACTTAAGAACCGTATATTTACGGATCTTTGTCGGCATAGGAATCGGGCCACGAATCTCAGCACCAGTGCGCTTTACAGCTTCTACAATTGAAGCAACTGATCTGTCAAGAACACGGTGATCGTAAGCACGAAGCTTTAATCTAATTTTTTCCATAATTTTCCTTTAAAGAACTCGTTAATTCCGCAGGTCTGCATTGCAAAAAAGCAGAACTAACCCAAATTGGAACGGAAATTATAGCTGTTTAGTTTT
>CAYWXW010000168.1:0-5818 GCA_964462265.1 uncultured Porticoccaceae bacterium | reverse complement strand
GCTGACACGAATCGCCGGAGAGGATATGCGCTCGTCCGCATACTCTTCGGTCGCAGTATCGAGGAAAGAATGGCGCCGCAGATCGAGACCGTTAGGCACATCCATAACACGAAAGAAAATAGACTCACCCCAGGCGATCTGTTGATTACCAATGCGCATCCATAAGGGACCATTTTGGTAATCAAGGTAAGCGGATGGCAAATCAATCATGAAATTGTCATCGCAGACCTCAAGTACTGAGGCGCACTTACCATGGAGGTCAACTTTAAAATTATTATCATCGCCACCGTCTTCAAAACTGGACGGCACGGTATAGGTATTCTGTACATCGCTCAAATAGTAACCACGTACTTTAACGAAACCCGTCCAGTTTTCGCTGAAAGTCATATGAAAATCGACCTCGGCCCGCGTCGCCATTAAATTCCAGTCGTTATCTTTATCCAGGTTGGGCTTTGAAAACGTGGTCGGCAGATCAGTATTAGCGGGAGCCGGAAGACTCAAAGCCGCTGCTGTTTGCGCTCTAAGCCCATCCCACACCGCCTCTGCACGGGGGTCACCCGATGCGGTATTTTGCAGGGTGCCCACGCCGCCCTCGTAGATATCGGGGCTGCCTCGTTGCCAGGGGTTATTTTTACTACCGATGCTATAAGACATTTCCTGGCGTATAAAGCCAGCAACTTTAAGGTTAAAGGCATGACTTGCACTGGCCGATGCCAGAAGGCTGAAGGCCAGTGCAGAGCCCACTACCTGTACAGGTTTGATTGGTTTATTTATCATTATTATTCCCCACTGTCTTTTATTTAACGTTACAACGGCTCAGGCTGTGGTCTGTGATCCAGCACACCTAATAGAGGATCCATCCCTGGTGTACCGGCATCGAGGCTACGCAATCCAGCCGTTTCAAGTCTTATTGTTATTAGACCCCCGAATTAAATACCTAAGCGACGAATCGCCTGTGCCGTCAGGTATTTGTCATACACACCGGGCTGATCATTAATACTTTTATAACCATTGCTCAGCTGCTCGGCGATGGCTAGCCGGCTCATGCGACCCGATTGCACATCGTGACTGTGTACCCAGGTTGGGCCCCAGACCGGGCGTCCACCACGGTCAGAAAAGGATAAATCACCTTTAGTGTACTGGGAAAAACCCGCCTCAAATGATTTCCAGATTCCGCCTTTACGGTCAAAGGTCATATAAGAAATATAGGCCATATTCCTCATGTCCAGCCAGACCCGTTTCTTACTCACCGGTGCTCGTGGGTAACCCGTAGGCTCTGCTTCAATCACCAATACTTCCGGGCAAAACTCAAAGGAAGTGTCCCAGAATGTTTGACCCTTCGGCCCACCGTGGGTCGGTGGAATCCAGTCCTTTTGATCACCATTCCAGTTGCCTGACTGGGCACCCAGGAAGGGGCCGCGGCCAACAATCTTATAGTTACCCCAGGTCAGCAAGGGGTCTCCAGCCGCCCAAAAGTCTGAAAGAAAGACGGTAATACCCGGTACCAGGGGCTCAAAGCGCTGATTCGTCGGAAAGCGCCTAACCCGCTTAAATGCGGGAATATAGCCCACTAAGTTGGGGAATTTGGTCTGATCATAAAGAATGGTATTAAGAAAGCTGGTGCCGGATACATCCTGAGGTGAAACAAACCACACACCGGTATAACGTAACTTGTCCTCATGACCCTGCCAGTACGGCCCATCCGGGTCTGATACACGACCCATCGCCGTTTTTTCACAAGCGGCCAACTCGTATTCGTATTCCACGTCACCATCGGCACTTAAATCCCAGTCCTTAGCGGCATACTGAGTTTCATCATGACGACCTGCCGTAAGACCCAGGTTTGAAAAGGCTTCGAAACCCGACTGTGGGTCGGGAAAGGGCATACCTCCAATCCAGGGTTTACCGTCAGCTTTGACAACCACGTTTCCCGTATCATCTAAGCCCGCTTTACCGCTGTTTTTTAGCGTAGCCTCTAGAAAGTCATGAGGGTACATCTTGGTAATGTCTGTTGTTTGTGGAACGACCTTAATACGCCGCCCCATCTGGCTGACTTCCTCGTAAGTAATAGGCGCCAGCAAGTCTTTAACGTGTTCGACATTATCTGCTGTAATGAAGTCCCCTTCGTTGACCTTGCCTTTAGTATAGGCACTCAAGGATTGCAGTTCTTCAGGGTAAGCCTTGGCAATGTCGCCACTTTCGGCAATCAAAGGCCATAAAGAGGTCAGCACCCCCGCACCCATCGTGCCCTTGGCCATTTTATCCATAAAATAGCGGCGACTATAATCAAAATCATACTTCTTAATATGCATAAACTACTCCTGTTGTTATATTTTTTAGCAAAAGAGGTTCTGCCTTACTGACAAATACTAATTAATTATTTTTATTAGACATAACCTTATAGCATGCAGTGCATAAGGTAAACGAATAATTCAATCGATTACACTAAACATTTAGAGCCAATAAACCAGCCCTTAAGACTAAAAAAATAGGCCAAAAAAGCACTTAAAAAGAGTGCTTTTTTGGCCAGCTACAGCTTAGAGCTGATAGGTTATACGTACTGACAAGTCATCCGAGCAGTCAAAGACACCCAGCGAAAAGGAGCTTTTAGCGTCAATAATATTGACGAAGACATCAATCGCCCAATCACTATCTGGCTTATAGAACACCAGGGACTACAGCTGGAAGACACCCTCAACGTCATTGAGGAAAGGAGCATTAAGACGCCACTTCAGGCCCGGGAAAAACTGCCGAAGATCCGATATCGCTAATAGCTGACAAATTTAACGAGTAGGGATAAAAGTCAGTAATGTAAGTTGCCGTCGACCCTTTTTTATTCAAAGAAGGCCGACGGCAGCGTCAAATAATACTGACCAGCGTGTACGACGAGTCTCTATTAATTATTATCGTCTCGGTACATCTGAGGTTACTAGTTTATCAATATGAAACTAGTAACCTCCTGGAAAACTATCAAGCCCAGTAGAATTAGGCCTCCATCAGAACTGATAAGTTAGGCGTACTGTTAAGTCGTCTGAAAACTCCATTGGTGCAAAGATGGAACCGTTATTATTCGCGTCAATGATGTTAGCAAAAGCCTCAATGGTCCAGTCACCTGAGGGCTTGTAACGCACTGCCGGCTGGACAAAAATACCGCCGTTTAAATCGTAGAGTACAGACAAATCTAGCCGCCAGGTAAGGTTAGGGAAAGGCTGCTGCACAGCGAAGACCAAACCATCCCAACCACGGCCTGGCTCACCATTACCGGGCAGGTGATTGGCATCACCACCAAGTCCAGTTAAATGGCGTCCCAACAAGTCACTTTCAGATTTGTGCATCCACTCAAAGATAAAAAACGTTGCCGGAAAGTCATCAGAAAAGCGTTGGTATTTTTCGAGTGTCAAGCTGGTTACCCACTCATCGTGAACAATAAAGTTACTCCCCGCACCAGGGTGAGTGAATTTCTTATCGGGGGTATAGCTACCTTCAAAACGCACAACCAGTTGGTCTAAAAATGTATCCGGCTCAGCGTAAAAAATGTAGTTAAAACCCAGGCCAAAAATATTCTCCGAGGCATACTCTGCCTCAACAGACGCTACAAGAGGCGACCCAAAAGCTGTGACCAGCGTATCGACGACAATTTTACCCTGTTCTATCGTAGAAACATTCGGATCAAGAAACCCGTCAGTCAAACCAGCTGTAGATAGTAATTTGAATACATCCTCAATATAACCATAATCCGCAATTAAGCCATTCAACACGGCAAGGCCATCGATACCTGCCAAAGCAGTTCCATTAAACCAGTCAGCCGATGAATTAAAACCGAATTCTCCCGTTAAATCCTGGGTGAAAGGCTGGCTAGCGGCCTTTTCATTGGACGCATCTGGGACGCCTAGGGGCCCGAGGGGCCCGTCGAGCGGACTACCCGGCAAGGTCAGGCCACCCGGTATCGTTTTAATAATCGGGTCTGGATTGTGGCGACTGATGGCAAAAAACTGCATGCCTAAATTGCCAATCTGCCCACGTAAGCGCACACCGGCATTAATACTGTCATCGACTTTGTCATAGCCCGACTCATAATCAACTGTCGCCTGGTAGGGCAACAGGCTATAGGGTGAACCTCGATTGGGTAGCACAGAGGGTTGGAACATTTGAGCAAAGACTTCTAATTCCCAATCCTGGCCAAAGTTGTAGCTGGCACGAATACCGGGTGCCGACAAACGCTCATCAGCATATTCCTCTGCACCAAAATCGAGGAACAGGTGGCGACGCAAATCCAGGCCATTGGCCATATCAGCCACGCGGAAAAACAAGGCTTCACCCCAGGCAATTTGCTGTTGCCCGACACGCACCCACAACGGCCCTTTCGAGTAATCGAGATAAAGCGAGGGCAAATCGACCATGTAGTCGTCATCACTGATCGACAAAAAAGTGGCTTCATTACCGTGATTGTTGACACTAAAAAGGTTGTTGTCACCGTAATCATCAAATACATCCGGCTGATAGTAGCCGCGCACTTTAACAAAGCCTTTAAGATTATTCGAAAAATTGACACTTACATCAACCTCGGCGCGTGTGGCAAACACATTCCAGTCTGTCTCATTATCAAGCTTTGTCTTGGTCAAGTTTGGCTGAAAAGCCGTGAGACCAGCACAGGCACCCGCACCACCCACCGCATCGATCAAGGCACAAGCACCCGGATCAGTCAACGCTCTATTACCCTGACTTTCACCATTGCGCGGATTGCCATGGGGATTATTCGGATTTTGATCACTGTTTATTTTATAGGCCATTTCCTGGCGAATAAAGCCTGATACCGAATAGTCAAAGGCCGACACAGCGGGCGACAAAAAAGGTGCCCCAGCCAGTGCCAGCATAGATACACCTAGCCGTGCTTGTTTTTTATTTATCATGTAAAACCCCTTTAATTTATACTTCTTAATTATCGTTGTAATAAAATTTTATCGATAAGAACCACAAGAGAAATGGCTCTGTAGCCACGCCACTTATTATTTTATTCAGCCCAGGTTCCTATTTTTCTAAAGTGTTCCAGCGCTTGTTATCAGCTACCCAGTCGACGAATAGCCTGAATGGTCAGGTACTTGTCGTAGGCATCTTCGGTATTAAATTCCGTCTTCAAACCACCCTTAACACTCTGTGCGTGGTTAAAGCGCGAGAAGCGGTTGGTCTGTATGTCGTGTGCATGCACATAGGACCAGGACCACTCGGGATTGCCCTTGGCATCCAGGTTGGCCAAGTCGCCTTTCTTCTGCTGGGTAAAGCCTGTTTCAAAGGAGCGCCACAATTCACCGCGACGGTCAAAGGTCACGTAGCCAATGTTGGCCATGTTGCGCACGTCAATCCATGCTCGTTTTTTACTCACCGGCGCCCGTGGGAATCCAATCGGCTCAGCTTCAATGACGAGCACTTCAGGACAGAGCTGGAAGTCAACTTCAAAGAAGTTGTGGCCCTTTTTGCCACCGTGTAGCACTTTGTCTTTCGACCAATTGTCCTCGTCGCCATGCCAGGTGCCCGACTGGGAACCCAGGAAGGGGCCACGGCCAACGATCTTATAGTTACCCCAGGTCAGCATGGGATCACCGGCACCCCAGGCATCGGAGAGGAAGAAGGTAATACCCGGTACCAGTGGCTCAAAGCGCTGGTTGGTGGGGAAGCGACGCACGCGCTTAAACGCGGGCAGGTAGCCAAACAGATCGGGGAATTCGCGCTGGTCGTACTTCCAGATATTGAGGAAGCTGGTGCCTTTCACATCGTTGGGTGCGGTGAACCACACGGCCTGGTAGCGCAGTTTGTCTTCGTG
>CAYWXW010000167.1:1005-5881 GCA_964462265.1 uncultured Porticoccaceae bacterium | reverse complement strand
ATCGTCGCTACTTTGAACCTGGCGCATGCCTAGATAGCCGAAGCCTATCATCGCGCCGACATAGAGAAACAAAAACATCCAGGCCCATACTTGCAATGAGTCCATCAAAACCCCCAACTGATTTTAGACAATACTTTCTGATACCAATAAAAATGACCGAGTAAGCCTACTCAGCCATTTTTATTGGTTGTTACATGGCTAGTTACTAGTAAATGGCAATCGGATCAATCATCGCCTGTACTGCACCCCGCACCCGAGGTACGCCCAGTACAAAGAAAAATTCGTGGGCATTATCGCGCACCAACACGCCGGTATTCATGGTTTCTAGCAGATAGATACCGTTGTGTAGTAACAGGGTAATGTGACCGGCAAAAATATTGCCTTTAACCTCAGGCGGCACCGGATCGACACCCCAGGTATCAGCACCCACGGCAACAACATTCTTTTGCGCCAAATATTTAGCGGTGGCTTCCGAGATACCCGGCTCTGTACTACCCCAGGTTTGTGGGTCTTTCGCCATCATTGCGTCAGTCCAGCCGGTGTGAAAAAGTACAACGTCACCCTCTCGAATGGGCGTACCCTGCTTTTTCGCTACGGCTTCAACATCCTCAACCGTAATCAATTGCCCGGCTGTCATCGTCTCAACACCGTGAAAAGCCGCCATATCGAGAACAATACCGCGAGCAACAATGGGTGGTACTTTTTCGATACCCATTTTCGTCACGCCAGTAGTGGTAACAAAGTCGGGGCCTTTCAGACAGTTATAAAACACCTGGTGTTGACCAACATGCCCCAGGCCATCGAGCTGAGAGCCAATACCGAACCAGCCCTGAAACATATCGTCGTTGTAATTAAAACCATTGGGGAAGGCCTCTCGCCCCCACTCCTGACCCGGCTGCACAATTTGCAAGTTCAGTGAGCGCGGCCCAAAGGCAGGGGTGTCTTTGTCGATAATAATACCCAGATGCTGGGTTTTACCTTTTTTGATTAACTGGGAAGCCAGCAAAACGCTTTTCGGTGTCACCAGATTGGCCGAGCCTATTTCGTCATCGGCACCCCACTTAACCGGTTTGCACTCCTCCGCCTGCAGTTTTGCTGCCAGTAATCCGACACTGAAAAACAGTAGCCACGTAGCACTCTTTAAAACCTGTTGTTTACGGCTCATTATTTTCACCTTGTTTATTATTAACATTTATTGAGCGTTATATTTTTCTGATGAACATGCCATGAATCTACAAAGAAGCCCCGCAGAACGGGGCTAAACATCGTACAGTAAAATGTGCTGACACATTATTCTCAGGCGACGTTTTTAACGGCCTCAACATCGGGCAATTCTTTTAGTCGGGGCAACACCTCTTTACTGAACAGTTTAAAGCTGTCTTCCGCCATATCGAAAGGCATATCGGCATAACTAAAGACGCCATTAAAGCCGTTATTACCAATTTTGCTGCGAATGTCGACAATTTTTTCATAGCACTGCTCGGGGGTTCCCCACACCTGCAGGCTCATAAACATTTCAGCAATGGCATCGCGACCCACATCATTAATCACATCGGACATATCGCCGTAGTATTCATAACCTTTACGTTTTTTGAAGTAATCCTGATTCATTTCGTAATGGTCGATCACACTTTGCCAATAGCCGGTCATGTATTTATAAGCCGCTTCTTTCGCCACATCGGCGTCTTCGTGGCAATAGGTCCAGCATGCCGCGAGTGGTGGCGGCGGGTTGGTGCCGTGAACTTGATTAAACAGCTCACTATAACGGGCAATATCAACGGCCACTTCATCCCAGGGTTTGTGGGGAATCAAAAGCAGGCCCAAACCGAGCTCGGCCATGCCGAGAATGGAATCTGGAGACATGGAGGCCGCATAGCTGCGACCCTTGAACGATTTAATCGGTGCCGGGCGGATGGGCGCTTTGGGCTGTTTCACCAGTTTGCCATCAAGCTCGCAATACCCCTTTTCAAGACCGTCCAATACCAACTTTGCCGATTCCATAAAGGTCTCGCGAGCATCACTTTGGTTGAGTCCAAAGGTATCAAACTCGACTCGGGCCAGCCCGCGGCCAAAGCCGATAATAGAACGGCCATTGGAGAGGTTATCGAGCATAGAAAACTGCTCAGCGACACGCACCGGGTCGTGCCAGGGCAGGATAACGGCCATCGATCCGAGTTCAACCTTCTCAGTTTTGCCCGCCATAAAGGTTAGCCATTGAATAACATCGGGGCACATGGTGTAGCCGGTAAAGTGATGCTCCACACCCCAAATGGAGTCATAACCCAGTGCCTCTGCCTGGGAAGCGATACGCACTTCATGCTGATAGACATCGTGATCATTAAGGTTATTCCAGGGATTTTGAAAAATACAGGACAGTCCTACTTTCATGTTTTTATTTCCTCATTAAATCTATCGTCACTTTTTAATGGAGCACTTTTCAACCAGAGCTCTGATTCCATTTCTCATCTGCCTTCAGCTGAGAGTACTTGTCACTACCCGCCTTCGGCTTATCATTTAATACGAACACTGCAGGCAATCTCAACCCGAGGGTATAGCGTAGCTACCCTCAAGTAAAGTCACGCTACTGCTGACACTCTCTATCGTGCAAGAATCAATAAACGTGCACGGACGAGTGCTATGCTGAATATCAAAAGTCATTTACAAAGGCAAGGGGCAAGTGCGCGAGCTGGCAATAAGCAGTCATAGAAAGGAGGGAATTCACCTGTAGCAACAGGTCAATAGTACGTAGGGATTAGCTTGTAGGGATTAGTACGAAGATATTACAAAACGCGTGTTTAACATGAAGGTAAAGAGTCAGATTAGGTCGGAACTAATACAAATTACCTTTCGGGTAAAAAACAAACGACTCGATTACGCCCCTGCTTTTTTGCCATATAAAGGGCTTTATCACTCTGATCCAACAGGGTATCGAAACTTTCGATACCCTCATAAAATTCACTTAAGCCCAGGCTAGCCGTCACCGGTATCACATGCTCTTCGTGGTAGACGGGGGTTTTTTCTATCACTTCTCTGACGCGATTGGCAAAGATCAAACCGCCACTGGTATCGGTCTCGGGCAGCATAATCGCAAACTCTTCACCGCCGTAACGGGCCAGACAATCTGTTGTTCTGACAATGTTACTTATCCTTTGTGTGACCTCAATCAAAACCTGATCTCCCGCCTGGTGGCCGTAGGTATCATTCACTTTTTTGAAGAAATCCAGGTCGAGAAATAGCACCGACAACTTGCCACCGTAACGCGCTACACGCTGAAACTCCTTGTCGAGCTCAGACTCCATAAAACGTCGATTATAGACGCCTGTCAGGGGGTCTCGATGACTAAGCTCTTCGAGATCAGCATGGGCTTGCTGTACTTCTCGATGAGAGATTGCCGTATCGGTAACATCAAATAGAGTAATGCAAACCAGACTTTCCCCATCGGAACCTTCAAAGGGTATAAAAGTGCAATTCTGGTACATATGGGTCACACCACCGGTAATTGGCCGATGGTGTTTAAAGTGGAACAGATAGGGCCGCTGTTGCCACGAGGTAAAGGCAAAATTGTTCAACAGTTGAACACTTCTAACCTTTTTTTCAAGCCACTTAGCCGGTAAGTCAGGAAAAGAGTCGAGTAAGTTTTTACCGACTATCGACTCGGCGGCCACCTTGCTATTGGCCTCCATAAAGCGATTCCACAACACCACTTCAAGGTTTTCGGTAACCACCAAAATACCCACATCGACACGATCAATAATAAACCCGAGGCTATTATCACCGAGAGCCACTGTCATTTAGTAGCTTTCCATAAATTCAAGCAAACCGCTGCGTAGCTGCCCGATGGATGCCTCGGACATCAGCATCACCAGGTGGCAGGAAAAGTCACCCTCTTCCAGACAGAAATTCACTTCGATAAGCAGGCACTGGTCCCATTCACGATCACGGCTGTAGAGGAGTTCTTCAATCGGCTTATTAATACCCACCAGAGTCGGGGCGGCAAAATCCAGCTGCTTACCAATTTGCTTGGCAACACCCATCAAACAGGCGCCAATCAAGATATTGGTGATATCGAGTAGTAACTCCTCCTGGGCCATATCTTCATCTTCGTCATAGCCCATCAAAGCCGATAACTGCTGACAACCATTTGCCCCATAAATGGCAAATGCTTCACCTTCGAGCTGATTGTAAAAGGCCTGGCGCACACCGGCCCAACTCTCACCGCTGCCAGCAACCAGCTCGCCCACTTTTACGACGAAGTCGTCGTCATTAACCCAGCTGACCCGCGGTACGGATAAATTAACAAAGACATCGAGCAGCTTCGCCAGAGACGCCCCTGCCTGGCCCATACCAATATTGATAACTTCCTGGAGGATTTCATTTTCCTCTTCATTCAAAGGTTCAATCTTCACTGTAAACCCCGCATTCAGCCAGAGTGGCTGCCAAGGATTCTTTATTAAAAGGTTTTTGCAGGAAGGCCAGTGCACCGAGAGACATCACACGAAACTTGGCTTTGGGTTGAATATCTGCAGACACCACCACCACCTTTGTGTCCAGGCCTTCATCACGAATACCTTCCAGCACGCCAAAACCATCGAGTACCGGCATGGTGAGATCGAGAAGAACGACCTCTCCCAAACCCTTGCGCAATGCTACCAGGGCTTCTTCGCCATTGGCGGCCTGGGTAATATCCACGTCCCAGCCTTCGGGTATGGATTTCAACATTGCTCTGCGGGAAAACCCAGAATCATCAACGATCAGTAAAGCGACGCTCATTTAAATTACTACCTTTGTTGCTCGGGCCATTTTTGTTTTTTATGGTTCAGTCCCCTAAAGAGCCTGTCACCACATTAGGCCGAGAAGCATAGTCCCGCTGTTTAGG
>CAYWXW010000167.1:500-995 GCA_964462265.1 uncultured Porticoccaceae bacterium | reverse complement strand
AACCACCTCTTCAGCAAAGAGAGTCATGCTCTTCTTGGCATAGTCGTAAGGCATGCCAGCAAAGCTAAAGGAAACGTTCATATTCATGGCACCGATGATGTCTTGGATGCCCTGGATCTTTTCCAGGCACTGCTCAGGCGTGCCCCAAATTTGCAAATCAGTAAAGGCCCTGCCCATCGCATCGTCACCCGCAGCACGTGCTGATTTCGCCGCTTCATGGTAAAAGTCGTAAGCACCGCCACCTTTCGAGGCAAAGTGATCACCCGTCATTTCATAGTGAGCCATGGCCGAAATCCAGTAATCAGACATGTACTTATAAGCCATTTCTTCAGCTTTCTTGGGATCCTTATCACAGATCACAAACAGGTTAGCGCTCGTGGGTGGTGCTTTGCAGCCCTGCTCGCGCTGATAGTGCTCGCGCCAGATATCAATTTCCTTGGCACGACTCTCCCAGGGACCAATGGCGAAGGTCATAATGGCGCCACCGAGCTTAGC
>CAYWXW010000167.1:0-441 GCA_964462265.1 uncultured Porticoccaceae bacterium | reverse complement strand
ATCATTGCCGCCGACTCGTTCATACGATCACGAGACTCGGCCATATCGATGCCAAATCCATCATATTCGATTTGCGCCAGACCACGACCCAGACCCATCATCGCGCGACCTTTAGAGACGTTATCCAGCATCGACATGCTAGTCGCCAAACGGATGGGGTCTTTGTGCCAGGGCAAGATCAGCGCAGCAGTACCCAGACTAATACGCGAAGTCTGACCCGCCATAAAGGCCAAAAACTGGGGAATATCAGGGCTGACCGTGTAATCAGTAAAGTGATGCTCTACCGCCCAGATGGAGTCCAGACCGAGGGGCTCAGTCAAGAGCGCGATTTCCAACTCGTTCTGATACATATCGTAATCAGTCTGAGGCAGGTTGGGGTGGTTTTGGAACAACATTAAGTGTCCGACTTTCATAAGGCATACTCCATACGATTAAAGATTT
>CAYWXW010000166.1:0-5888 GCA_964462265.1 uncultured Porticoccaceae bacterium | reverse complement strand
AGAAACTGCCCCTTAACAATCCGACCCAATAAAGCGTATTAACAAGTAGACGCTGGCAGAACGGCTCTAGCCCAAATTGATCAGACGGTAAACACAATGCGTAAAATTATACTTCTTGGGGCTCTTGCAGTCGGTATCATTTTTGCAGGCCTTTGGGCCAAAGAATGGTGGTTTGAAGGGCGCTATTGGGAATCAACCGACAATGCCTATACCCAGAGCGACATCACCGTCATCAGCGCCAAGGTCGCCGGCATTGTTGACAAAGTCCACGTCAGTGCCAATGAGAAAGTTAAAGCGGGCGATATTCTTATCTCAATGTACAAACCCACTTTTAATGCCAAAGTGGCCCGGGCAGAGGCCGAAGTTCTCGAAGCCCAGGCCAGCCTGGCCCGCATAGATACACAAACCAGCCTGCAAAAGGCCACTATTGCCGCCAGCCGTGCGGAAGTTAAAGCCGCCGAAGCGCAAGTAAAACGGGCCAATCTTGACCTGCAACGTTCGAAAACCCTGAAAGACAAAGGCTATGCCGAAAAGCAGCGCTATGACCACGACCTCACCGATGTCAGCAGTGCAGAAGCCGAACTGGTGCGCACCCACGCCAATGTCAGTGCAGCCATAGCTCAGCTGGATGTACTCACCGCTGAAAAGGCCGAGATCAGTGCCGAGCAGGCCCACGCGGAAGCCGAGGTCAACCTTGCCAAGATTGCCCTCTACCTGTCTGACATTCGCGCCCCCCGCGATGGTGTCATTGGTGCCAAACATGTAGAAAATGGCGAATATATTCACGCGGGCGCGCGTAAAATGGCCATCGTCGACCTCGACCATGTCTGGGTTAGCGCCAATTTTAAAGAGACCCAGCTCAACGGCATGGTGCCTGGGCAAAAAGCTCTCGTCGAAATCGACGCCTTCCCTGACCAGCTTATTGAAGGTGCTGTCGAGAGCCTGTCGCCAGCCAGTGGTGCCCAGTTCAGCTTGTTACCCCCGGATAACGCCACCGGTAACTTCACCAAAATTGTGCAGCGCGTGCCGGTGAAAATCCTCCTCGACCAAAACAACCCCGTGGTCAAACTACTGCGTCCGGGCATGTCTGTGCTCGCTAAAATTGATACGCGAGCCAGCGCCAATATAGAAGCCATGGCCGGTAAAAAGCCTGCTGCAAAAAGTGTATCCCGTGTCGCGCTCTCAGAATAAGTCGCACTCTCAGAATAAAAAACGGCCAATCAATCCGCATCAATAGTGTGTCCGCTGCCAGGCGGGGCGAATACGGACGACCACCATGAGCAACTCGACAAGTCCCGCTATTGAGGATGTCCCTCCAGTCACCGAGGCGGAAGAAACCGTTACTATCGGCACCTGGCTGACCGTGTTCGGCGGCGTACTCGGTGCCTTTATTGCCGTCCTCAATATCCACATTACCAATGCCTCTCTGAAAGATATTCAGGGCGCACTCTCGGCAACGCTTGAAGAGGGTTCGTTTATTTCCACCGCCTACCTCACCGCCGAGGTGGTGGTGATACCCGTTACCGGCTGGCTGACGATGGTCTTTGGCCTGCGCCCCTACATGCTCTTCAACACGGTGGTTTTCGCCCTCACCACCCTGCTCTGCGCCTCGGCGTGGAATCTCGAATCGATGCTGGTTTTCAGAACACTGGCTGGCCTTGCCGGTGGCACACTCATACCCCTGTCCTTTACGCTGATTCTAACTTTACTGCCACCCAGCAAGCAGGCCATCGGTATGGGTATGTTCGCCCTCACCGCCACTCAGGCACCGTCTATTGGCCCCACCCTCGGCGGTTATTTGACGGAAGCCTTTGGCTGGCAGTCGGTGTTTTATCTACAAATTGTGCCCACGGGCATTATGTTTTTAATCCTCTTCCAAGGCCTGAAAAAAACCAAACCCCAGTTCGAGCTGCTCAAAAATGGCGACTGGTTTGGCATCCTCTCCATGGCAGTAGGTCTGGGGGCAATGATTATTGTGCTCGAAGAGGGCAATCGCAAAGACTGGCTGGAATCGGATTTTATTTTTAATGGCGCCCTACTCGCCGCGACCTGTTTAATCACCTTTGTTGCTATCGAGCTAAAGCGCAAAGACCCCTTTATTAATTTACGCCTGCTTAAACGCCGCAACTTCCTGCTCTCTAATCTGGTGGGTATTATTCTCGGCCTTGGCCTCTACGGCTCGGTCTTTATCATGCCCATGTTTCTCGCCCAGGTGCACGGCTTTAACGCCATGCAAATAGGCCTGGTGATGATGTGGGTCGGCCTACCCCAACTTATCGTCGTGCCCATTGTGCTGCGACTGATGCCCCACATCGACATCCGCATACTGCTGGCCTTTGGCGCCTTTATTTTCGGTTTGAGTTGCCTGCTGAACATTCACATGACTGCCGACTACGGTCACGACCACCTGGTTTGGCCAAATATTATTCGCGGCCTGGGCATGCCTTTTATTATGGTGCCGCTCAATGTCATCGCCACCGCCGGTATTGAAAAAGAACAGGTCGGCTCGGCCTCGGGCCTGTTCAATGTGCTACGCAATTTGGGCGGCGCCGTTGGTATCGCCACGCTGGCGACCTTTTTGTCACTGCGCCAACAGTTTCACTCCAGCCATATTGTTGAGAATGTCAGCGCCTACAACCCTTTTACTATGGAGCGGCTGCAAGGTTTGGCGGGTTATTTTAGCGGTCTCGGTGCCGACCCGATAATGGCGCACGAACAGGCTCTAAGAGCTGTCGATGCCATCGCCCGGCGCGAGAGTTTTATCATGGCCTACAACGACTGTTTTTATTTTATGGGTGCCGCTTTTATTGTCAGTCTTGGTTTTATTGCCCTGATGAAAAAGCCCGGCTAAACGTAGTCTAAAAATAAAAAACATAATAATCAGTAACGGCAAGCATCCATGAGTGACGCAACGACAAGCCTTGAAGAGGAAGAAATAAACCCTGCAACACCCGCTGTTGATGAAGACCACGTTTCATTAAAAACCTGGTTTACCGTGTGGGGCAGTGTCATCGGCGCTTTTATCGCCGTGCTCAACATCATGATCACCAACTCCTCTCTGAAAGATATTCAGGGCGCACTCGGCGCAACACTGCACGAAGGTTCGTTTATCTCCACTGCCTACCTCACCGCCGAGGTGGTGGTGATTCCCCTCACCGGCTGGCTGGTACAGGTCGTTGGCCTGCGCCGCTTTGTACTCACCGCCTCAAGTATTTTTCTTGCGGCAACCTTGTGTTGCGCCATGGCCTGGAGCCTGGAGTCAATGCTGGTATTTCGCACCATTGCCGGTTTTGCTGGCGGCACCTTCATCCCCTTGTCGTTTACGATTATTCTCACCTTGCTACCGCCCAGCAAACAACCTTTGGGCATCGCGATGTTTTCCCTCACCGCCACCCAGGCGCCCTCAATAGGCCCCACCCTGGGTGGCTTTTTGACCGAAAACTACGGCTGGGAATCAATATTTTATTTACAGGTTTTCCCTACCACCATGATGATTCTGATTCTGTCCTGGGGTCTCAGCCAGTCCAGCAGTAAATGGGCCATGCTTAAAGAAGCCGACTGGCCCGGCATTCTCACCTTGTCCGCTGCCCTCGGGGCGATGATTATTATTCTCGAAGAAGGCAATAGACTCGACTGGCTAGAATCCCAGTCTGTGCTTAACGGCAGTATATTTGCCGGCACCTGCTTTTTAATCTTTCTCTACCGCCAGTTATGGGGCCCTAACCCTTTTATTAACGTACGTCTATTGGGCCGTTGGAACTTCGGCATGGCCAATGTGATTGGTGTCATCCTCGGCCTCGGCTTGTACGGCACGATCTTTATTACCCCGCTATTTCTCGCCCAAATACAGGACTACAACGCCCTGCAAATTGGCGTCACTATGATGTGGTTTGGCTTCCCTCAATTGATCGCCGTGCCCTTAATCGTACGCTTAATGAAGAAGGTTGATCTGCGCCACCTCGTCGCCTTTGGCTGCGTAATTTTTGCCTGGAGCTGCCTGATTAATATTCACATGAATGCAGACTCGGGCTACGAGCAACTGCTGCTCGCCAACTTTATTCGCGGCATTGGCCAACCCTTCCTCTCCATCCCCCTCGCGGTCATGGCCACCGTCGGTATTGAACAGGCTCAGGCAGGCTCCGCTTCCGGTCTCTACAACTTAACCCGCAACCTCGGTGGCGCCGTAGGCATCGCCTTTCTGGCCACCTTTTTATCCATTCGCCAGCAATTCCACTCCAGCCATGTGGTAGAAAACATCTCCCTCTACAACCCGACAACCGTTGAGCGCTTGAGTGGTTTGAAAAACTATTTTACTAACCTCGGTGCCGACAGCACACTGGCACAAGAACAAGCCCTTCGCGCCATCGACGCCATTGCGCGCCGGGAAAGCATGATCATGGCCTATAACGATGCCTTTTATTTTGTCGGCGCCGCATTTTTGTTTGGTGCCTGCGTGACCTATACCCTGAAGCCTTTTCGCCCCCAGGGTTAGTGTGAACACCGATAACAAACTGGTTTCGTGACAAAACAATAAAGGCGTGCAAGGCGAGTAATATAAAAGGGAAACTGTCAGCTCGACTACTGCTTACAACTAAGGACTTGGGGTGTCAAATTTGGCATGGACGTCAACAGTTTGAGCGAGTGTCCTCAGCGCTTTACTTCAAGCTCGAAATATTTGAGTAGGTGTCACCGAGATAAATGTGGCAATGCAAGACCCGATACCATCGCCCAACTGATCTAACCGACGATGATCAAAGTCTATAGCTGAACTCAATCATGTGAAAATCTGCCCCAGTCGTGTCAGATCCATTAACGCCAGCATCGGAATAGTGCAGAAACCGATAACCTATTCCCAGCTTTTTATAGAAAGGGACACCCACGCCCAAGGTCAGGGCAAACTGGAAAGGCCCGCCATAATCCTGCGTCCCAAAGCGATGCCTGCTGAACAGCGCTCCACCTGCTCCCAAATCCAGGGTAAACCGCCCGTCTTCACTCCCCAGGGTTAATTCAGGGATGAGAGAAACGACGAGAGCATTCTCCCCCGCACCCCGCAAAAACCCAGTGCTCGCCATCAAACGCGTACCCATACCCCAGCCAGACGTGGAGTAGCTTTTCCAAGGTAACTCGAAGTTAGCCGACACATCGTATTCTTCAAAATCCTCCGGCGCGTCTTCTCCAAGTAAGGTCTTCTCTGAAACGCGTGCGCGCATACTGAGACTCTGTAAATTCAGGTCTTCAGAGTAGCTCAGGTTGGGAGCGAGAAGGCTGCAGATAAAGATCAGCAATAGTCCGAAAGAAATTAAATAGTTGGGCAAACCGCTTACTGGCAACATATTTTCATTTAAAAGAAAGATTTGTATTCTAGCTATGTTCGTGTTCACTTAACGCCGCCAACAAGTGGTGGGCCGCACGCAGTGTGGCGATCCACTACTTGGCCTTGTTACATTTATGCCCCTAATATAATCCCCACCAACAACATAGCCAGCATTACCATGAACATAGGCGAAGATATTTTAGCAAATTTGCTTATTAGCTGTGGCGACCCTATGGATCTAACCGCGCTATAAGCTTCCTCAGCCTGAGAAAAAACTTGAGGGCTTACTTCAATCTTGTTCCCTTTTTTAATCTCTTCGCATAGCCTTTCAATCTCCTCAATACTCAAGAAATTCAAATACGGCTCGTCCGGACTATGGCACATGATAATTGAGTAAATTAGATCTTGATGTGTTTCTGGTATGGCAAAACAAGCCCCACATATTTGATGGGCCTCGGGCTTACTGTTGCTGCAATACATACAAAAACTTTTCATCGTTCTGATGCGATCCAATTAAATGTAACGTTTGAGTTAACCGGCCTTTTTATACAGAGCATAGCGAAGCGGCGCGGCG
>CAYWXW010000165.1:0-6258 GCA_964462265.1 uncultured Porticoccaceae bacterium | reverse complement strand
AACAGGCCCGGCCTGATAAGAAAGCCCCGGTTTTCAGGCGGGGCAAGTGGCCTTTAGCAGACTGTTTAAAATTTATTGTGTTGCTATCGCACCCGTTTCAGTGAGCTGCTGAATCTGACTGTCTTCATAGCCAAGATCTTGCAATATTTTCACACTATCGGCACCGAGTGCTGAGCCGATGTGGGCGGGGACTTTAGCGGAGCCATCGATCCAGAAGGGGCTATTAACGGCCTGACCGCGCCCCGTGTTGTGGCCTTCGACATCAATAAACATATCGTTTTCCAGGGCCTGTGCATCGTCGATAACATCTTCAAAAGTGGCGACCACGCTGAAGGTGATTTTGTTGTCACGCAGGCGCTCGCGCCACTCATCACAGTTGCGGGTCTTGAAAATTTCTCTAAAAATATCGCTGAGTTCTTTGGCGTGTTTAAAGCGTATGGCTAATTCGGCAAAGCGCGGGTCGGTGGCAAGATCGGGCCGCTCGATCGCTTTGATGAAATTGGGCCAGTGCTTTTCCTCCTGAATCACAATCAGTGAAATCCAGCGCTCATCCTTGGTGCGATAGTAATTCACCAGTGCACTGCCGGGTTTTGCCGGGTTGAGACGGCGGTAGGGTTTGGTGCCAGCCAGAATGCCGGACAGAGCGCTGGATGCAGCCCACAGGCCGTTGGCCATTAAACTGGTGCTGATTCTACTGCCCTTACCGCTGCGCTCTCGCTTGTAGAGGCCGGTCATAATAGCTGCGTACATCGTCATCGCGCTGGGGTGGTCGCCCATTGCGGGGGAGGGCATGGCCGGCTCGCCTTCGGCGGTGCGCACGGCATCCATTAAACCGGTGCGGGCCCAGTAGGCGTTGCCGTCAAAGCCGGGGGTGTTGGCATCATCGCCCTTTTCGCCGTAGCCGGTGATTTGCCCGTAAATTAGCCGGTCATTTTCGGGGGCTAAATCGTCGTAACGTATTTGCAGGCGCTTCAACACATTGGGTGGGAAGTTGGTGATCAGCACATCGGCCTCGCGCACCAGTTTCAATAGGACTTCGCGGCCCTCATCGCTTTTTAAATTCAGCGCAATGCTGCGTTTGTTGCGGTTGTCCTGCTGCCAGGGGTAATCGAAATCGCACTTCATAAAGGGTGGGGCTTTATGGGCGTGGCGCAGGGGGTCACCGAGGCCCGGCGACTCCACTTTGATAACATCGGCGCCGAAATCGGAGAGGATGGCGCCAGCGCCGGGGCCGAATACATAGGTGGCAATTTCTAATACTTTTATACCGCTCAGCAAAGCTGCAGTGTCTGTCATTGTGGGGTTCCTTCAAGTTTGTGTGTGGGTCCTGCGCAAGGCTTTGTTTGCATGCACTGGCAGGCCTTTTAAGTTGAATTTCTACCATACATGAAATGTCGGGAAAGTCGTTTTTTAATTGCTTTTTGCAGGCTTTAATAGCTAATAGGAGGGGCTTCCTACGGGGCTTGATATGTGTCATGGCTGTGTTTTACAGCGCGTGGGAGAATGCAAAAACAATCACTCACTAGAGGAGACATTATTAATGCCATTAGAGAAACACGATTTATTGCATGAGCTGCCTGAATACAAAAGTCTAATTCACGATCTCAAAGTAAGTGACCGGCATTTTTCGAAGCTATTTACCGAATATCATGACCTCGATCATGAGATTCATCGCTTTGAAACCGGTGTCGAAAACTGTGATGACGCCCATCTTGAAGAGAGAAAAAAACTGCGTTTGAGCTTAAAAGATCAAATGCTGGAGATGCTCAAAAAAGCCTCATAGCTTGAATTTTCAATACTTGTCCTAACATATACTGGTAGCAGGCGCTGGCCCTGTTGCCAGGCTTTGTTGTGACTGTGATCTTCATCGCGGCAGGATTAAAAGTAACTTGTTATTTTTAATCCTTATTATTTAAACACCACAGAAGGCCACACTCATCTGGACTGCCAGTTGTAACGAAAATATTATGAAGACACACAAATACCGAACATCGCGCTGCATACTGAAAACAAACGACGAATTTTTGATGGTCGTGCACAACAATGTGCGTGGCGAAAACACCGGTATTTGGGGTTTGCCCGGTGGTCGTATCGACTGGGGTGAGAAGCCTCTCAAGGCGGCCCGTCGGGAAATTCACGAAGAGCTTGACACCGCGATGGGTGAGCTGGTCGATGTTGGCAGTTATTCTTACAAAGGCTATCAGCACAAAGTTTACGGCACCTTGTTTGAGGGTGAAATTGGCCGTATCGATCATACTGAATTACTGGAAGTTGACTGGTTTACCCTCGGTGAAGTCAGAGAGCTGGCTAAACGCAAAAAGCTACATGCGGGTTTTGAGCTGGAATCGATTGAGATGTTCACCAGCATACTTGATAGCGCTGGTTAGTTTTTTATTGCTTGACTGCATTTTTGTCCACAGTGTAAATATTATCCCCGTCGCTCAGTCGCGGCACTAAATTCCCTCCCGATATTTTTCTTGACCTTCTAGTTGCTGTAAGGCTTAGATTGGGCTTCAATCGTAATAGGTCTTACAGCGAGCTTCGTTATGAATATCAGTGAGGCAGCCACACTCAGTGGCCTGCCGGCAAAAACCATTCGTTACTACGAAAGTATTGATCTGATTAGCCCGCCTCGGCGTGCCGCCAATGGTTATCGCCACTATGGCAAAGCCGATATTGCCACCCTCTGCTTCCTGCGGCAGGCCCGCCAATTTGGTTTTAATATCGACCAGTGTCGGCTTTTGTTAGGCCTGTACAAGAACCCTCAGCGGCGCAGTGCCGAAGTCCATCAACTGGTGAGTGACAAGCTCGAAGAAGTCGATGCCCATATCCGCGAGCTTGGTGAAACTCGCGAGCTAATGGCGAAGCTGGTAGGAGCTTGCGCCAATAATGAAGACGCGGATTGTGTCATTATCGACAGACTAGCGGGTCAGCAAGAACAGACACAAACCTTGGCGGAGATTAAACGATGAGCGCTTGCTGTGATAAACCCGAGCCAGAACCCGAGCTAGAACTAGAACCAGAGACAGCCAAGCCCTCCTGCTGTGCAACGCAGGTTGAGACATCTTGCTGCCCCAGCGAAAAGAACCAGCGCGACTATTTATTGTGGGTGTCGGGTAGCATCGTACTAGTTTGCTATTTACTCGGTTTTTGGTTCGCGGGCGGCGATGCCTTACCGCGCTGGCTGACGGTCATGAGCAGCGGTATTTTCGAGCTGATCAATAAAATGTGGTGGGGTCTGGCGGCGGCGGTGGTTTTTGTCGGCCTGCTGGAGCGCATCCCCCGCGAACTCATTATGGCGACGCTGGGCCGGGGTGGCACCTTCAAAGGTATCGCACGGGCCACCTTTGCCGGCCTGCTGCTGGATCTCTGTAGCCACGGTATTTTGATGGTTGGCACCAAGCTCTATCAAAAGGGTGCCAGCCTCGGTCAGTTGATGGCTTTTCTGATTGCCAGCCCGTGGAACTCCCTGTCGTTGACCATCATTATGTTCACGCTGATCGGCCTTAAGTGGACCCTGCTCTACATCAGCCTGTCACTGCTGATCGGCTTAATCAGCGGCGTGATCTTTGATCGTCTGGTCGATAAGGGGGTGTTAAATGCCAACCCCGCTACCCCCAATGCCGGTTCGCAAGAGCAAACCCCTGTCGTGTGGCCTGAATTAAAAAAACTCTTTGGTGCTGCTAGCTTTACACCCCAATCAATAGGCGCCTTGTTGTGGGATGGCCTGAAAGATTCACGTATGGTATTTCGCTGGCTATTCTTTGGTCTGGTACTGGCCACGGCGATTCGCGCTTTTGTGCCTCTCGATACCTACGCCACCTTATTTGGCCCGACGCTGGTGGGCTTGCTGCTGACCCTGGTGGCGGCCACCATTATTGAGGTGTGCTCCGAGGGCTCGACCCCCATAGCTGCAGATCTGGTGTTGCGCGCCGGCGCACCGGGCAATGGCTTTACCTTTTTGATGGCCGGTATCGCTACCGATTACACCGAGATTATGGTTCTTAAAGACCTCACCAAGTCCTGGAAAATCGCTCTTTTTCTGCCTCTGGTCACTTTGCCCCAGGTATTAGTCCTTGGCTGGATACTCAACCAAATGCCGCTGTAAGTGAGGCGCTGTACTGCCCCAGTCGGCTCCTGAAATCAGGTATCATGACGCCGACTTTTTTGGCAGGCCCCTGGCGGTGCTGTCTCGCACAAACTGAAATATGGCGCAGAGAGATTATGAGCAAGCAAAGAATACTCACCGGCATTACCACCTCCGGCACCCCCCATTTGGGCAACTATGTGGGCGCTATTCGCCCCGCCGTTGAGGCCAGTAAAAGCACCGATGTTGAGTCCTTCTATTTTCTCGCCGACTATCACGCGCTGATCAAATGTAATAATCCTGATGAGGTGCATCGCTCGACCCTGGAAATCGCCGCCAGCTGGATCGCCCTGGGTCTGGATACGGACAACGCGGTTTTTTATCGCCAGTCTGATATCCCGCAAATCCCGGAGCTGATGTGGTTCCTCAACTGCATGGCCGCCAAGGGTTTGATGAATCGCGCTCACGCCTACAAAGCGTCGGTGCAAGATAATGAGGCCGCCGGTGAAGATGCCGACTTCGGTATTACCATGGGCCTGTTCAGCTATCCGGTGTTGATGGCGGCCGACATATTGATGTTCAACGCCCACCAGATTCCGGTCGGTCGCGACCAGGTTCAACACGTCGAAATGGCGCGCGATATTGCCCAGCGCTTTAATCACCACTACGGCGAGCACTTTGCTTTGCCCCAGGCTCTGGTGGATGACGATGTGCCTTTGTTACAGGGGCTCGATGGCCGCAAAATGAGCAAGAGCTACGGCAATACTATTCCGCTATTTCTCACTGAAAAAAAGCTCAAAAAGCACATCAATAAAATCAAAACTAATTTGCTGGAGCCGGGTGAGCCGAAAAATGCTGACAGCTCATCAGTGTTTCAAATCTGGCAGGCCTTTGCCACACCCGAACAAACCGCAGCCATGCGTGAAGAATTCGCCAGGGGAATTGCCTGGGGTGAAGCTAAGAAACAGTTGTTTGAGCTGGTCAACGCTGAATTAGCCCCGGCCCGCGAGCGCTATGAAACCCTGCTCAATGCGCCCGACGAAATAGAGGCGATACTGCAGGCCGGTAGTGAAAAGGCGCGGGCGATCAGTCAGCCCTTGATGGATGAGGTGCGCCGCGCAGTGGGTATCCGCCCTCTCGCCTAGTTAGACTTTAAGTACCTCAACAACCGCCGCCGTCAGGCTGCTCAGATCGGCGGCCTCAATATTGAAAGCCGGCATCACATAAACCAGTTTGGCAAAGGGGCGAATCCACACGCCGGCCTCGACAAAACGTTTTTGTAGAACCGCGACATCGACAAAGTCCTTCATCTCCACCACCCCAATAGCACCCAGCACGCGTACATCGGCCACCGTGTCGTAGGCTTTGCAAGGGGCGAGTTGCTCTTCTAGCTGGGCTTCAATGCGCGCAATATTGCCCTGCCAATCCGATGCCAACAGCAGTTCAATACTGGCATTGGCCACGGCACAGGCCAGGGGGTTGGCCATAAAGGTGGGGCCGTGCATAAAAACACCGGCTTCGCTTTCGCCGATGCCATCGCTCACTTTATTGTTGCACAGGGTGGCGGCGAGGCTCATATAGCCCCCCGTCAAGGCTTTGCCAACGCACATAATATCGGGGCTAATGCCGGCCCATTCACAGGCGAAGAGCTTGCCGGTGCGACCAAAACCGGTGGCGATCTCATCGGCAATTAACAGCACATCGTGTTCATCACACAGTGCGCGCATGCCCTTTAAATACTCGGGCGAGTAAAAGCACATGCCACCAGCACCCTGCACGATGGGCTCGAGTATGACGGCGGCGAGCTGATCTTTATGGGTCGCTAGCTGGCGTTCGAAATCGGAGAGATAGTCTTGTTGCCAATCCTCACCAAAACGACAGCGGGGCGACTCGCAAAAGACCTGTTGTTGAAGCACCTGATTAAACAGGTGGTGCATGCCCGTTTCAGGGTCGCAGACCGACATCGCGGCAAAGGTATCGCCGTGGTAGCCCTTTCTCAAAGTGAGTAGGCGGCTTTTCTCCGCTCGCCCCTTGGCCTGCCAGTATTGCAGAGCCATCTTAATGGCGATCTCGACGCTGACCGAGCCTGAATCACTGAAAAAGACTTTGTTCAGTGGTTCGGGTGTAATATCCACCAGGCGCTGGGCCAGTTGGGCTGCCGGTTCGTGAAT
>CAYWXW010000164.1:462-6288 GCA_964462265.1 uncultured Porticoccaceae bacterium | reverse complement strand
AACGTAATTCTGGCGCTTCAATTTCATCATTCAGTTTGGATCGCTTGCTCGAGCTTTTGGCGTAACTTTTCTTAATAGTGTTTCTCCACTTCTCGCTTACAATAGTCGCTAGACTTTTCGTGTACTAACTAATAGTCACTTTCTAACTAGTCGCTTTTACATAAAGTTTATTTGATTCAAACCACACGACCGCGACGCTGCACATCCTCGTTGAGCAACTCGGCAAAGGCATCAATTGCCAAACTGCCAAGGTCTTTGCCCTCACGGGTGCGCACGGACACGGTCTGTGTTTCTACCTCTTTATCACCGACAACCAGTAAATAAGGCGTTCGCTGTATGCTGTGCTCGCGGATTTTAAAACCGATCTTTTCATTTCTCAAGTCATTTATCACCCTGAAGCCCTTGTTATTCAAGGTTTCGGTCACTAAATGCACGTAATCGGCTTGTTTATCGGTAATATTCATTACCACCGCCTGTTCGGGCGCCAACCAGGCGGGAAAGGCCCCTTCGTATTGCTCGATCAAAATACCGATAAAACGCTCGAATGAACCGAGCACTGCGCGGTGCAACATTACCGGAACCTGACGCGAACCATCCTCGGCAACATATTGTGCATCGAGACGGCCCGGCATGGAAAAGTCGACCTGAATGGTGCCCAGCTGCCAAACGCGGCCAATGCAATCTTTCAATGAAAATTCGATCTTCGGCCCGTAAAAAGCGCCTTCACCTGGCAATAATTCCCAGGGCAGATCTTTGGCATCGAGGGCATCGGCCAGGGCTTTCTCGGCCTTGTCCCAAACCTCGTCGGCACCGACGCGCTTTTCAGGTCGTGTCGAGAGACGATAAATGACTTCACTGAAACCGAAGTCGGCATAAATACTGTGCAGGAAGTCGATGAAGTCCGACACTTCCGACTGCACCTGATCTTCGGTACAAAAAATATGGGCATCGTCCTGGGTGAAACCACGCACTCGCATAATGCCGTGCAGAGAACCCGATGGCTCGTTGCGGTGGCAGGAGCCAAACTCGGCAAGACGCAGTGGTAAGTCGCGGTAGCTCTTCAAACCCTGATTGTAGACCTGGATATGACAGGGGCAGTTCATTGGTTTAACGGCGAAGTCGCGCTCATCAATATGCAGGGCGAACATGTCATCGCCAAATTTATCAGCGTGGCCCGAGCGCTCCCATAGTGAGTAGTCAACTAACTGCGGGGTGCGAATCTCGTTATAACCGGCAGCGCGCTGTGCACTACGCATATATTCTTCAATCTCGGTATATACGGTCCAGCCACGAGGGTGCCAGAACACCATGCCCGGTGCTTCTTCCTGAATATGGAAAAGATCGAGCTTCTTGGCAATTTTTCGGTGATCGCGCTTTTCGGCTTCTTCTATGCGATGCAGGTAGGCCTTGAGCTCTTTCTTATTGGCCCAGGCGGTGCCGTAAATACGCTGCAGCATTTCATTATTGGAATCAGCCCGCCAATAGGCACCGGCAACCTTGGTCAGTTTAAAGGCTTTAATTTTGCTGGTGTTTGGCACGTGGGGGCCACGGCACAAATCAGTAAAGTCACCCTGAGTGTAAAGCGAGAGATCTTCATCACTAGGGATAGACTCGATAATTGCCGCTTTATAGTCTTCACCCAGACCACGGAAAAACTCGACCGCTTCATCGCGGCTCTTAACCTGTCGCGATACTTCAAGGCTGGCTGAGCTCAGCTCTTTCATCTTTTTCTCGATGGCCAGTAAGTCTTCGGGCGTAAAGGGGCGCTCGTAGGCGAAGTCGTAATAGAAGCCATCATCAATAACCGGGCCGATAGTGACCTGAGCTTCGGGGTAGAGCGTTTTAACCGCCTGTGCCAGCAAGTGGGCGCAGGAATGGCGAATAACCTCAAGGCCCTCTTCATCTCTCTCGGTGATGATGGCGACATCGGAGTCGTGCTCAATCAAAAAAGAGGTATCGACAACAAAGCCGTTGACCTTGCCGGCAAGGGCAGCTTTGGCTAAGCCGGGGCCAATATCGAGAGCGACATCGTGAAGAGTGACGGCGGCGTCAAAACTACGTTGACTACCATCAGGCAGGGTAATAAGTGGCATCTTGCTTTCCTTAATTTCAGTGGTGACCCCTACTAAAGGCCACTTGCTTACGTCATACAACAAGGTAACAACTTAGCAAACACCAAGGCCTTGAATGGCCTGGGGAGTATTGCGTTAAGGGTGTTGCTACCAAAATAATTGGTAGGCACGAGTGGATTCGAACCACCGACCCCCACCATGTCAAGGTGGTGCTCTAACCAACTGAGCTACGTGCCTGCTACGAGGGCGCACAATGTAGCAGCGAGCCTCGCAATTTACAAGGTTTGTTTGCTACTTTGCAGCCATTTATTGTGATTTTAAGCCTATAAAACAGGGCTTTTTCGTACGGCCCCAACGATTACCCCTAAGCAGCCCTTAATTCGCACCAAGGCGGCAACCCAGTTCCAGCAGACCATAGCCAACGCGACCATCGCCGAGGCGGAATTCGAAGGCGCCTTCATTTAGCACATAGGCATCGAAGGGCCAGTGCACCACAGCCTGGCGGATGCAGTCGATTTCATAGCGTCTACCCTGGCCATCAACCGCTGCCACCGTGGCTGAGAGCGCCCTGCCCTCGTCATTCAAAGCGATGCTGAAGTCCTCAAGACTCAAGGTCTCAATAACGCCATCCACATAAGCCCAACAGAGATCGGCAGAGCCACCGCCCTCAAAATAAATACGTAAAAGACCCAGCGCCGTGCCGTCTTCAAATACCGGCCAGGCCAGCTCGTGGTGAGTAAAGGCGGCCCAGTTTCTGACGCCAATGGAATGGTCGCGATTGCCGACACCCTCTATCTGCCACTCGCTATCACGCAATTTCATCGTGCCTGTTATTTTACCCGCCTGTTCAAGATGAAAGCTGGTGGCCGCGTTGAGCTGCAAGCCCTCCATCGAATCATGGGGTGGCATGAGCGCTTCCCAGCACAGGTCAAAACTTAAGGGGGTCAGCTCATCGGCAAAGGTAAGGGAATAGCTTTTCAGCATTTCGTTGGCGCGGTAAGTCACCCCTCCGAGAGAAATGCCCGTATCAATATCGCCTTCAGGCAGAGGCAGGTTATGCCAGGCGCGGTTATAGACTTCACGACCATCGGCTACTACCAGCACCGCCATATTGGCAACACTTTTGTTGGGGTAAAGCCCCATGCGCGTAAACATGCCGACACGGTTTTTGGGGTCGTAAAAATTAAAGTACCAGCTCTCGCCCCACAGTGGGTCGTCAGTATCGGGCTGATGGCGCTTATCGTCACTGGCTTGAATCATTCTTACTTACCCCTGTTGTTTTTATCTTTGTTGCTTTTATCACTGGCCTTCGATTCGCTGACAGACAAAATGAAGGCAATAGGCCTTAGTCTACAGAGTAAAACGTTTTTGCAGGTATTCTCTAGCGGCCTGATCAATACCCAGTTCCTCACGCATAAAGTTGTCGAGGCTACCCGACTTCTCGCGCATTACCTGCCAGGCCGTGGCCAGATATTTGGTGCGGGCATCGAGAATGGGCACCACGATACTCTCATCAACAGAGAGACCTTCGGAATTGAAAAACTGCTCAAACTTACCGATGGCCAGTGCCTTGTCGGCATAGGCGTCCGACGACAGCAGATAGTCCCGCTCGATCTGCTCCTCTTTAACACCGAGTGCGCTGAGCAACAGGGCCGAGGCGATACCCGCCCTATCTTTACCAAAGGAGCACATCACCAGAATGCCGCCCTCACTTTCCATCATGTGGTCGAACATTTTTCGATAACCCGGCACCTCCTCCTCGGTTAACTCGCGGTAGCGATCACCCATGATTTTTTCTGCACCCTCGGGATTTAAGCCCTCTTTCATCAGCATCTCCCAAAGGTTTTCGACACTGGCCACCAACATGCCAAGCTCGACAACCTCTATGCTGTCGCCCACCTGCAGATCATTTTTCACCCGCTCCATGGGGCTGCGAAAATCATAGATGGTACTGATGCCCAGAGATTCAAACTTTGCCAAATCCTGATCGCCCGTAAAGTGCAAAAAGCCGGAACGATAGAGATAGTTATCCTTCGTTCTACGAGCATTGTCCGTGTCATAACCGCCCATGTGGCGGAGGTTCATGGTTTTTCCAATAGGCACAAAACGTGTCATAGAGCCTGCTTCCCCTTGATTATTAATGTCATAGAAATTTATAAAGTCCGTCGTTACATGCTAACTTTTCAAATCACAGGGTAACGAATATACCCAGTGATGATAAGTCGGTTTATTATCCTGTGAAGAAGCAAGGCTCGAGCCCGGCCAATATTCACCGGTTAAAATGATAAAAACCAGCTTTCACTTGACCCCGCCACAACCATTCGGTTTATGATACAAGCATGGCGCAAACTTATGCCAGCGATAACCACAGACAATAGAACGAACGGTATAGAACAAGCGTTAGAAAATAAACATTCACAAAACAATAGGGGAAAATCCGTGATTAACGATAATGATACCTACTTCCATACGCCCACCTCTGACCACTACAGCTGGGCGGAAACTAATTATTTCGGATTTTACGTCCCTGAGGAAAATATTTTAGTTGGCGTTTATGTGCAAACCCGAGCCAACCTTGGCTCCGTACTGTCGAGCATCCACATTACCGACGGCATTTCTAATACGCCCCACGAGGTACTGTACGACGACTGTCACGTTTTCCTACCCATGCCCAAAGGCAATCTCGATGATTACGAGCTGGAAAATGGCCTCAAAATAAAATGCACCAAGCCAGTCATGGACTACCACATTCGTTACGACGGTGGCGAAGGCGTCAGCCTCGATGTTAAATATGAAGGCCTGATGCAGCCCTACGACATTCACGACCCCGACATGGATCCACTCGCTGCACAAACCGTTTCCGGCGATGTCATTAGCGAAAACGCTTATGCCGGCCACTGGGATCAAAGTGGCCGCGTCATCGGCTCACTGAGCATTAACGGCAACACCTACAATGTGGACTGTGTCGCCAGCATGGATCACAGCTGGGGCCTGCGCGATGAGAAAAAACTGAAAAACTTTTGCTGGATGAACGCCAACTTTGAAAATGATATGAGCATCCACTGCCTGTATCTGGTAGATCCAAAAAATATTGATACCTACCCTGCCATCGTCCACGGCTATGTGCGCGAGGGTGACCAGGTTTATGGCCTGAAACGTGGCACCGGTAAAATACGCCGCAATGGCTACCTGCATCAGTTTTTCGAACTCGAAGTCGAAGATGTACGCGGCAAGGTCCATCAGTTTACGGGCACACCAATGACATCCAACCCCTGGATGGCGTGGCCTCTTATGTACCTGGTTCAGTCACTGTGCCGCTGGGATATGCAGGGCGTTATCGGCTGGGGTGAAGTACAGGATTTGTGTAAAGAAACCGTCAACGACAAACTCAAATAAACACCCCTGTTCACTGCTGGCTGCATTTAATACAGGCAGTGGTGAACAAATATAATTGACGAATAAGCCAAAATAATCAACGGGAAAACCCAGTGTCATGAGTCCAGAAATAGAACAGTTTTTATCCGGCATGAAAAAAACCATTGAAGAAGTTGTCATGCCTAACCTGACTGACCGCTTCGCCCAGGAGCAGGCGGGTATTGTCGCCGCCTCCCTCGGTTTTCTCGGTCTAATTCAAGACAAAGCCTTCCACTATGAGCTACTGGAAAACCAGGAATACAAGCGCGTATTAACAGCCGTTAACGAGCTGCTCAACGACACTTTTTCAGCGCCTGCGTCCATTGTCGAAACGACCACT
>CAYWXW010000164.1:0-452 GCA_964462265.1 uncultured Porticoccaceae bacterium | reverse complement strand
AGTGGACGACCCCACCCATTTACGCCCCTATAAGTTTATTCGTGGCAGTAACGAAGTCATGAAAGAATTGCTGTGCGAATTTATTCAACAACAACCAGAAATGTCTGTCGAACTGCGCACGGCTTTTGAAGCATTAATGAAGCCTTTCTTTAAGTCCATTGAATTGCGCGAACGCTCCTGGGTGAAGGCTTTGGGCTTTGACCCCGAGGCCGAGCAACAGGCTGATATTGCCGACCTGCTCTATAAAGATGGTTTCCTTAACATCGACAAGTCCTAATCAATTGCAGCGTATAAAACCCCTATTAATCGACATTAATATTGATCGTTATTAATTGATAACGCTAAGTCATAAAATCAAGCAATAAATCCTGAGCCAAATCCATGCGTGAATACTACACCCCGACCTTAAAAAACCGAGCACAACCAGGCGCTGCCTGGATAGAAAGCATCCG
>CAYWXW010000163.1:0-6304 GCA_964462265.1 uncultured Porticoccaceae bacterium | reverse complement strand
TGGGCGATGTCGTCGCTGGCCTTGCCAAAATAAAAAAAGAATCCAGTGCCGTAGTGGTCGTCGTCAATATGGCGACCACTCACTTTTAAGGCTTCTACAATGGCTTTTTTCGCAAGCCCTGCCTGTTGGGGTGACTCTAGCCCGGCCTGCCAGCCGGTGCCGACTCGCGCTGTGCGTTTAATGGCCGCGGCGCTGCTGCCGCCTATCCAAAGTGGTAGTTCACGCTGTGCAGGAAGGGGTGAAATCACCGCGTCGCGATATTGGTAGTGTTCGCCGTCGAGGCTGACGGGGTCGCCGCGCCAAAGTTGGCTGATTATGTCGAGGGCTTCGTCAGTGCGTTTGCCTCGGCCCTTGGTGCCACGGCCAGTGGCTTGCCACTCTGGGGCGCGGGCGCTGCCGATACCGAAGGCGGGCAGCATGCGGCCATTGCTGAGAAAGTCGATAGTGGCGCATTGCTTGGCCAGCACCAGGGGGTCGCGCAGGGCGGCGGAGGAGACGTTCATGCCAAACTTTAGTTGTTTAGTGGCACCGGCAATCGCCGCCAGGGCGGTGATGCATTCGAGGAAGGGCTCGTCGGAGATTAGTCGGTCGGTCTGCCAAATTGAGTCGACACCGCCGTTTTCGCAAAGCTCGACCCAGCGCCAGAAACTATCGATCTGTTGAAAGGGAAAGCGGGCGAGGCCGAGGCCGATACCAATTGCCATTATTTATCTCCGGAGTTATTAGTCTGTCGGAGGCGACGGGTGTTCTCTGCTCATGGCCGTCGGAGGCATGGATGCCGACACCGAGCGTACAAGGATGTATTTACAGCGGGTCATGAGTAGAGGGCATCCGTTGCTACCCCTTTAATAATCAGTCATAACTAATTTGAGACGTTTATACCGGCTTAAAGTTAGTCGCAGTAAACGCCTCCAAAGTACGCTGGATATCCTCTTCACTGGCACCGGCCAGGGGCGCGACAATCTGCGTGTGAATACCCGTGTCCATATCGGCTTGCAAACGTTCGCGACATTCCTCAGCACTACCGATAACGGCGATTTCATCAATCAGGGCATCGCTCATGGCGCCTGCCGTTTTCTTTCGGTCTTTAGCGGCCCAGCCCTCGTTAATAGTGTCGGCGGCATCGTCAAAGCCCGCCCAGGCAAGGAAGCGGTTGTACACGGGGGTGGCGTAGTAGGGGGCAAAGGCGGCGCGAAATAAATCGCGGGCAGCGGCTTTGTCGTCGGTGACTAACACCATGGCGCGATTGACAATTTCTACAGACTGCCAGTCTTTACCGGCTTTCTCGGCACCGACTTTAACGTGCTCAATCATTTTTGCGAGGGCGCGCTGGGGCCAGAGGTTGAAGATTACGCCATCGCCGATCTCCGCTGCCATTTCAATCATCTTCGGGCGCAGAGCGGCGAGGTAGATGGGCGGTGGTTGGTCGATAGGGTCTTGCCGATAGCCCTTGCTGTAAAGGCCGTCGAGATCAAAGTTGGATTTCTCACCGGCCAGCATCGAGCGCACCATAATGGCTGTGTTCTTTACGCGAGTAACGGGTTTTTCCAGGGGGATGCCGTGCCAGTTGTTCATCATTGTCTGGCTCGAAGCACCCAGGCCCATAATAAAGCGTCCGGGCAACACCTGGCCCAGGGCATTGGCGGTGGCGGCCAGCACCACGGGGGTGCGAGTGAATACCGGGGTAACGGCCACGCCGATGCGAATGGTTTGTGTGTGAGCGGCGAGTGCGGCGGCTGTGGTCAGTGAGTCGGGGGCGCCGCCGTCGGCAAACCAGGCATCACTATAACCCTCGGCTTCGGCCCATTTAACACGGGCGATGGTTTCGCTGATGAGAGGACTGGCGGGCAGGGTGACGGCAACGCGTTTGGGCAAAGTGCTTGTCTTCGGTAGCATGCATATTCTCTTGGTTAATCAATAAAAGGCAGTTTCCCATTTTGCGGCAAGCATGTTCAAGCTGTATGCTGGGGGTCAAATAATTATAGGGGGATGAGCATGAGTTCGACCACAGAATTAACGGCGGTACGTTCGGGTCACGAGTTTGATGAAGCTGCACTGCTGGCATTTCTCGAACAAAACATTGAGGGCTTTAAAGGCCCACTTAAAATTCAGCAGTTTGATGGTGGCCAGAGTAACCCCACATTCAAATTGTTCTGTGGTTCGGGCGTTTACGTGATGCGCAAGCAACCACCCGGTGAGCTGCTGCCTTCGGCCCATCAGGTCGATCGCGAATACCGCATTATGAAGGCGCTGTGGGACACCGATGTGCCGGTGCCAGAAATGCTTTGCCTGTGCGATGACGTTAGTGTTATCGGCACCAAATTTTATGTGATGGCGATGGTCGAGGGGCGAATTTACTCTGAGATTTTACTGCCCGATGTCAGCCCGGCCGACCGGCGTGAAATGTACCTCGACATGATGCGAGTACTCGCGAGGGTGCATGCGGTTGATTACAAGGCGGTGGGCCTTGAGACCTTTGGCCGCCCCGGCAATTATTACGAACGCCAATATTCACGCTGGAGTAAGCAATATAACAACGCAAAAATGGATCACATTCAGAGTATGGAGAACCTGCTCGAGTGGGTACCCGCACACATGCCCGACTCCGACGAAACAACCATCGCCCACGGCGACTTCCGCCTGGCGAATATGGTTTTTCACCCTACCGAGCCGCGTATTGTCGCGGTGCTCGACTGGGAACTATCAACCCTGGGTCACCCGCTGGCCGATCTCGGTTACAGCTGTATGGAGTTTTATGCAGACTTTTATGGCGAGGTGCGCCTGCGTGGGCCGGAGCGTGAAAGCCTGGGTATTCCCAACCAGGATGAAATGGTCGATGAATATTGCAAGAGCTCAGGGCGCGATAAAATCGATAACTGGATCTTTTATGTGGCTTATAACTTATTCCGTTCCGCCGCCATTGTGCAGGGTGTTTACAAGCGCGGCTTGGACGGCAATGCCAGTTCTGAATCGGCGTTGACCTATGGTGATGAGTGTCGCAATCGGGCCGATAGAGCCTGGGAGTTGGTGGAAGAAATGGAGGCCTCTAGCTAAAAATTCCAGTTAAGTGATACCAATAAAAAAGGGGCTAAATAGCCCCTTTTTTATTGGTATGTATTATCAGCTTACAAAACAATATCGGCCATTAATTCCAGACCTTCTCGAGTAGTTTCACCACCCAGCAGCATGGTCGAGACGTGACCTTTTTTACCGGCGTCAATCCAGCGCTGGGAGCGCTCGCGAATACGCTCGGCCGGGCCGACTAAATGCGCAGCATCGACCAGTGCATCGGGCACGGCAGCGGCGGCCTCTGCTTTTTTGCCATCCAGATAAAGATCCTGAATTTTAACGGCGGCATCTTCAAAACCCAGACGCTTGGCGTAGTCGTTATAAAAGTTTTTAGCGCGAGCACCCATGCCGCCAATGTATAGGGCCATATTGTCTTTCAGAGGCTTCATGCACTCATCAACATCATCTCCAATAATGACCCGCACGAAAGGGGCAATCTCGAAATCGTCGAGGGTTTTATTACCGACATCGGCAAAACCTTTTTCGATGGGCTCGGCAAACACATGGTATTGCTCGGGATCCATCCACACCGGGAAAAACCCATCGGCATGACTGGCTGCAGCGCGAACACCGGCCGGGGTGATAGTCGCTGCGAAAATGGGGATTTCACTTTTACAGTGCAAAATACTTTTTAAGGGCTTGCCCATGCCGGTAGCGCCCTCGCCTTTATAGGGTAGTTGATACTGCTTGCCCTCGAAGGTGACCGGTCCTTCGCGCTCGAAGATTTTTTTCATAATGGCAATATATTCTTTCAGGCGCGTCACGGGCTTGCCGTAGGGCACGCCGTGCCAGCCTTCAACTACTTGCGGGCCGGAAGCACCGAGGCCGACAATAAAGCGGTTGCCCGACAGTTGGCTGAGAGACATCGCCGTCATCGCGGCCATGGCTGGGCTGCGGGCAGGCATTTGCATAATCGCCGTACCGACTTTGATCTTGCTGGTGTTGGCGAGTATCCAGGTGGCTGTTGTCACCGCATCAGAGCCATAGGCCTCGGCAGTCCACACCGAGTCGTAGCCGAGTTCTTCTGCAAAGCCGATGGTGTCGAGGGGTATTTTTACTGAATTGCCGGAATAGCCGGTCATTAAGCCGAGTTTCATGTTTTTTTATCCTGATGTGGTTAATTTTATGCTGTGCTGAGGCGATGACTCTTGAGCAGCTAACGATAACAAACTGATCTGTTTGGAGCTAGATGTGCTTGTATGCTCAAATTCACCTCAATAATGATTAGATGATAAAACCCATTACAATAATCGTAACAATAACGGAGAGTGAAAGATGGCTCGATTTGAAAATAAAACAGTAGTGATTACCGGTGGCGCTGGGGGTATCGGTTTGGCAGCGGGCAAGCTGTTTGCCCGAGAGGGGGCCAATGTGATGTTGGTGGACTTGACAGAAGACGCCTTGCAGGCCGCAGCTAAAGTGATTGATGCGGGCGATAGGGTGAGTTATCAGCTTGCTGACGTGTCGCAACCCAAGCAAGTGCAGGGCTATGTAACGGCGACGCTGAAACGCTTTGGCAGCATCGATTACTTTCTAAACAATGCCGGTGTCGAGGGCGTGGTGGCACCGATTGTTGACTCGCCTATCGATGCCTTTGATCAGGTGATGGCGGTCAATATCAAGGGTGTGTGGCTGGGTTTGAAATATGTGATTCCAGCGATGCTCGACAATGGTGGTGGCAGTATTGTCATGACATCATCAATGGCCGGGTTGAAAGGCACGCCGAATATTTCGCCCTATATCACCAGCAAGCACGCGGTGGTCGGCATGATGCGCAGTGTGTCGCAGGAATATGCGACCCAGGGTATTCGTATTAACACGGTTAACCCAGCCCCCATTGAGACGCGCATGATGCGCTCACTGGAGAGCGGTTTCGCACCGGGCCAGGAAGAGGCTGCCAAAGCCCAGCTCAGCCAAATGATGCCCATGGGCCGCTATGGCGAGCCGGAGGAAGTGGCCAATCTGATGGCCTTTCTGTGCAGTGACGATGCCTCGTTTTGTTCGGGTGGCGTGTATTCCGTCGACGGCGGTGGCTCGGCAATGTAGCTACGGGTTAATCCCTGAAATTATTAAACTGAAAAGACTGGCCCAGGTCTGCTTCTCGCACCAGGGCCATTGCCGCCTGTAAGTCATCGCGCTTCTTGCCGGTGACCCTGATTTTGTCACCCTGAATAGCAACCTGCACCTTGGTCTTTGCCCCTTTGATGAGTTTGACAACTTTCTTCGCCGTGGGCTGATCAATGCCCTGCTTAAAGCGTATGGCCAGTGAAAAAACCTTACCGCTGTGCAGGCAGTCTTCATCGACATCAATGCTGCTGGGGTCAATCTTGCGTTTAACCAGATTGCTTCTGACGATGTCGAGCATTTGTCGGCATTGAAAATCCGCCTCGGCCGAGACGGTAATCACATCATCCTTAAAATCAATACTGGCTTTAACGCCGCGAAAGTCAAAACGGGTGGCGAGCTCGCGCTCGGCGTTTTCCGCTGCATTGCGGATTTCGCTTGATTCTACTTCAGAGACCATGTCAAAAGCGGGCATTGTGTTGTTCCTGTGATTTGTCGAAGTATTGGCTGGGCTACAGTCTACTAAAAGGCCACCAGTCCACAAAACAGAAGATTGAAATTTGCAGGAGAGCGCCTGGCTTGTGTCGCTTCTTCTCGACGACTATATTTAGATCAGTTAACGGTTGTAAACCTTTATTACATTAAAGCAGGCTGCGAAAACCATGGCAGAAGATAAAAAAGCCATAGAGGAATGGAAAGGTAAATATTTTGATCAACTCGAACGGCTCGAGAAAAAGGAGGCTGGCTGGGAACAATTAGAAACCACCTTAAAGCGGGCCATTGGACGTTTGAGTATAGCGGCTGAGGGTCAGCATCAGCAGCTTGATGGACACCTCGCTAACCTGCGTCGTTCCATTAAGCGCGATTTTAGCTATCAACAGCTAGACCCTATTATCGATGATATATCGGCCATATTGGCTCAGCTGCAAGAAAAAAGCGCGAACCCAGAGCGCTCCGTGACCAGCGCTCTATTATCGCTGATTAGCAATTTAAAGTTTCCCGAGAGTCAGCAGAAAGCCTGCAAAAAAATCATTAAAAAGCTGGAGAAATCCGATGATAGTCAGCGTGACAGCGTATTGGCTGACACCCTTGGCTTCTTTACTGCCGTCATTGCTGCCGATACTGATAATAATACCACCCGCACCGGTTTTCTGAGTCGTGTGTTATCTAG
>CAYWXW010000162.1:0-6353 GCA_964462265.1 uncultured Porticoccaceae bacterium | reverse complement strand
AGGCCTTAACAAAGTAAAAATTGCCAGCTCTGCCTAAAACTGCAGGCACAAAAAAGGCCGACTGTTATAAGCAGTCGGCCTGTGCTCAATAAATATTTACATCCTCTTTACTTCTTACTTAAACCGTCGATTCGATCAACACGTTACAACGCCGCCATAGCGAAATAAGCTAATTTCTCCAGCAATCAGCATTTGTTCCACCCTTTAGACCCCTGGGATTTGCTGCGCTAATCGCTAATGTCATTGTGGCGCAACGCGTATCAGCCGCCTGACTACCCGTAGCTGTTGCGGTTAGGCTATAAGCCACCGGACTAACGCCAGCAAGAGCCAGAGTATAGAAACCATCTGTTGAGGTACTAGTACCATCTGCAGCTATACCTATATCTGCGGCTGCGCCATAAGTTGTATTGTTAGCGCGAAACTTTTCCTGCAAATTTTGCAGGGTCAATAGTGCATCTACCGCGTCAGCGCGGCGCGCGGCGCGAATTGAATCGAGGTAACTCGGGTAAGCTATCGCCGCCAAAATAGCGACAATGGCGACAACTATCATTAACTCTATCAGCGTAAAACCGCTGGCCCGTGAGTGCTGCCGACAACCCTTTCGAGCAAACCTAAGGCGGTAGTCTGCAGAGTTTTGCACTGTGTCCTCTTGCCCAATCATCTCTAATACCCAACCCTTTTTTTCAAACATGCTATTGGCAACACTCTGCCAATCCAAGCTTTTAGCATAAAGCTAATATCTAAGCGTAGTGGCAATGCGCTACTACTAATTACAGGCACCCGGGTTATTCACAACCACTACCGCCAATGCCAACGTGGTTGTGTACCGGTCAATACTGATACCAATGGAATCACCGGGGCTACAAACCACATCATTGCCTGCTTCATTGTAAGTCAGCGTACCAGTCCATGTATCATCGGCGGGCACGTTGCTTATATGGCAGCGATACAAAAAGCCACCTGCATCTACAGTTACATACGTTTGCGTAGCGTCATCAAACTCAACTATATCGCAATAAGCAGCATCACTCGGCCCGCCACTAATACCGACACTCGATAAACCTGTATCTACAAAAAGAATATCGCCGAAAAATTCGATGTCATAGGAGACCACCACTTCACTTACATCCCCAGTTTCTGGATTACTCTCTGTAATCGTAACCTCCGTAATTATCACCGTATCGCCTGGGCCGCCATCACCTGTGTCAATAGGATTTCCGTCGGAGTCACCAAAGCCTTCTGTGGGATTGCCACCGATACCACTCAGCGCCAGGGCAAGATCGCCCGCGCCATCTCTAGGCTCATTACGCCAAATAATTGACGACAAAACGACCGACTGTGCGCTGCCGTCTCTATCAGTCCATGAGACCGTTACGTTAACCTGGCGCGGGTTATCACCATAGGCTTCGACCCTGTCCCAGGCCAAGGTAAAAGCAGCCGCATAGTCAACGTCCGCATAGTCACCCAGGCCATTACCATCCACCACAAGAGTGTCAAATTGCTCGACAGTCTGAAAATTGCGTAAATCCTCCAGCTTTTGCTCAGCCAAAGCCGTTGCCTCAGCGCGCACTTTCGCCTCTGCCGTTACGCCCATGGTTGTACTGTGAAAGCGAAAAGCTGCCAGCAAACCACCTGCCAATACAACAAAGGCGATGAGTGCTTCTAATAACGTAAAGCCTCTTTCACGGCCTAAACCCTGTTTTGCGAAACGTCTATTTAATGTACTCATCACGCTACTCCTTAAAAATCCCGCCAGGAACCCGGCAACACGGTAATGACTGACACCGGAGAGTCATCACCATTGGTGCCAGAAAAGTCCACTTTAACCAGCTCGATGTTTGCATTCATGCTCAACAAGTCACCCTCAACAGCCACAGTGCCGTAGACAATCGCAGCACCCGTTCCCTGGACATCACAACCATAAGGATCGGTATCGGGGTCGCCCGGGGCTTCGAAATAAACCAGGCCATAAATAACTACGCCACCATTGAATGCCGGGCAATCCGCAGCCGCGTCAAAATAAAGTATCGCGGGGTCAGTCAACGATCCTATACTCGTATTCCAAGGGTTAGTATCAGTAACGTAATAAACATTATCCGAGACCGCCGCCATTTCTTTAAGAGTCGTCTCAGTGATGCCTCCAAACATAGCCTCAAACAAGTCAAGTTCAGGGTCTGTACTTATTGGCTCCCCTACAACGCCTCCTCCCGTGACGGAAAAGTGACCCGGATCTATACAGCCTGTGCCGGCGCTAGAACCCGAAATCGTAGCAATGGCAACCGAATCACTGGTGATATCCGGGGTGCCGTTCACTGCCAATGGGGGTATACAGTCCTCCACAATTAGCGGTGGGCCATCAAACATAGAAGGTGTACCTAAATTTGCCCGCACTACCCGCACACTTACCGTCTTAGTGACATGCGTTTCAGCAACACCAACAACAGGCGCTGTTATTTCAATAATGGCAGGCTGGGCATCTTCTGCCGTTAGCAAGGTATACTTTATTGGATCCCCAATGGCATCCACAACATTATAGGCATCGATACCCTGAACCAAAGTAACGACCGAGCCGTCACCGTAAGGGTCATAAGCAGCAGTCGCCGTTTCATTTGCAGCTGCCGCCTCAGTCGCCTCATCGGTATTAGTCCAGTCTGGCGTGGTGGGGTCATTGTCGTTATACACCCGCATCAGCTCGTAAATGCCGTATTCCAGAGCACCATTTGCCGCAGCGTAGACCTCTTTGTTGCGCAGATCGATACCGCTGCGTTTCTGCTCTTCTATCGCCGATTTATTAACGACCAAAGAGCTCAAGCTGGCGATGACAACTAAAATTAATGTAATAATCAAAGCTGCTGCGCCACGCTGCTTTGTACGTATCACTCCCGTAGCTACCATATTACGGGCCTGTCGGCTTTCATATTGCTGAGTATCCATAGTCACTTTTCCAACCTTATCTATTCTCACTCATGGCTCTACGAAGAAATGGTCGTTTTTGACCTTTATTTCCTCACGCAAGCTAATGGTAAAAGCGGGGTCAGCAGCAAGGCTACCCTCCAATACCACATTAATTTTGCGTCGCGCCAAGCAGGTTTCACCGGACTCGCAGGTGCCATCACCATCGCCGTTGCCCACCTCGGCAGGGTTAGGTATACAGGCGTTAAGGATAAGGGCTTCGCCCGCATCACAAAAACCATCTTCATTGCCAATAGCTACACCCGCCCCATCAACATCCCCCATCACCTCAGAAAAAGGCTGCACCAGTTCAAAGCTCAAGGTATCTATAACCACCTCGCTATCTGTGATGGGAGGCCAGTCAACATCGCAATCTGTGCTGGTGGTCGTTCTCTGAATTTCAGTACCACTGAGGCGAAAACCAAACAATTCGTTTGCATCCTGGTCAGCATCCTCGTCGTAGTCGTAACTATAGGTAATACAGTCGCCCGCACCGTTAATCACGATAGCCCCGAAAACACCCATAGCCGTGGCGTCAAGATCATCTATATCGACAGAACCCGCCTGCCAGGCATCGACGTAGCCAGCGCGCTGAAGGTCTCGGCGGATAAGATCAAGCGTACTGCGCAGTTGTTCGTTAAGCCGCACCATGCGTACATTTTCAAGACCAGAGAAACTGATTTTGGCAAAGACTGTAAGAGCACCCGCCACAATTAAGCTACCAACTGCGAGGCCTATGAGAAGCTCTACCAGACTGACACCTTGCTCCAAACGTGACTCTATAGGACTTCTTCGACCTAACATTCGGGATACCCCATTGTTGTTTGACTGGTGTCAGGCGCGCAAATTCTCACGGGACCCATATTGGTAACAATAACCTTCAAAATCCAGACATCGGCCACAAGGGTCACACTGCCAGGGCCCGCAGTCCCCTTTACATGATTGAATGAAATGTCACTACCAGCAGTCATATCCACTCCAGCAAAGTTTGTGCCATCAATAGCCTGTAATACCATCTCAGGGTTGCCATCGACGTCGTCGCCGACGGGTACAGCGCAAGCGCCTGCCGCATCGGGATCGGTTTCGGCACAATCGCAGCCACCAGCGGCATACCCCACACACCACTCACCAGTATCAACATCAACTGTCATATCAGCACTGCGAATAACACCTTCAGCACGGGCCTTGGTCACAAGCCCATACACCTCTTCCGCAGCGCGTTTGAGACGGTTTTTTTCAAAGAAATCATTAAAGGAAGGGACTGCAAGTGATAAGACTATCGCGATAATTACGATGGTTATCATCAACTCTATTAGGGTAAAGCCCTGTTGGCATGATGCCTGTTTATTGTGCATTTGCTCTATTCACCGATTAATTCCCTTGCACGGTAGCAATTCTTCCACCCGTAAACATTGATAGTGTTCGCAAGTCATCCACTTTCAAGTGACGGGAAAATATTTGCGGGTGGTCGATTATATCGCCGCCCGGCAGACCCTAGCGGGCCACCTGTCACGATGAAACGCCACTTATCTTTTATTATTCAGCGAGAAGGGATAAACGGTGTGCAGAGGGGGATCGGCTGCCTTGGTACAGGCAGCCGACACTAGTACCTAACTATTTTGTTTTGTGAACTGGTGCACCCAAACCAAATCATCTTCATTCCAGGTCATACCCTCGTGCATGCTGAGGATCACTTGCTTGTAGACCTCAAGGGCAGGGTAGCCTTCGGCGCGGGCATCGGCCTCTGTCATATCACCGAGACGCTTGCGCTCCAGGGTCGTCACTTCAAAAGTATCCCCTTCCAACTCGAATGTGTCGCCGGGGTAGGCATAGACACCATCGCGGCGCTGCTGGGTTTTTTGACCGGCGCGCACGGCGGCAACTGATTTGGGGTGGCGTACAAGATTGCCAATTTCACAGGTTTTCTCTGGGTAATCACTCATGATTCGTTCTTTTACTCCTGGGTTAAATTAAACGTTACTGGCTTATACCTGCGTTCTACGGGTGAAAGTAGAAACTGCGGGCCATGGCATAAACCAAGCCCGGCAATCAAATCGCGTCACATGGTCTTCACGCGAATACCTGCGACACTGAAGATACAAATGGCATTTTCGCCTACTTTCAACGCAGTTTCACTATTTACTGGCTCGAAACTAAGACATTATACGCGCCCCTATGCAAGGGGGCTGGCGACCAGTAAAATTGCCGCCTTTTCGCGCACGCCGCTGGATCAGCCAGTGAGAAACTCTCTTAAAGCTCTCTTAAGGAATAGCCATGACAGCCGCAGCAGCAAAGCCCAGCGTTAAACCGGCAAACCCGAATTTCTCTTCCGGGCCTTGCAGCAAGCGGCCCGGCTACAGTGTTGACGCCCTCGACATTTCAACCCTGGGCCGTTCTCACCGCTCAGCCATCGGCAAAAAAGCCCTGGCCCGAGCCTGCGCTGACACCGCCGAATTGCTCGGCCTGCCTGAGGGCTACCGCGTTGGCGTGGTACCGGCCTCCGATACCGGCGCTGTTGAGATGGCCCTGTGGTCACTGCTCGGCGCCAAGCCGGTCGATATTTTCGCCTGGGAATCTTTCGGCGAAGGCTGGGTCGGCGATATCACCAATCAGCTAAAACTCGACAACGTCACCACACACCGTGCCGACTACGGTCTGTTACCCGACCTGTCTCTCGCCAATCCCGAGCACGATACCGTCTTCACCTGGAATGGCACCACATCGGGCGTCAAAGTTGTCGATGGCGAGTGGATCAGCGATGAACGCAGCGGTCTGACTATTTGCGATGCCACCTCCGCTGTTTTCGCCATGGAGCTGCCCTGGCATAAACTTGATGTTGTCACCTTTAGCTGGCAGAAAGTGCTCGGCGGCGAAGGCGCTCACGGCATGTTGATACTCAGCCCCCGCGCTGTTGAACGCCTCGAAAGTTATACCCCAGACTGGCCCCTGCCAAAGATTTTTCGCATGACCAAAAAGGGCAAATTGAACGAGGGCATATTCAGGGGCGAGACCATCAACACCCCGTCGATGCTCTGCGTTGCCGATTACCTCGATGCACTGGATTGGGTGCGCGCCATTGGCGGCGTCGAGGCCAGCATTGCACGCTCGCAAGCTAATTTAAAAGTGATTGAAGATTTTGTTACCGCCAACGATTGGATTAACTTTCTCGCTCAAGACGAGGCCACCCGCTCCAACACCAGTGTTTGCCTAACCCTCACACTCGAAGCCGAACAGGTTAAAGCCCTCGCCAAGTTACTCGATACCGAGGGCGTCGCCTTTGATATCGGCGCCTACCGCGATGCCCCTGCCGGCCTGCGCATTTGGTGTGGCGCCACCGTTGAACAAAGCGACCTGCAAGCGCTTATGCCCTGGTTGACCTGGGCTTACGAGCAAATCAGCCA
>CAYWXW010000161.1:0-6423 GCA_964462265.1 uncultured Porticoccaceae bacterium | reverse complement strand
CTGAACGATGCATCGGAGTACGGCGGTATCCACGTTGTCTGGGCACGAAAAAAAATCGAATCATTATTCGATGAAAGGGCAATGCACCACGATGATGAAAACCGAGACGCTCTGCGTCATCAAATGCTTGATATTGCTTTGAACCATCATTTAGTCACGCCCTTTACCAGTTTGGTCGCCGTGGATAAAACACCGCTTAGGCCTGAGCTTGAAGCGCTTGATGATCACCTCATCAATAACAATGTACCAAAGGGCACGCAATTTGGTTTGGCGCGCACGGTAACGGGCATGGCTTATTTTATCGGCACGGGCTGCGTTGTGTTGATCCTTGCTTTAGCGCTGCTCTGGGTGTCACGGTGTTATTCGAAAAGCCCATGACCGGGATAAGAGCTAAAGCGGTCGCTTTACGGGCAGGGAGAAAGGATAGGCTTGCCATTGGCTTAAAAGTTCTCGCTCTGGTGTTGCTAACTCTCGGTGTCGGTTTGTGGATAAAAGGCGGCTATATTTTCCTTAAAGCTGAACTCGGCCAATATTTGATTAATCGTGCCTGGCAACACAGCTTGGCCACTGGGGATGAATACAAACCCTGGCTCTGGGCAGATACCTGGCCCGTTGCTCGCCTGCTGGTTCCCTCCCAAAATATTGATCAAATCGTACTGGCCGGCGACAGTGGGCAGGCCCTGGCTTTTGGGCCGGGGCACACCTCGGCCAGTGCGCAACCAGGAACCGACGGAGTGGTGGTTATTTCCGGTCATCGCGACACACATTTTGGTTTTTTGCAGTATTTACAGGAGGATGAGCAGATAATCTTACAAAACTGGGAGGGGCAGCACACAGTTTACCGTGTTAGTAGTAGGCAGGTGGTCGATGAAGATGTTTTGATAGCTGCCAATAACAATGTTCGAAGTCTGATGTTAGTTACTTGCTGGCCATTTGATAGTACTGCAGCTAACGCACGGCATCGTTTTATCGTTCAGGCTCAGGTTGTTGATTCATCTCTTGATTCGATTGGCGAAGCAGCAATGTGGCACAAGTGAATGATTGTTATTTAATGTAGATATGCTTAATGAAGTAAAAGAAGTTAGATGGTGACAGAGTTCCGCATGACAATTTGTCTGGCGATGTACTACCTCTGGATGCTGTCAAAAACAGCTTTAATTTTGAGGGAAGGTAAACGATGAGTACAGAAAATAACGACGATGATCGCGCAATGGCGGCCCAGCTTTCTAATCCAGAAGGTGAGCGTGGTAAAGAGTTAGCGTCCAATATGAATAAAGCCAATGCGCTGGTGACAGCGTGTACCATCGACTGCCTTATTCCCGAAGCGGGACAAAATATTGTTGAAATTGGCCCCGGCAATGGCATGTTGTCTTTTAGCCTAACCTATACTCTTGAGAGTGATGGCCATTATCAGGCTATCGAGCGCTCCTCCGATATGGCACAGCAGGTGCGCGATAATTTGGCGGAATATGCCGAATGTAAAATGACAATACACAATGAAGATTGCTTTGATGCACCCATTGAAGAGGGTTCAGTCGATGCTGTTTTTGGTGTCAATATTATTTACTTTATTGAAGATATAGCTGCACTGTTCAGCCTCATTGATCGTTGGTTAAAGCCGGGTGGTCGAGTGGCTCTGGGTATGCGTACTTCAGATACCATGAAAGCTCAAAGTTTTACACAGCACGGTTTCAAATTGCGTGAAAAAGCAGAGATTGAAGAGGCAATGAAAACTGTTGGCTGGCGTCTGACAGGTAGCGAATACTTTGAAGAAGATGATATCGAATTAGAAGGAAAAACATTGAAAGTTGATGCTTTGGTGCTTTCCGCACAGAAAGTGTAGTCCCTTTTTTTCTCCACTTTGATTAGGGTTGTTCTTGATAAAAAACCTTAATTAGATCTTCCTTCAAAACGGCGCAGCGATGCGCCGTTTTGCAATTTGTAAGAATCATATTTCTTTACGAAGCCTGTTGAGTAAGATACTTTTGTACAGATTATTCGAGAAACCGTCTGCTGACTTATGCCCTCTTCTGAACGTTCTACTCATAAAATAAAAATTGGTCTGGCACTGGGTAGTGGTTCTGCCCGTGGTTGGTCTCATATCGGTGTTATTGAAGCTCTGCAGGCTCACGGCATTGAGCCCGATATTATTTGTGGCTGTTCGATTGGAGCCCTGGTGGGCGCATCTTATGCAGCCAACAAAATCGCTGAGCTTGAAGATTGGGTGCGATCCCTAAGCCTGCTTGAAACGGCTCGCTTTGCCAGTCTGGATACCTCCCTTAATGGTGTGATCAACAAAGATCGTTTACAGAAGGTGCTCAGGCAGTTTATTGCCGATGAAAGTTTTTCTATTGCCGATCTGCAGCGTCCCTTTGCCTCAGTAGCAACGGATTTAAACAGTGGTCGTGAGGTTTGGTTCACTGAGGGCTCGCTACTCGATGCAGTGTGGGCTTCAATTTCCCTGCCCGGCTTGTTTCCTCCCGTGCGGCATAAAAACCGCTGGCTGGTCGATGGCGGGCTGGTTAATCCGGTGCCTGTTTCAGTGTGTCGAGCCCTGGGTGCCGATTTTGTTATCGCGGTTAATCTCAATGGCAATCTTGTCGGTAGGCACCTTAGCAAGCCTGTTCGCAGTGGCGGGGAAGAAGCGCCAGCCCACTGGAGTGACAAAATATCCTGGTCCTTAGGGGGTGGCCTTAAACAAAACGGGAATGCTGAGGACGACGATGAGAAGGCGCCGCGAGTATTCGAGACCATTGCTAGCTCTATTAATCTTATTCAGGATCGTATCACTCGCAGTCGTATGGTCGGGGAGCCGCCAGATATTTTAATCACACCCGAGCTGGCTGATATCGGCTTGCTGGAGTTTTATCGAGCCGCCGAGTGTATCGACGAGGGCAAAGAGAGCGTACGCCGCGCACTACCGGAGATTCAGCGTTTGCTCAATACCTCAGGGGGTCTATAGTGCTGCTGAGCTGTTCGATCTTGCAGAGGTTTAAGGCTGGAACGGTTTAATACATGAACGAACAAGACTGAAGTAAAGAGGAAAAATAATGCGCAAAGTAAAAATAGCCGGTACCGGAATGACTCATTTCGGCAAGCGTATGGATGCCACGCTACGCAGCCTGACCACTGAGGCCTTAAATGAAGCGATGCTTGATGCCGCTATCAATGCCGACCATGTTGATACTATCTTTTTTGGCAATGCCGTTGGTGGCTTAATCACCGGGCAGGAAATGATTCCCGGTCAAATTGCTCTGCGTGAATCGGGACTGATGGGCAAGCCGATTATCAATGTCGAAAATGCCTGTGCCTCGGCCTCGACGGCAGCACACCTGGCCTGGTTGTCCGTGGCCTCCGGACAGAGTGAAGTCGCTCTCGCCATTGGCTCAGAGAAGATGACCCACAAAGATAAAATGCTATCGTTCAAGGCATTAATTGCGGCCATGGATCTTGAAGAAATTAAAGCCGAGACCGGCTCTGACGACCCGTTAACCGCCGGCAGTGAGCCGGGCCGCTCGGGGTTTATGGATGTCTACGCGGGTAAAGCCCGTAAATACATGGAGAGAACTGGCGCGACGATGGAAGATTTCGCCCGTGTTGCCGCCAAGTCCCACAAGTTTGGCTCTCTCAACCCCAAGGCCCAGTTTCAGAAAGCCTTAAGCGTTGAAGAAATCCTCGCCAGCCGCTTGATTGTCGACCCCTTAACGCTGGCCATGTGCTCACCTATTGGTGATGGCTCTGCCGTGCTGGTATTTACCTCCGAAGACTTTGCCCGCAAGAACGGCTGCGATGCCGTTACCGCCGAGACCATCACTCTGGTTTCAGGCCAGCCCGGTGGTCGCAGCTGTAATGACAGGGCCGGTGAAAAAGCCTACGCTATGGCTGGCGTTGGCCCGGAAGATGTCGATGTGGTCGAACTACACGATGCGGCCTCGCCGGCAGAGTTGATGTATATCGAAGAGCTGGGGTTGTGTAAGCCCGGTGAAGGCGTGCAGATGATTCGCGATGGTGAAACAGACCTCGGCGGTCGTGTACCCGTTAATACCAGTGGCGGTTTGGTGGCCAAAGGTCATCCTGTCGGTGCCACTGGTTGTGCTCAGTTGGTTGAGCTCACCAATCAACTGCGCGGCCGTTGCGGCAAGCGCCAGGTTGAGGGGGCAAAAGTGGCCCTTGCGCAAAATGGCGGTGGCTGGATAGAAGATGATACCGCTGCGACAACCTTGAGTATTCTCACGCGTTGACTGAGCTGGTCAGCACCTCACTTGATCCCGAGTCGAGGTGCTTGCTCGGCTTGCTGAATTCATTCTGCCGCCGAGCATCGCTGTGTATATAGGCTGATAATTAACTGACGCGCACAGCCAACGGAGAACTCGCGCCATGCCCACCCCACGCATTACCCACATTGCCCTGCACGTTATTGATATCGATGCCTGCATTGATTTTTATCAGCAGTATTGTGGCATGGCGATTGTGCATTCGCGCACGGCAGGGGAGCAACGCATTGTCTGGATGGCGGAACCGGGCCGTGAAAGCGATTTTATTTTTGTGCTGATGAATGGTGGGCAAAACCTCAAATTACCTGATACGGACTACCGCCACTTTGGCTTTGCTCTGGATAGCAGAGCTGCTGTCGATGCCATTGCCGAACGGGGCCGCGAACGCGCTTGCCTGGTGTGGCCGCCGCGCGATGAAGGCTTCCCGGTGGGCTATTACTGCGGTTTACGCGACCCCAACGGCAATTTTGTCGAGTTCAGTTATGGCCAGCCCCTGGGGCCAGGGGCTGAGCAATTTGACGAGCTGGAATAGGCGACTATTGGCATAGCCTGTTATTAGGCGTTTAGAAAAACGCCTGAATCCCCGTCTGGGCACGACCCAAAATTAGCGCGTGAATATCCGCTGTACCCTCGTAGGTGTTAACCACTTCGAGGTTCATCATGTGGCGCATAATCGGGAACTCATCGGAGATACCGTTGCCGCCGAGCATGTCGCGGGCAACGCGGGCAATATCCAATGACTTCGAGCAGTTATTGCGCTTCATCATCGAGATCAATTCGGGCGCTAGTTGGCCTTTATCTTTCAAGCGCGTCGCGTTCAAAGAGCCGAGCAAGCCGAGGTGAATTTCGGTTTGCATATTCGCCAGCTTCATTTGTATTAACTGATTAGCGGCCAGGGGGCGGTCGAATTGCTTGCGGTCGAGCACATATTGGCGCGCTGTTTGCCAGCAAGTTTCGGCGGCACCCAATGCACCCCAGGAAATGCCCAGGCGTGCGCTGTTGAGGCAGCCGAAGGGGCCTTTCAAACCTTTCACATTGGGTAGCAGGTGATCTTCCGATACGAAGACCTCATCCATCACAATCTCACCCGTTACCGAAGCGCGCAGGGCGAGCTTGCCTTCGATCTTCGGTGCCGACAGACCCTTCATGCCTTTTTCCAGCACAAAGCCGCGAATAATACCGTCGTCGGTTTTGGCCCACACCACAAAAACATCGGCGATGGGCGAATTGGTAATCCACATTTTATTACCCGTCAGGCTGTAACCGCCCTTGACAGATTTGGCGCGACTTTTCATGCCGCCGGGGTCGGAGCCGTGGTCGGGCTCGGTGAGACCGAAGCAACCGACCCATTCACCGCTGGCCAGTTTGGGTAAGTACTTTTCCCGCTGCGCCTCGGTGCCGTAAGTGTAGATGGGGTGCATTACCAGGCTCGATTGCACGCTCATCATCGAGCGATAGCCGGAGTCGACGCGCTCAACCTCGCGGGCGATTAGACCGTAGCTTACATAGTTAACACCGGGGCAGCCGTAGCCCTCGATGGTCGAGCCCAGCAGACCCAGATCACCCATTTCATTAAAAATCTCCCGGTCCATGCGCTCTTCACGGAAAGACATTTGCACGCGTGGCAACAGCTTGTCCTGGGCGTATTGTCGGGCGCTGTGCATAATCATGCGCTCGTCTTCGCTCAGTTGTTCTTCGATAAGGAAGGGGTCTTCCCAGTTAAAGCTAGCCCAGTCGGCGGCCATAATGCTCTCCTGAATTTTTTTGGGGGGGGAAAAGGATGGTGTGGTGATTTTGGTAGCGAAGTATACCCGTGCCTTGAAGCCTAAACAAAAGGTCTCTCGGTAATCAAAAGGTCTTCTGGTAATTATACTGGCTGGCAATACTTGATTCTCGTAACTTGCCCTGTGACACTATGCGCGCTTAACAGAACTGTTGTTTTACTGAGTCCGTGTCCCCTTTTTTCTGAACGATTTTCTGAATAATAAACTTTATGACTCGACCGATCGAAGCGCTTATCTCACTGGCTAATTTACGCCACAATTTTGCTCAGGCTCGACACCTTACGCCGGGCGCGCAAATTATGGCGGTGGTCAAGGCCAATGCCTATGGCCACGGTGCTATCCGCGTTGCGGGGGCGTTAAGCTCC
>CAYWXW010000160.1:5405-6724 GCA_964462265.1 uncultured Porticoccaceae bacterium | reverse complement strand
CGTAACTACCTTGTTCCAGCTCAATATAGAATACGTTGCGATACTTCACTCCTCGCCCCGAGGCGAGTAACGTTTCCGTCAACGTGGTGAAATTAAAGGACTCGGCGTAGCAAACCACCTGGCATGAATAGTGGGATGAATTTGTCATCTCTTCTCGTCTTGAAATTTGTCGGTTAGCGTAAAAGGCTTTGCTGGGTGGCGCTGACTTCTACATCGTGGGATTTCTGCTGAAGGGCATAGGTATGCGGGTGTTTAGAAACTGGCGCTTCAGCTACTTTAGGGGATTTCTATTCTGCTGAAACTATAATCTAGGTCGCCATGGTCTGGCGAGCATTTCATGCCAATGATTGCTGGTTAGATGGCTCCTAGCTATTGATGCAGAAAGCGATATCGAATCTAAATCAATTAGAGCATAAAGTCCTTACGTGAATGCTGTGGATCATGAAAGGAAGTAGATATACTTAAAACCAATCTTTTTTAATGGCTGGAAGTATCAGCATGTATATTGTCATGTCTGCATTCGGTAAAAATAGCAAACAGATTAGGGGTTAAATTTATGGTTTCGGTCAAAAGACTAGTCCTGGATGTTCTTAAACCCCATCAGCCGAATGCGCTTGAATTTTCCAGGGCCATTGCCGAAGTCGGCACCGACTATCGAGTGCATTTGACGGTTCTTGAGGTGGATGAAAAGACCGAAACGCTGCAAATAGAGGTGGAGGCAAACGCCATTGATTTTGATGCAGTTCAATCCGCCATTACCAGTATGGGCGGTTCGCTGCACAGTATTGATGAGGTGGAAGTACAAAGTGAAACCGATGCTGCCTAGGGGACTATGGGGCTATTAAGTCACACCAGATTGCTGTTGCGCATCACCCATAGCCACCTGGTATTGCGACGCTATTTTGTGGTCAATGGTTTTGATGGGGCGCTCACCATGATGGGGCTCATCCTCGGATTTCTTGTCAGCACACCTGCTGATTTAACGGTGGTTATCAATGTTTGCCTGGGCGCGGCTATTGCTCTGGGCATGAGCGGTGTGAGTAGTGCATATATCAGTGAATCCGCGGAGCGGCGGCACGCTCTGGGCAAGCTGGAGGACGCGATGATCAGCGATCTCCAGCAAAGCACACATGGTCAGGCAGCACGCCTAGCGCCCCTGCTAGTGGCGCTGGTGAATGGTTTGGCACCGCTTGTTTTTTCACTGCTGATCCTGGTGCCGCTATGGCTTGCGAGCTTGGGTGTCCCATTGCCAGTATCACCCCTTTGCGCGGCCATTCTTGTGGCGCTTGTTTTGGTATTTTTGCTCGGCGTTTTCCTCG